>JACQWK010000568.1 GCA_016209525.1 Verrucomicrobiota bacterium
GCCTTCCAGGCCGCAGCGGCTCCGAAAGCCCGAGGCGCCCGAAAATCTCCGAGCCTCGCCTTCCGTGTGCGGCCGCAGCGGCCTGGAAGGCCGCGCGCCGGAAAAATCGTCGCGGCTTTAGACGATTTCTGGCGATAGTGATAGACTGCAAGTCTGCGCTACGGCCAATGCGCCACCGCCAAACACATACCCTATCTGTGATGAGGGAGACGGATGGGGTGAGGGGCTTCGTCTCATTTCGAGAGAGAATTCGAATTACCAAAGCCGGCTTGCAATTCTCCGGCGAGGGCCTTTGATGAGCGCATGTACCAATACGTCACATTAGCCAAGGACAAGATGTGGCAGCCCGGCCCCTATTCCGGTGTCGAGTTGTTGGTGCTGCACCAAAACGAAGCCACCGGCGGCGTGACCGTGTTGCGCAAATTCAAACAAGGCGTCACCATTCCGGCGCATATCCATCCGCTGGCGAACGAATCGGTTTACATTCTCTCCGGCGAATGGGAAGAGTCCGGAGTCGTTTACACCCCGGGCGCTTTCTTCTTCGCGCCGAAAGGCGAGCGGCATGGTCCTCACGTCGCGAGGACGGAGGTCGTGAGTCTGACGATGTTCGACGGCCCGCTCACGGTGAAGGAAGCGTAGAATTCCTCCGAATTTAGTAGCTCCCGCGGCTTCGATAGCGCATTACCAGCAGGCTCAGGAAGCCAATCATCAGAACGGCGGCAACAGCCACCGTCCCGCTTTGCGGACTGGCAGGGTACAGATACAGGGCGCTGCCCGCAATCGCCGGCCCGCCAAAAATCCCGGCGCCGATCGCTGACTCGTGGAGACCCCCGTGCTCTGCCTTCGCTTCGCCGGCATCCATCGAATAAAAGAGCGACGAATAATAGATGAGCCCCAGACCCATGCCGAAGGCGACTTGAGCCACAATGATCGTGGACAGTTTCGAGCCGAGGAGAAGCGCCGCAAAACCGGCGACCAAGAGGAGGTAGGCGCTAATGAACCATCGGAAGCGGTAGTGCCATCCGTCCCAGAGCCAGAGCGCAAGAAAGGTGGCCAACCGTCCGAAAAACCACACGGAACAAAAAACACCGGCCAGCGTGGGAGTCAGATCGAAGCTCTTCGCGATCCCTGGCACGACGGCCACGACCGTGTTCACCGCGATATAGGCGAAAGGATTCGCAACCCAGGCCATTTGGAGAAAGGTTTTGGCGCGAGCGATGGGGCGCGGGTTCAACGGAAGCCGCGGCGCATGCGAGAGTGCCTGATCCGGCGGAACGAGGACCGTGAATTTCAGTTTCTTGCTCAGCCAGGCCAGCAGGAGAAGCTGGGACAATTGAATTCCAACGGGCAGCCAAAACAGGCTTCGCGGCCCTAGGCTTTCAAGCAAGGCTCCCCCGGCGAAAAACGCCAGCGCTCCCGCGCCAGCCCAAACCATGTTGTAGAGGCCCAGCGTGCGCGGCAACTCGTGCGGGCTTTCCCTTTCGCTGACGAGCGCTTCCAGATTCGGCCACGTGAAACACATGCCCAGCGTGCAAACGACCATCACCACGATGTGACCCCACTGATTGTGGAGAAACGCGCCGACGGCCAGCGACGCCGCCATGACGCCGACCCCCAGGCTCAGCGCGCTGAAGTAACCGTAGCGCTGGCCGAAACGCCCGCCGAGCCACGCGTTCAGCATATAAACAAAGCCGTTCAACGCGGCCATCGCCAGGTTGTCCCGGTTGGTGAAGCCGTATTCCGTGGCCATGAAAAAGAACAGATAGAAAAAGTAATAGGACGTGGCTAAGGAATTCAAAGCCTCGAGCGCGAAGTAACCGATCTTGAGCTTCCGATAAGACATAGGATGCGTTCCCGCGGCGACCGCCCTAAACTCTGCACACAACTGGCTCCTGAACGGTTCGTCGTGGGCCTGTACGGAGACCCGGCTTTAGCCGGCCGGCGCACGAAAACCGGTTACAGAGGAGACCGTGGCATGGACTACACGCGGAAGGTTTGTAGTCCCGCCTTTAGACGGCCCGAACCGGCTAAAGCCGGGACTACAAACGCCGACCTGTCGTTCATCCAACGGTCTCGTCAATAAAGCCGGGACTCCAAGCGCGTGGCGCCTTCCGCCATAATGAGAATTGCTGGCTGCGGCCACGTTGGCTGCCGTGTCGAAGGTTCTGGCCCGCCTCAATAATCGTAGAGCCCGCTATCCCGCGTGTAGCCTCCGCCGTAGCCTCCCATCCCCTCCTCATCCTCAGGACCGCCCATCAGATCCCCCAACACATCGCCCATGTCTTCCTCGATCTTCTCCGGGTCTTCCCCCGCCTCGAGGCGCTTGATGGCGACGTCGAGTTCTTTGGGCATGGATCCCGCGGGCAAGATGTCCTTCATCTTGCGCATCATGTGGGCCATGTGCTTGGGATTGTTCTCGTCGATGTGTTCCATGTCTCGCTCCAATTCGCTCATGGCGCGCGCGACACGCGGATCCTCGAAGTCGGGCATCGGGCCCTCGTCTCCTGCGCCTCCGGCGTCGTTGGCGGGCGCCGGCTCCTTCGCGCCGCGAGGCATGGCAAATGGGCTCATTTGCTTGACCATCTTCTTGTTGCCGCACTTCGGGCAAGTCGGCAAATGGTCGGGCTGAATCCGCTTGGATAGAAAGTTGAAAATCACGCGGCACTTCGAACAGGCAAATTCGTAAATGGGCATACGTGTGCTAAACTTGTTTCGTGGAGGTAAATTAGCGAAACCTGACCCGCCGGCAAGATGAGAAGAGTGACGCGAAGAATTGGAGCTTCCTGGACTCGACTCCATCTGTTAGGAGTTGCCTTGCATGTTAACGGAATATCTGTGACATGACAACCCCTCGCGAACCACTCCGCATGCAGGCGGTGCAATCACCCATCATTCCGGTGGTCGGCGAATTGATCAAGAACCACCCCGGCACGATCTCTCTCGGACAAGGCGTCGTTTATTACGGACCGCCGCAGGAGGCGATCGGTCAGATCAACCGTTTCCTCGCCGAACCCGAGAACCACAAGTACAAGCTGGTGCAAGGAATTCCCGGCCTGCTGGAGGCCATTCAAGCCAAACTCGAATCGGAAAACCAAATTCGACTCGGCGCCGCCAACGCCTTGGTGGTCACCGCCGGCGGCAACATGGCGTTCATGAATGCGGTCCTGGCCATCACCGACCCCGGCGACGAAATTATTCTGCAGACCCCCTACTACTTCAACCACGACATGGCCATCGTCATGGCCGGATGCCGGCCGGTTCCTGTGGCCACCGATGAAAACTATCAGTTGCGACCGGAGGCGATCCGGCAAGCGATCACTCCGAAGACGCGAGCGGTGGTGAGCATCTCCCCAAACAACCCGACCGGCGCGGTTTATTCGGAAGAGGCGCTGCGCGAGCTCAACGCCCTCTGCCGCGATCTCGGCATTTTCCACATCCATGACGAAGCGTACGAGTACTTCACCTATGACGGCGCGCGCCATTTTTCCCCGGGTTCGATTCCCGGGAGCGCGGGTCATACGATCTCACTGTATTCGCTGTCCAAAGCGTATGGCTTCGCGAGCTGGCGCATCGGTTACATGGTCGTCCCGGAACACTTGTTTGTGTCGGTGAAAAAAATTCAGGACACAATCCTGATTTGTCCGCCCGTCATTTCTCAATATGCCGCGATGGGCGCCCTCAACGCAGGCCAGGCCTATTGCCGAACGCAGCTCACGTCGATTCTCGAGGCGCGCGAATTGTTTCTCCGCGAGCTGGAATCCATCAAGGCAATCTGCGCCGTGCCCGCCGCCAACGGCGCTTTCTATTTCTTGCTCCGTTTGCACACCGATTGGGAGCCGATGGCTCTGGTGGAAGAACTGATTCAAGAATTCCGCGTCGCGGCCATTCCGGGCACGACCTTTGGCTTGACGAAAGGCTGCCACCTTCGCGTGGCCTACGGCGCTTTGCAAAAGGAGGTCGCGGCCGAGGGCATCCATCGGCTCGTCCGCGGCTTGAAGGCGTTGGTGAAGCCCAGAAACCGTCGCTAGGCAGACCACGCCGAGCCCGCCTAATCCTAGGCGTTGAGTTCAACCGCTAATCGACGCTAATGAACGCGAATGACATCGGGCGCATCTCGACACTGCCGCCGTTGTCTTCTCCCTCTCCCACGACGGAGGAGTGGGAGAGGGTCGGGGAGAGGGCAACCTCGTGTGGTGACCGTAGCCAGACGCGCCTGGGAACGTTTCTCCTCTCCCCGGCCCTCTCCTCCACTTTGTGGAGGAGAGGGAGTTACTTCGTTGGAGATTCGGTAGCAGTGTCGAGATGCGCCCATCGGACTCGCGCCAATTCGCGTGGATTTGCGGTTTCAGCCCTGTAAATGTTTGGGCTCGTTCAGTTCTGTCTTCCGAGCGTTTTGAGAAGGGCCGCCGGATTCACGATGTTGCCGAGCTCAATTTCGGTATCTCCCTGACGGATCTTGACGGTGTCGCCCGTCTTCAACGCCGAAGTCCAAAATGCTTCAGGTGTGATCTCAGGTTTGACCTGGCACGCCAAAGCATAAAGGCCGGCCAGGTATGGAACCGACCAACTCCAGCCGCCGCTTGAGTAGTAAACATAGTCCCGTTCCCCCGTCGGGCTTGCGGTCGCTCGCGCATCCATTGGCACCAGGAGGCGCTTGTCGGGTGGGAAGCGACGGAGGCCGTCGAGGAACATTTTCTTCCACCAGGAGCCGAGGCCAAAGGATGCAGGCAGGTCAGGATCGCGGAGCGGTTCCCGTCCCAGCCCGTGAAAGGCCAGCCCGTGCGTCTGTTCCAGGGCGGTTGAGATCAGAAAGACTCCGGCCTGTTTCGCTCGCGCCGCCGCGTCGGTCACTTCCTGGTAGCCTTTCTGGTGAGGTGACCAGCCCACCGAAGTGGAAATGACCCGAATGCGATGGGCGGACGGCAGCCGGGCGTTCACCTCCAAAAGGCGATCGATGGATTTGGCCAGCCAGGTGAAGTCGAAATCAAATCCACCGCCTTGAGCTTTCGGTTCGATGTGCATCTCCGCGATGTAATAGAGATCGGCCTCGGGCGCGACGCCGGCGCTTCGGCCAACAGCGATCGACGCCACGGCCGGTCCATGCATCTGGGCGGGGCTCGCCGCCAGGCTGTGGATCTCTTCGTAGAGTTTCAGGCGGTCCTTGTATTCCACGTGGTCCACCAAGAGCACTTGATCGATGATGGCGATGCCGACTCCCTTCCCCGTGATGCCTTGCTTGTGAAGCTCCCGCAGCCCGAGGCCGGGATTCGTGCCCAGCTCCATCATTCGCCGCGGATCGAAGCCGTTCGGCAACTCTGCGGGCCACCGGGTCCGGCTGTCGAAGTCCGCGTGGAACAGGTCCTCCAAGCGCCGGCTCAAATCCAGATTCGAAAGGTCGGCGCTCCGCAAGTCCACTTGGAAAGGCCGGATGGAATCGGGCCGATAAGAGGGCAGTTCCTGAATTGCTCCGCGCGAGAAGTCGAATCTTGCCGGATGCCGCACAATTTCGAGACAATCGCCTTTCGAGAGGCGAGTCGCAAATCCCGTTGCCAACCATTCGGCTTCTCTAGCCGACAGGCTCGATCCGCCGGGCGTCTCAGCCGTCTCGACGCTCAGACTGAAGGGAATCATCACCATTACGGCAGTGATAAAGGTTGCGATGGTTTTCATTGGATCATTTTCCTTTCATGCTTGGGAACCCTGATGCGCAACCAGGAGTCTCCCGCGAGTTACCTCCACTCGTGTTTCGGATACTTTCGCTGCAATTCCTGTTTGATGCGCGGATAGTGTTCCTTCCAGAAGCTGGCCAAATCTTGTGTGATCTGCACCGGACGCATGTTCGGCGCCAGGATATGCACCAACACCGGCACGCGGGTCATTCCGATTCGCGGCAAACCTCTCACGCCGTACAATTCTTGAAGACGGACGGCAACATACGGATCGCCGTTGGGCACGTAGGTAATTTTGGGAGTTCGCCCGTTGGCGAGCGGGAGCCGTTCCGGGGCGTGCTTTTCCACGAGTTCCTGTTGCTCGCTCGAAAGCCAGGATTTCACGACGCTTTTGACTTCCCGCTCCTTGATGTCCTTGTAGGAAATGGCGTCATGGCAAATCTGCTCGGCCAAATAGCGCCGGTCCTCGTCCCGGATCGGCGTCAGTTGCAGCTCCGGGCACCAACGGCTGAGGAGTTCGAGCCGAAGGATCCATTGGTCCACGCTGTGATCCCAATGTTTCAGGACCAAGCGGCCGAGCAACACTTCGTTCGCCAGAATCCGAGCGGCGGCGTCGGCCGGCGGTGGCTCGAGGCGGCGCGTGTCCAGTACCAAATCACGGAAACGAATTTGTTCCTCCGCGTAAACCCGTTTGGCGCCGGAATCATAATAAGTGCGCGGCTCGGTTCGAATGTCTTCCGGGAACAATTCGCGCAGCCAATCGATCTCAATGGCCGTCGCCAGCGACAACAGCGTGCTCAAGGACTGGTCGCGGCCCTCGACCTCGCTGACTTCGGCGGCCGCGAGCACCGGGCTGTGCTGGACGACGCTTTCGCGGGCCAGCACTCCGCGTCGGCCGTGAACTAAATCGCAGCGAAGCGTCCCTTCGTCCAACCGGCGGGCCACGCGGTCCGAGAAGCCGATCAAGATGCATTTCTGAAGCGCTTCGTCCGGCACCGAAGCGCGCTCAATGTTCAAGCCTTCCCTCCGGGCAATGTCGAGGAATTGGTCGAGCAGCGGCCCGACCTGGCGCGCCGTCAGAGCATGCACGCCGGCTTTGCGGCACGCTTCGAGCCGAAAATTGTTTTTGGCCGCGTAGCTCCATGCCCGCATCAGAATCCAGAAATCAGAGGACGCGCGATCGCCGAACAAATCTTCGCGGAACGAACCGACCTCTCTGCCGGGGTTGCGGATCAACAGGTCTCGTCCTTGCGTCAAAGCCGCCACCAAGCATGCCTGATAAACACAGCCATACTCTTGGGCGGCGAGCAGCATTCGAGAGTACCGCGGATGCACCGGGAACGCCAGCATGCGGCGGCCAAGGTCGGTGATCTGAAGGGTAGTCCGGACGGGCGGTGACTCTGCGGAAGGCGGCGCCGCGGGTGCGTTCGGACTGAGTGGAGGGTTGAGGGTTGAGGGTTGAGGGAGGCGGTGGGGTTCGGATAGCCCTGAGCCTTCTGACGTCTCAGGTTTTTCGAAGCTCTCGGATGAATTCTCGTGGCGGGGCAGGCTGGAAGCTTGCCCTACGGCTTTCAATGCTCCCAAATCGATGAGGAGTTCCTCGGCGTGCTGCAGCGCTTGTTCCGAGGGCGGCTCGAGCCAGCGGAATCTGCGCAGGTCTTGAATGCCGGCGGCTTTCAAAGTCAGAACGACTTCCGATAGATCCAGCCGTTTGATTTCCGGCAGTTCGTGTTCCGGCCTTTCCCAGTGTTCTTGCGACGACCAAAGGCGCGCGCAGCGTCCCGGCGCGGTGCGCCCGGCCCGGCCGGTGCGCTGCTCGGCCGAGGCGCGGCTGATCTTCTCGACGAGCAGGGTGTTGATGCCGCGATTCGGGTCATAGCGCGGAATGCGCGCCAACCCGCTGTCGATCACCAACCGGATGCCCTCGATGGTCAAGGAAGTTTCGGCGACATTCGTGGAAACAACCACCTTGGGTTGATCGTACCGTGCCACCGCGGCGTCTTGGTCGCGGGGCGGGAGTTCGCCGTGAAGCGGGAGCAGGAGGAAGCCCTTCGACTCCGAGGTTTGGCGGATGGCCTCGAGCGTCTGCTGAATCTCATAGCTGCCCGGCATGAAGACCAGGACGTCGCCGGCGCCTCCGGATTGGACATGCGCGCGGAAGGCCTCAGCCGCAAGCTCCCACACCGGCGGTGAATTTGGATCAGGACGTTTCAAGGCGTAATCGACCTCCACCGGGAAGGTGCGCCCCGCGGACGACAGCACGGCGCAGGGTTGAAGGTAGGCTTGAAGCGAACTGGCTTCCAATGTCGCCGACATGACGATGAGGGCCAGATCCGGACGTTCGGTTTCTTGAAGATCCAGAGCGCGAGCCAGTGTAATGTCGCCGTAGAGGTGGCGCTCATGAAATTCGTCAAAGATCACGACTTGAACCCCCGCCAATTTCGGATCTTGAATCATTTGGCGGAGTAAAATGCCCTCGGTCACGTATTTGATCTTCGTGTCATCTCCGGCCACATGCTCGAACCGGATTTGGTAACCGACTTCGCGGCCGAGCTCCGCGCTCCGTTCCTGAGCGACGCGGGAGGCGAGCAAACGGGCCGCGAGCCGCCGGGGCTGAAGGACGATCACCTGGCCGTTCCTGAGAAAGCCATGTTCGAGCAAGATTTGGGGAATTTGCGTGGACTTCCCCGAACCCGTGGGCGCCTGAATGATGAGTCGCCGCTGCTGTTGCAGTCCGGCTACGAAGTCCTGTTCGAGATCATAAATTGGAAGACGATCTGGCATGGTGTCCCATTACTGAATCGTTCGGAAGCAGACCGAGATGAAACAAGCCCCGCACCCCAGCATCCTCCCATCAGATGGGTGTGCGTGTTTAGCGTCCGGTGTCTCGTAGCGCAGACTTGCAGTCTGCCGTATCGCCGACTTGCAGTCGGCAGGGCGTCGTAAGTTCCGGCACGCGCGTTCCGTTCGCCGCCGACGCAGAATCCAATTCTGCGATACGGCAGATTGAAAATCTGCGCTACGCTAAACCGGTACAGATGGGGAGAGGGTGGCCGAAGGCCGGGCGAGGGGTGTCGGCTTAGTTTTGAACTCATTAACAAATCGCCCATCTGAATTGGTGTTGCATCCATTTCATCAAAACCGATACGTGCATTGGAATGACTTAGCTCAAGAACGATGCATTGGGGATGAAGCCTTGACAATGCGCGATTTTGGGCCGGCGCAAACCGGAGTTCTTGGCGCAAGGCAGCAGCAGCGGGCGTCCCCGCCTGCCGTAGAGGGCGTGCGTCTCGCCGCCCGGCCAAGGGGCAAATTTCGCAACCGTTCCCGGTTCCACCCTGAGTCCGCCGGGCGAGACGCACCGGCTCTACGGTCGGCCAGACGCCCGTCGCTGCGAACAAATTCGCGATCCGCCGATTTAGGGCGCGGGCTGTGTCCTAATCTCAACCTGGTGGATGCGCGGCTACGCTGGCGCAGGGCGGTGCGGCAGCACCGCCGCCACCGGATTAGGACACGACCGAAGCGCGTTGAAGGTTGCATTCTCACCGACTTCGCCGCATAAAAGTGGTCAGCCAGATGCAACAAGCCGCAGCGCCTTGCCGCCATGATTTATCTGACGCACGTCCCTGAAGCTCCTCTTTCCGAGTTCGTCGATTGGTTCTGGTACTTTGAAGGCCTCGCTCCGAGTTACACGAGAGAGCGAGTCATGCCCCACGGCGCGCTGGAACTGATCATCAATCTGGACTCGGCTCCCAAGCGGTTGTTCGACCGGGAGGATTACTCCAAGTTCCGGAGTTTTACCAGGAGCTGGATCTCCGGCGCGCAATCGGAATACCTGGTCATCGACGCGATGCCAAATTCATCCATGATGGGCATCCATTTCAAACCCGGCGGGGCCTATCCGTTCTTCGGTTTTCCGATGACGGAACTGCAGGACTCGGTGGTCGAACTGGACGCGTTGTGGGGGCTTGATGCAGCGGCTCTGCGGGATCGCCTCCTGGAACTGCCCAGCGCCGAGCACAAATTCCAGGCCTTGGAGCGGTTTCTCCTCACACATACCCAAAAGCCCCTCCGGCGCGATGCGAGGGTCGCCTTTGCTTTGAGAGCCTTTGAAACGGCGCCCCACGCGCGAACAATTCTCATCGTGGCGGAGCGCTTGGGCGTCAGCCACAAGCACCTGATCGCCGAATTCGGGAAATGGGCGGGCCTCACCCCCAAGCTTTTTTGCCGCCTGCGACGCTTCCAGCGGGTGGTCGCAAGCATTGAACATGAAAGCTCCATCGAGTGGGCCGACCTCGCCTGCGCCTGTGGCTATTACGATCAGCCGCATTTTATCCGAGACTTTCAAGCGTTCTCTGGCTTAAACCCGTCCGCGTACCTCACTGGTCGCGGAGAGTACGTGAACTTTGTTCCCGTTCGCGAATGAGGTAAAAATCTTACAATACGGTCAGAGCGGCATCTGCCACTGTGAATCCGTGACGAGATTTGTTCGTGGCGGCTTAGACGCCGGCGGTCTCACGCAACTCACGAAAGCACATCAGAATACACTATGCACAAAACCATACGACACCTGGGGCTCCTCGTTCTTCTCAGTGCTTCCAGTCTGGCCACGGGAGCGGAAGCTCCAAGTTTCTCCAAGGAACTCGAACCGCTCCAACGGTTCGTTGGGAAAACATGGAAAGGCCGATTCAGACAGTCCACGCCGGAAAAGCCCATGTACGACGTGATGAAATGGGAGCGCGCGCTCAATGGACAAGCCATCCGCATCCTGCATTCCATTAACCAAGGTGAATATGGCGGCGAAACGATCCTCATGTGGAATCCCAAAATCAGCCGGTTGGAATATCACTATTTCACGACGGCCGGCTTTTTCACTCATGGCACAATGACCATAGAAGGGAATAAGATCACAGCGCACGAGGAGGTGACTGGAAACAAGAACGGGGTCACGGAAGTCGAAGCCACGATGGAGATCCTGGCTGACGGGCGGATGCACTCGAAGTCGCTCTATCTCCAGAACGGGAAATGGGTCGATGGCCACGAAGTGAGCTACGAAGAGTCGCCGGGGGCCGAGGTGGTGTTTAGATAAAGGCCATCCCGATCGCCGCAGCGGACGTGAGTCCGCGCATTTTTTCTCTTCAAGGTTTCAAAAACAAGAGCCGGCTTACAGAGGAGACCGTGGGATGGACTACACGCGGAAGGTTTGTAATCCCGCCTTTAGGCGGCCCGAACCGGCTAAAGCCGGGACTACAAACGCCGACCTGTCGTTCATCCAACAGTCCCGTCAATACCATTGCTGCCACGAATTCCAGAATTTTGGGAATAGGACGATTCAAGCTCTTACTCATCCTTTCGAATGAAGCCGTAGTAGCGTCCCATCCAGTAGGCGTGCAGAAAGTCGGCCGCACCGGTTTCGTCTTCGCGCCAGAGTTTCAGTTCACTCCAGTCTTCGCCGTCCGAACTTTGGTAACAACCGCCCGGGCCGCTCGCCATCAAGCCGCGCGGCGTGACGAACAGCGAATAAGCGCGCGGGATGCGCCAGCCTTTCATGCAGGCGATTTCACTTTGGCCGCCCTCGACGCTCCTGACCAACTCGCCGGCCTCACTCACGCGAAAGCGCAATTTCCCGGAGACCGGCTGCCATTGCTTGAAGTCAAGGTTTCTGAACGCAGGTTGGTCCGTAGTCGGCGCCGGCCGCCAGCTCATCCCACCGTCGCGCGTCACGAACCGGCCCTGGTCCGTTTGCGCGTGCAAGACGAATGTGCGGTTGGTGGAAGCGAGAATGTTTTGGACTCGCGCACCCATCAGGCCCTCACTCATGTCCCGCCAGCGCTTGCCGCCGTCCAGAGTCGTGAAAACGCGACCGGCGCTGTCACTGCACCAGGCGACTTGCGGGTCGTCGCATGCAAATTGAAACATGGTCACGGCCGGTTTCAGCCATCCATCCAGTTCGTAGGGATTCCCTTTCCAGGCGTACTCGTTGTCCAACGGCCGTTCGTTGATCGGCACCGGACGCAGACTCAGCTTCCGGTTCGTTGAACTTGGATTCAAATCGATGTCCTTGCGGAGGGAGTTCATCACGGGCCGCAAAACACGATCCACGGGATAGAGCCGGAGCGTTTCCAGCGCGAGGCGCATTCCTTCCTCGGCGTGGGGAACTTCGGGAAGGCGCGGGACAGTGTCTCCTGGCTCTCGAGGAACGCGGTATTCGGGCAGCAACGCTAAGGTCATCCAGGCGAAGAGCGGGTTCCCTTCCATCCAGTTCACTTCCCAGAGATCGCTCAGCCACGGGCGATAGAGCTTCAAGAGTTCCGGGTCGCGTTCGTATCGGAGAAGATTGTAGAGCGCCTCATAAGCCTGGCCTTCGCTGCTATGGTTGATTCTGGCGAGGCGCTCGGGTCCGGCCGCTCCACCTTCGCGCCGCCGGTCCGGATTCTCTTTGAATCGAGTCACGACCCGGCGGTAAAGGTCCAAATACTTGGACTGGCCGGTCATTCGATGGGCAATGAGCAGATCCGGCAGCAGCATCAGCGAGGAACGCAACGGCGGGCGCCACACCCCCTCCTCGGCACCCGACCTTCGCAGGAGCGAATCATACAGCTTTCGGTAATACTCATCCCGCGAGGGATCAGGATCGATCCCCACATGGCCCCAACGGGTGGCCTCGCCGTCCACATCGATGATACGGCAGTGATTCTCCATCAGATGCGACATCAAGCGATCCACATCCTGGGCGATAAATTGCCTCTGCGCGGCGTCCGCGGCCAATTCGTAATAGATCGCATAGCCGTAAAGCACGGCGTTGAAGTTATCGACGCTCACGTCGCCGTACCATCGGTAATCCGCGTATTGGCCTTGGCCTTGATGCCACTCGACTGAGTCGGCCCCGCGACGCTCCCAGCCTTCCACAGGACCGTGTCCCTTGACGTATCCCCGAGCCAGCAACCCTGGTTTGCCGGTGACTTCTTGGAGAATCCGCAAAGCGCGCAGGATTTCTCCGCCGTGCCGGCGGACCCACGGATCCTTGGTGACCACGTACTGATAACCTACGCCGCCGAGGTAACGGCCCGTCCAAACGCCGGCGTGAATGACGTTGCCGGGTTCGTGGGTCGTGTGCTCAAGCTGCGTTCCCGGAGGCGCCGCCGGAACGATGCTCACGTACAGACCATCGAGCCAGTGTTTGTCCAGCAAATCTTGTTGGAAGTATTGCGCTTTGTGGTGAAGCGGGCTCGAATCCGTCACGGACGGAGCACCCAGTCCGACCGACAGGACACAATTCAATACGGCAATGAACATGGCGCAGGCGATTGGTTTTGGCATTTGGAATTTGAAGGCCCGTGCAGCCTCACCCCGGTTGGCTGTTCCGGGAAATTCCCCAAGAACGAAGATGGTCGTTTTCATGGTTGAATCATTACGGTCGCTGTGAAAGCGATCGAATCGTTCCTCACTACCACAATTCATCAGCCGCCGCACATGAATTGTGCGCGGTGAAGGCCGCCGCGGTGCATCTGCGAACTGTTCGCACAGCGTAACGCCGACATTCCTGTCGGCAGGTTGCGAGGCCTTCCTGCCTCGTGCAGCGCGAGGTCGCCTTGCCACTGGCCGGCTCGAAAGCCGGCGCTACGGACAAACCAGTGATGCACCGGCGCGGCGGGACACGCTCCCCTTCAGGCTTGACGATCCGCCATGACGGCGAAATGATTGCCCCGTTCTCGTAACCATTTCCCGATAAGAGCGCGTCTTAACCAGGAAAGAAAGGCACCTTATGAAATCGACACACCTATCCACGTCCCTTGTTGCCCTCGCCATCGGTTTGCTCACCGTCGGAGCCAACGGCGAAAAGCTGACCGACTCTCTCAAACCCGGCCAACCGGACCTCAAATCTGCCAGCCAACTCGCCTTTGGCCCGGAGGGCATCCTGTTCGCCGCCGACACGAAAGGCGCCGCGATCTTCGCCATCGCCACGGGAGACACCACTCCCGCCAGCGGAAGCCACCCGCTGAAAGTGGAGGCCGTCAATCAGAAGGTCGCCGCGCTCCTTGGCACGAGTGCCGATCAGATTCTGATCGAAGACCTGGCCGTGAACCCGATCTCTCGCAACGCGTATCTCGCCGTTTCGCGAGGCCGCGGGCCCGAAGCCACGCCGGTGCTGGTCCGCGTCAAGTCGGATGCCAAGATGGAAACCGTCTCGCTGGAAAACGTGAAGTTCTCCAAAGCGATCCTGCCCGATGCTCCGACCGAGGGCGTGGTCGGAAGCGGTCAGCGCCAAAGCAATCCGCGCCAGGAATCGATTACCGACATCGCGTTTCTGGAGGACCGCGTGCTCATCGCCGGGCTGTCGAACGAGGAGTTTTCTTCGACGCTGCGCGCCGTTCCGTTCCCATTCCGAACCGTGGGCAACGGCACGAGCGTGGAGATTTATCACGGCGCTCACGGACGCTTTGAAACACGGTCGCCCGTGCGAACGTTTGTTCCGTTCAAGATTGGCGACGAGCCGAACCTGCTGGCCGCCTACACCTGCACGCCGCTGGTCCGATTTCCGCTTTCCGAGTTGAGGGCCGGTGCAAAGATCCGAGGCACCACCATTGCCGAGCTGGGCAACCGCAATCGCCCCTTGGACATGATCGTCTATCAGAAAGACGGCAAGGACTACTTGTTGATGGCGAACAGCAGCCGGGGCGTGATGAAGGTGTCCACGGATAATATCGAGAAGACGGAACCGATTTTGGCGCATGTCCCGGGCGGAGGAACCAAAGGATTGACCTACGAAACCATCAAAGACTGGACCGGCGTGGACCAATTGGACCGCCTCGACGGGCAATTCGCTTTGGTCGTGCGCCGCGGCGACGGCGGATCGCTTAATCTCGAGTCCCTGCCTTTGCCGTGAGTCGCGACCGGTGGCCTGGTATTGGGCATGCGTTGATCCTCTGCGCAAGCCTGACCGGCTGCGTTATCCGAACGTCCGCGCCAGTCGCGCAGATTTCAACGTATCTCACCGTCACCGTGGAAACGAACACGGTGGCGGTTGTCATTCAGGACGGCCTCACCGTTCGCTGGGTCAAGCATCGATCCGAGCCGGGCAAGATGGTGGTCGAGATCGAGGGCTTGAGTGCGCAATCTCTCGGCGCGCTCCAACGCACCCCGCTCGACCAAGACCAATGGACCGAAATCGTCCGCGTGCACGTCGATCCCAACCGCGAGCCGTCCATCGCGGGTGTGCCGCCGGTGCAGGGACGCTACGAAGTTTTGAGCGACCGCGTTTCGTTCACGCCAAGTTTCCCAGTCCAGCCAGGGATGACTTATCGGGTCGAACTTCATCCAGAGAAACTGCCTGGTTCATCGCCCCCGAAGTCGAAGCCCTTCGCGGCTTGGTTCCAAACCCCGGCGCCGGTTGTGACACCGAAAACGACGGTGCAACAAGTTTATCCAAGCGCCTCTACGCTGCCGGAAAACCTGCTGAAGTTTTACGTCCACTTTTCCGGTCCAATGAGCCGGGGAGGGATCTATTCGCACATTCAACTTCTGGATGCCTCCGGCCAGGCGGTGGAATTGCCGTTTCTGGAAATCGACGAAGAACTGTGGAATCCCGATTTGACTCGGCTGACGTTGTTCATCGATCCCGGCCGCATCAAGAGAGGCGTCAAACCGTTGGAAGAAATCGGCCCGGCTCTGGAGTCCGGAAAACGCTACACTCTGGCGATCGACCGGAATTGGCGCGACGCTGACGGAGCGCCCTTGAGGGCTGATTACCGGAAAGTTTTCGACGTCGGCCCTCCCGACCGCGATCCACCTCATCCGCAAGCCTGGAGGATCAAACCGCCCAGTGCTGGGACCCGCGAGCCTGTCGTTCTCGAATTTCCTGATCCGATGGAGCACGGATTGGCGCAGCGCTTGATTTGGGTGGCCGATTCCGGCCAACACAAAATGCCAGGCGAGGTCACGCTTGCCAACGAGGAGCGGCGTTGGAGTTTCGTGCCCGCAGCGAATTGGAAAACTGGTCCGCATCAGATCGTCGCGAGCGCGGTTGTCGAAGATCTGGCCGGCAACAGCATCGGACGGCCGTTCGAAGTGGACGTTTTTGAGAAAATCCAATCCGAGATTTCGGACGAAACCATCACGCTGCCGTTCACAATAAGGTAGTGCAGGCTTCCAGCCTGCTTTCTTCGACGGTTTTAATCATCGAACCTCAAAAGAGCGTTTGGAACCACGAAGGACCCAACGCGGCAGAGCCGCAACCGCAGTTTGGCCCACGAAACACACGAAACACACGAACGAAGTCCAATCCGCTCCCTTTCTCATTTCGTGCATTTCGTGTGTTTCGTGGGCTAGCCTTTTTCGGACATAAACAACTTCTTGCCGGTCTGCGAGCAAGTTGGGCAATTGCAGCGCAGGGGGGTCGCAGCAGCAATCAAATCCGGTGGGGCGAGACTCCGGTCGAGCCCTGGAATCACACCCGTCAACGAGGCCAGGGCACGACGGTGCTCTCGCCCTACCAAGAGTCCCGTTGGCCTGAGCGAGCTTGTCACCAGAGGCTGATTTGTCTCCTTGTGGCCCGCAGAGCCATCCGGTATAAAAGGGTGCAATGCCGATTCCGGTGTGACAGCCCGGAATTGGCTTGGATCCGGGCTTGGCTTCTGCAGGAAGACACGATGGGCCGGAAACATTTGTGGTTCGCGGAATGAACCGTCACCGCTGAAGTGGCAGCCCGACTGCAAACCAATATCGAACACGCATCTTATGACCAATTTACTCAGCCAACTCAAACAGCACAGCATCATCGTTGCTGACACCGGTGATTTCGAAAGCATTCGCAAGTATCAGCCGCGAGACGCCACCACCAACCCCAGTCTGCTGCTCAAGGCCGCCCAGATGCCCGAATACCACGAGGTCGTGGACCGCGTCCTGGCCGAAGCGAAGCAAGGCTCCGCCCCGGCCAGTAAGATGCTCCAAGTCGTCCTCGACAAACTGGCCGTGGCTTTCGGCCTCGAAATCCTGAAGATCGTTTCCCACCGCGTCTCCACCGAAGTGGATGCGCGGCTGAGCTTCGACTTGCAAGGATCCATTGAGAAGGCACGGACGCTCATCGGCTATTACGAGAAAGCGGGGATTTCCAAGGAGCGAATCCTGATCAAGGTCGCCTCCACCTGGGAAGGAATTCAAGCAGCCAGGCAACTAACCCGCGAGGGCATCCACTGCAACCTGACTCTGCTTTTCTCGTTCGCCCAGGCGGTGGCCTGCGCCGAAGCTGGCGTCCAATTAGTCTCACCCTTTGTGGGCCGGATATTGGACTGGTACAAAAAATCGGCTGGCCGCGATTACCCGCCGGCGGAGGATCCGGGCGCGATGTCCGTGACGCGCATTTACAATTACTACAAGAATTACGGCTACAAAACGGAGGTCATGGGCGCCAGCTTCCGCAACGTCGGCGAGATTCTCCAATTGGCCGGTTCCGACCTGTTGACGATTAGCCCGACGCTGCTCGAGGAACTGCAAAAGACGAGCGGAACGGTCGCCCGCAAGCTGAGCGCCGAAATCGCCGCCGCTTCCAAGGAGCCGAAGATTGCGCTCGATGAAAAGACTTTCCGCTGGATGCACAACGAAGACCAGATGGCCACGGAAAAACTGTCCGAAGGCATCCGCCTCTTCGCCGCGGACACGGTCAAGCTGGAAAAATTCATCGCGCAAAAGCTCCAAGCGTAGTCGAGTTGCGCAACCAGCTTCTGCGTCAGCAATTGTGTCTTTCAATAGGACGAAAGGCAGCGAAGCCTCAGAGCTCCTGATCAGGTGGAATTACGCTAACCCTGCTCCTGCCGTCCGACGCTTCCTTCCCCCTCACCCCGGCCCTCCCCCCAGGGGAGAGGAAGAATCGTCCGCCATGCGCGAAAATTTCCAGCCATCCCGGATTGGCCCAACGCGGTGGCAGTGATTCCCTCTCCCTGGGGAGAGGGCTAGGGTGAGGGGAACCGAGGCCGGTGAGATTCCATGCGCCTCGAAATCTTGCCGATGGGATCAGGACTCGTGAGCCTACAGTAGTCAGAAAAGATAAGGTCATCGCGAAGCCCACTGACGCCGTCCGGCGATTGATCGAATCGGTGGATTCGACAAGGCCGAAATCCGCGTTCGGCCTCAATGCAGCATCGGCAGCGGATTCGGCTGGCGGATCAGTTCGGCTTCCAAGCCGAGATAAAAGTCGAGCCGCCGATCCGTCTCGGCGCCGTCGATCTCCCGGGCCATAAGAACATAAGTCGCGTAGTGATTCCCTTCCGATTCCACGAGGCCGGCGTAAAACTGGGACAGGGCAGGATCGCGCTCCTCCAGTTCGCGAGCGAGGATCTGAAACTTCTCGCAACTTCTTCCTTCAATGAGCGCGGCGCAAATCAAGTGATCGATCACCTGCGGTTGAACGCCGCTCCGGACCGTGCGCATCAAGCCGGAAATCCACGGACTGGGCCGGGGCTGGCCAAAGGGAATGTGCCGTCGCTTCAATAAATCCAGCACGAGCTGGAAATGTTGGAGTTCTTCGATCGCGATGGCATTGAGCTGCTCCACCTTGGGATAGAGCGCTCGATACTTCTCCAAGTTGAGGGCGCTTGTGGCCGCTCTGCGTTCCAAGTGCGCATGGTCCACCAAAACCGACGGGATATCGCTCAGAACCCGCGGCAGCCAGTCCGGCGGAATTTTGGCTCGAAACAGCAGCATGGGGGACTCTCAGCCGGAGCCTTTGCGCGAGCAAGGGTGAAATCCAAATGCCGGCATTATGCATCATTTTACCGGTTCGGTGTTCTTTTGCGCCAAGACGGCCTTGGTTGCCGAGCTATGATTTCGCTCAATTCCGAGTTTCGTGCGCTCTTATGAACACTCCCATTCCTCACTCCCGTGCCCTCAATGCGGGTTTCACCCTGATCGAATTGTTGGTCGTGATCGCGATCATTGCGATCTTAGCCTCGATGTTATTGCCGGCCATCGCGCGGGCGAAAGGCAAGGCGCTGCAAGTCAAATGCGGCAGTAACTTGCGCCAGTTGGGCCTGGCCATCGGCATGTACGCGGATGAGAACCGGGACCAGTTCCCCGATTGTTCCGGCGCCGTCTGGCCGTGGGACCTGCCGGCGAGGGCTGCCAACGCCTTCGTGAAAAACGGCGGCACGCGCAACATCCTTTATTGCCCATCATTCTGGAAACAGAACGACGATGAGCTTTGGCGGTTTTCCACGGGACAAATCGCCGAAGTGGCGACCGACAACGCCTCCGGTTACCGCGTCATTGGATATGCCGTGGCATTCAAAGGTTCCGGGCGCATTCGCACGACCAACATCACCGAGTCCTTGAACCCTCAATCGTGGAGAATGCCGGATGGCACCACCCTGAATCCCGGAGCCGGCGAGCGAGTGATCGCGGCCGACGGCACAATCTCGAACGGCCTGAACGAACGAGAACGAAGCCGCAATCGGTACACCGGCATTCGCGGGGGTTGGTCCAAGGCGCACGACACCGCGCACCTGGCGGGCAAATTGCCGGCGGGCGGCAATCTGTTGTTTCTGGACAGCCACGCCGAGTGGCGGAAGTTCGAGAAGATGCTCGTGCGCACGGATGGCGACCCGACCTTTTGGTGGTGAGCTAACTGTGTTGCTCTGGAGAGCACACGCGCCCTGGCGTGTTCCAACCGGTTCCCCGCCGGTCGGAATGCGGGCCGATTCAGTCAGGAAGCGTCCACGTCCGCCGACGCCACCAACGTGGTCGTTGCCACGAATCGATGAGCGATGTTGTCCACCATGACTCCGAAGCCTTCCAAGGTCCTGACACCCAGCAGCGTCATGTCGCCGGGTTCTGCAAACACGACTTCGTCGTTGGTTTCATAGCCTTCGGCTGCAAGGATGGCGTAACCTACCTCCCGCTCAACTTGTTGCTGAGTGGCCGTGGCGAAAACCCGCTTCCTGCGCGGTGTGATTCCGGCGCTTTTCAAAATATCCGCCGGAAGCCACGTGAGTTCCATTCCGGTGTCCACCAACGCCGCCACCGGCTGAGTCGCCAATTCCTCGCGTTTTGGATTGCGGGCGGTGACGTTGACCTTGAACATGCTCATGCGACAAAGAATATCGCGCGGGCATCGGGCGGCAAGTGGAGAAAACCATGCGCGCCAAATCGGCGCTGATTCTCCGGCCTCTTCGAGTTCCTCTGTGCGGCGACCCTGAAACCACGCGAAGCGAAAGCGGCGCTCAAGCGTGCGCAGTCCAAACGCGGCGTGGTTTCCGGGGCTGGACTACCAATTCTTCGCCGCTTCTTCGGCGTCTTGGAGTTCGTGCTTGTGCCGCCACCAGCCGCACCGCTCGATGAGGTCGAGGGCGCGTCTGAGCTCTGTAGCAGCCGACGTGAGGAGGCTCAAAAATTCTTTTGGTCAAGCCGGACGAAACAGGGATGCGCCGCTCTTACGCCGGCTGCAGCGGGAGAACCCAAAACCGAAGTGGAGCCGAAAGAATCGAAAAAAGCCAAAGAATGCGGCCAAGTCGTGCGAACGCCGCCGTTCACCTGCCGGGTCAATGTAGCCTGCTTTAGAACCTCCTTGCTTTGATCAATTTTAGATTCGTTCGGCTATCCACTCGCCGCATTTAGGAGAACGGCCTTCTTAGCGTCGGCGGGTTCCCGGTCGCGGTGGTGGTAGCCGCAATCGTGGATGAGTTTTCGACAGCGACGAGATCGTGCTGGGGCAATTTCCACCGGTAGTCCTGGAAAAGGCATTTGAGCCGCAAAAGAACGCATAGATGGCAAAGAGAGGGGAGGTTTCACCCACATGTTCTTTCACCAAGCGGGTGAACTCGGATAGTCCAAGTCCCCTCTTCTCTTTGAGTTCTTTGCGCGCTTTTGTGGCCGCTCAACTGCCGAATTTAGGATAATTGGCGTTTTGCTCCGCACTTCGGTTTCCGCATTCGGCCTTCCCGAAAGACGGGTACGGTTTGAGGTAGATTCGGTCGAGGCGCAGCCGCAAGGGGCTCCGCTCGGCAATTTGCTGGGCGGTGTCAAAACCCGTGTGGGCGAGTGGGCTTGCGCCCCGGAAAGCGTGGAGCGCTTGGAGTGCGCCCGATTTATCGGCGCTTTTCATTGCGCCATCACGGGAATCAAACAAAGCGAACGCGGCGCTCAAGCGCGCGCAGTCCAAACGATGGCGCGGTTTCGCTCATTTAGATAGCCCAGCGATTGATCGATGGGAATCGTCGGGCAAGGCAGCCGGAGTCCTGTGAGGGACGAAAGAAATCTGTGCAGCGGCAAAACGGGTTCTGCCGTCCCTGACGGGACTCATTGTCATTGGCGTTCACACCCAGCGTTGAAACGCTGGGCTATGGTCGCCCTGGCGGGCGGAGAAAATGAGCTTCTCCGCGTCGGCTGCTACCAGTTCTTCGCCGCCGCCTCGGCGTCTTCGAGTTCTTGCTTGCGCCGCCAGTAGCCGCATTGTTCGATGAGTGCTCGGGGGCGTTTGAGTTCCGTAGCAACCGACGTGAGGAGGCTCAAGGATTCGTTTGGTGAAGTCGGTAGAAAGAAGAATAAACTTCCTTTCAACGGCGCAGCGAGATCGTCCTGGGGCGGTATCCACCGATTCTTGGCGTCTTGATTCCGCCCTCCGCATTTCGCCTTCTAATGAGGCTGGAGTGCTGGCGGTGCATGTCGCCCACGAAAAGCAACAGGTCGTCACACTCGGCATTATGCTGAGCTTCGTCAAGGTCCGCTCGCGCCGGGTCGGAGTGGGTGGCATGAGTTTCAGAAGGGCAACATCTTCTGCCGCCTGTCGTTTGACTCAGCCGTCTCGGACTTTGCGCGCAATTCCTCAATCTCCCGCTGTAGCTCAGTGAGCGAGATTCTGGGGTCGTAGATGAAACTGTTCTTGCGCAGGGTCTGCCTGTCTCCTTTCCAGAACTCGATCATGTCGATGTCGTACTGGCGGCGCGCTCCAGTGTACTGGGAGAAGTCAAGCAGTAATGCCCGATACGCTTTCCCCGGCGTGTCACTCACCGTGACTCGCGACTTCACATGGTGAACCAACCTCAGGTCAATCAGTTCTTGGACTCGATCAAATTCGGGAGTGCTTGCGTCCTGTTCGATGAGGAAAATATTCGACCGGTTTCTTTGCAGGCAAAAGCGGCGTATTTTCTCAAAAGCCTCCTTGAGTTGAGTCTCATCCTCCAGTGTATCCTTCTGGAATTCCTCTTTCTTGGAGTCTCCATATTCCCCAGCCGCCATGTTAACATCCTCAGCGCCAATTTTCATTCCGCGTGGGTGAGCTGGATCACGCGTGAGACGTTCTCTTGCTTCCACGATAGCTTTACGGAGTAGTGCCAAGAAATCCCTAGGAACTCCCCCGCTCGCAATAACGAGCCGCTCAAGGCCACCATCGGAAATGAACGTGGCGCGCGAGGAGGAACCGGCTTCTTCAATGTAGGCGTCAAGAATTTGGCTAAGGAACTTCTGAGCAATTGAAAACTTCTCCAATGTCAGATCCAGGTTGATGTCGTCGGCGTCATCGCTCGTCTTGAGGCCCATCGGCTGAGGCGAATGCACATACCAGGTTGATCGATGTTTGATAGTGCCGATTTTCAGCCAAAGGTGCTGCCCTTTGGCGATTCTGTGAAAATAGTCCAGAAGGCGTGGCTGGTCTGCGCGGACGATGTGGTACAGGTCGTCCAGGAAGAGGTAAGAATCAGAAGCAGTCAGTTCGCTGAAGACGGCAAAGATTTCTTGGTAGTCCAGAATCTTCCTGTGCAGGTAGTCGATCTTCGATCTCTTAGACACTTCAGTGGTTGCGGTTTTCGATGATTGAGTCTGTTCCCTTGCTATCTCGGCTTCGAGCTTGTCATCAAGTCCTGGAATAGCTGCGCCCAATTCTGCGCGAGACTTCTTCTCAGCGCGTTTGGACGCCTGTTGCTCAATCGTGTTGACGAGCTTGGAGGAATCTGCCAGATGGAGTTGCTTCTTGAGATCGTTGATTGCGCTGCTCAACAACGCGAGGAGTCTTTCTCGTTCGGCCTGCTTTTCAGTCTTTTTGCGAGTTAACCCTGCTGTCCACCACGCTCGCGGTCCCTTTTCCGCGGGACTCGAAGCTAGCCATTTTTCCAGCTTAAGGAGGGCAGCCAGCAACACGCTGATGAGAATGTCAGGGTACTGGTGCCCCTTGAAGGGCTCCAAGTCCACATACGCAACAGGGTAACCTTTTTTCGCGAGTTCATGGGCGGTCTTGTACAGCAAACTGCTCTTGCCGGAGCCGCGCCTCCCAAAGACGATTTGGTGTCTTTTGTTCTGCGCCCGCCGTAGGGTACCATGCATCGGTTCGACGAATCTCCTCACTGACCGTTTTGACGCCCGTGCGCCTTCCTCCAGCAGCGTGAGCAGTTGGTCAACAGCGGGCTCGAAGAGATCAGGTTTCATGTCGTTTCGTTCTGCTTCGCGGTTCCAAGGTCTCCAGACTAATGCTTCGCTGCTTTGTCATCGTTTTCAAGTCCTTCTTTGCGGCACCAATGGCGGTAGTGCTCGGTGAGAGCACTGACTTTCAGATAAATCCAAAGGAGTCGGCACAATTGCTCATGCTGCGGTTGGTGTTCGACACAGCCGTACTCCCTTCCCAACTCCTGCTGGTCACTTGTCGAGAATGCTTTCCTAGGCATCGGCGAATTCCATGTCGCGACAGCCGCCGCCGCTTTTGCTGATGAGAATTTTGGCACGGACGATCGTCCTGGGGCGATGTCCACCGATACTGGGCGTCTTGATTCTCACTCGTCGTTCTGCATGCCGCCTTCGAAAGAGGCTTGCGCATCGGAGGTCGATGTCCGCCTGGTGCAGCCGCATGAAGAAGCGCTAGGTGAATTGTCAGGATTTGTCGAGATCTGCCCACGCGACGTCCGACAGGCCCTGTACCGCCCGCAGCCGTATGCTGATGACAACACGGCGCGTGCGTTGCCTGCCGAATCAGCGGATGGCACAATCGATCTACCGAGCTCACTTCCACGTCTGCTCAGCTCTTGTCAGTAACGCACGTTTGATGAAGCTCGCCAATCGCGAAAGTTCTCCTTGATTCGCGATGGAGAGATTCTCTTTGTCAGCGAGTCTTAGAACGAAGTAACGCGCTAGGAATTCAATCTCAATGTCCCAAGCCTGCATCTTCTGGCCAGTCCAATAGGAAATATCGCCATCTTTAAACCTGAGATCGGCGTTCCGCACCGTTGGATCGAGAAGTTTGTGTCTGGTTGCAAGACCGCGAACGCTGTTCTCATCCAGTATTCGATTGTCCTTTGTGGTCGGAAGTGCAGCGATAATTTCTTGGGGGAAATTATCTTTGCCAAGAGTTTGCAGGTGTGACTCAAACTTTCGTTTGGACAACTCGGAGCTTTCTTGAAAGATCTTTTCAATTGCTACGACTCTCCTAACCAGATCCTCTAAGGTCTTGCCCTGTACCCTCGTGAGAAGTTGCTCGAGGCTCTGGCCGCTGAGATTTGTCATTTGTCGAGCCGTCTCAAACTCGATTTGCTTTTGAATTATGTTTGTCCAGCGCATGACCGCTCTTGTGACCAACTGGGTCTCAATGTCCGGCGTTTTCCGGTCGAGAATCATATCGACGCGGGCACTCAGCTCTTTTTGGTAATTTTCGCCGATCCGAAGACTTACGATCTTGTCGTCAATCTGCCTTCCAAGTTGCTCTCTCAACTCAGGTATTGACTTGCCGTAAAACACCCCGGCTACGGTGAGGGCAGTGACAGAGATGATTCCGATGAATACCGCAGTGATTCTAAACTGCTTTTCCAAAAACGCGCGGTGGTTCTCCACTTGACGGACAATTTCCAAAACCGAGTCGAGGTCGGCGTTTCTTCCGGCATCTTTGTTTGGCGTCGAACAGCTTGAAACTTCTGTGGAGGATTTTGACTTCTCTGCATTCATAATTAGGATTCCCTGTTCGTTAGTGGCTCCATGCGATTCGTGATTTTCTCGAATCGCTCCCTTTCTCGTCGGCGTAACGGTCACTTTCGTTCGCTATTTTGGTGGTGTTTAAGGAGGGAACCTATTTCATCGCTCTTTCCTTAGCGAGAGATTTCTCATAGCCAAGCATGCGCCACAAGATCGACAGTATCACTCGGCAGTTGTTTTCCTCGAACCAGCGTTCGTAGGCCGCGATAACGCGGAAGGCGTAGTCACTTTTTTCCATTTCATTCACTTTCTGGAAATCCACACGGTCCATGCAGCCGATGTCGCCGTGGTGGGCACGTCTGAGGCAGCGGTCTAGCAGCGTGAGGGTGAGAGCGTGACCTTTGACGCGGCCGTTGTGGTCGCACTCGTCCGCGTCGGTGCGGTTCACGCCGATTTTCGTGAGCAGTGCCGCCCCGGCTTCGTCGGTGAGGCACGCCAGTTCCCATTCGGGCGCGGAGGTGTGGTGCCAGGTGTTCAGGTCGGCCAGGCGCTGGCGGGTGGTGACGCGGCAGAGTCCGCAGTTGTGCGTAGCCAGCCCGCATAGGAGCGCGCGCAGGCCGTCGTCGCGCAAGTCGCCAGTCCGGGCGTCCTGCAATGGCTCAAGGCCGTCGAGGATGAGGAGAGCGCGGTGCTGGTCGATGAGTTGGGCGAGGCGCTCGCCTTTTTGCTTCGCGCCAGCGTCACTGGCGGCAATGGTCGGGTCGCCGAAGAATTCCAAAGCTTCTTTGAGGAACAGGTCGGGAGAAGCGGCGTGGGATGCAGCCGAGGCATTGCCTTCGCGCCGCGTGCCTTGGCTGTAGAAGGACCAGTCGAAGTTGCTTTGGATGAGGTTACGGTCGAGTTGGGAGAGCAGCTCGTTCTTCTAGCGCACTACCAGCGGCGTTTTGCCAATGCCACCAAAGGCGACGGGGCAACGGCGGGCGCCGGTCGGGTTCCTATGAGCCGACTAAGGATGGCCGGCTTGAAGCAGAAAGACACTGGACGGATCCACATCCTTCCGATGGCGAAGGACAAATCGGTCGGCTTTCACGTTCTTTTTGCCGCGCAAAAGCTTCACCGCCTGGTTGAAGGCGCTTTGTACCGAACGCTCAAACCCGAGGGCACTGTAGAACTGGCTGGCAAAGTCGATCGCCGAGAGATCGTCCACTTTCCCCTTGAAGCCCACGGCGGCATCGATCACATCGACGATAGCGTCGGCCTGGTCGTCCGTGTAGCACGCGTTCAGGACGACAAGACGCACTGAGTTTCTGAACTCCTCAAAAATTCCCTTCAAATCCCGCTTGTCCAGCGCCCGAGGACGGTCACTTTCGTCGTGAAGCACGATGCCTGCGTTGGCTTTTCCGTGCCCGGAAAAGTGGACCACGTGCGGATGGTGCCTGTTCAGGCTGTCAAAAAGGTCCTCAAGCCGGACAGCCCACGCGGAGATCATCTCGAGGGAGTCGCGGCGTTCGGATGCACGGATTCGCTCCATGATTTTCCGCATTTCCCGGTCGAGCGCGATCTGTGATGTGTCTTCCGGGTTTGCGGCAAGGAACAGTATCTTGCACTTGTTCAGAAACGGGGCGCCTGTCGAGACAGGTTGTTGCAGCGCGATTGCATTGGCTGAAGTGGATGTTGGCGTCCGCGGGTCGCGCGGCGGCGGCAAATTGGCGCGCTGTTGGGCCAGACGTAGGGCGAGGTCGGCAATCTGATCCGCGTTAAACTTGTCGTAAAGTTTGCTGAATTCCTCGCAGTCTTCGAAGCGGCCGCCCGCTGCCAGCGCCGCTCGTTCGAGTTCCCAGAGGTGTTTCGCGGCGCGGCCGAATATGGGAATGGGGACAATCGGCACTCCGCGTTGCTTCGCCGCCCAGGCCACTTGCCGCGTGCCTTCTCGACCGCCGACCAGGATAACCACATCGGCGCTCTTCGCTTGGGCTTGACGGATTTCCTTCCACTGCCCTGGCAGCATTTCGAGGGTGAGCGTGAGGTTCGGGTAAGCCGCTCTGAACTGCTTTTCGTTTTCGGGATAGAGCGGATCGTTGGACCGAGGAATGGTGGGCGGGAGCAGGATGACAGGCAGAGGCGATTTGGCTTCGCGCGCGTCGTTGGCGCCTTTCAAGACGGGCACGTCCGCGGTATTCGGATGCAGGGAGCTAACCAGAATGGTCAAGCCACGCCCGGCCAGGGCCGCGCCAAGGTGTTGGCAAGCGGTTTCAAATTGCCTGCGCTCAGCGGGCCGCTTCGACTGGTTCAACGAGCCGACGACTAGCACTCGCCAACGACCAGCCGAATCGGACGGACGGCTCTGTGCAAGAGGCGCGGGAACTTCGCCCACCGGCAGCGCGCCGGCGGAATCCGATGGGCGAACTAGGGGCGGCTGCTTGTCTCCAACCCGACCAAATCGCGCAATTCGGCCGCCAACGTTTGAAGGCCGTCCGCTTCCTGCTCCGCCCATTCCAGGACGTATGTTTTGCGGTTTTCCGTCGGCAGCGTGTTGGGCGGACGCTGGCCGATGGGCATGTCCAACAGGAAAATCAAATCGTCGAACTGATGCGCCTTGAGCTGCTTGAACAGGCCGAGGATTTCCTTCTTCAGCGCCTTCTTGTCGCCGGGCTTGACGCCGGTGACATTCCGCATTTCGGAGGCCGCGGACTTTCCGGTGAAGTACTCGGCGTCCTTGACGCCGTCGGGATTGAACACGCAGCGATGGGCGTCAAATTTCTCGTCCCGCTTGCCAAGAATCGTTTCGCGCGCGGCATAAAACTTCTGCTGCCCGCGCTCAAGGCCTTCGTAAGTGCCTGTATCGACCAATAACTCTCCTGGCTTGGCCTTGGCTTCGAGCCGGACCGCGCGAGCGATGGTCATCCCGGCGATCTCGTATCCGCCGCCCGCTTTTGGCTCCATGACCAATTCCCCGGTCGCGGCGCCGATTCTGAACACGCGTTTGCCGATCGGTTTGTCCTTGGATTTGTTGTGTTCGCGGGTTGAAGCATGGACGGCCTCAGCGAAACTGTGAGCGGCGCTTGGCGCGTCAAAGACGAGGATAGCGCCATCGCCTGTTGTTGCCATCACAGTGCGTGCCCTGTCCGCGCGGACAGCGGCGAGCCCCTGGTCGATGAACCCTTGAATTTGCGCGTTCAGTTTGGGGCTGGTTTCCACTCCCAGGGCCTGTTCAAGATTCTCGGCGATTGTGCTGTAGCCCACGAGATCGAGTTCGACGACGGTTTTGTGCATGGTCTGTTTCCTTTCGGGAATTGGTGAAATGGCATCCGGCCAGGATTTCGCCGCTTCTTCGGCGTCTTCGAGTTCTTGTTTGCGGTGCCAGTAGTCGCATTGCTCAATGAGGGCGCGGGCGCGTTTGAGTTCCTCCTTGTCGCGGAAGAGTCGGGCGCGGTGGAGGTGGACGTCGGCCTGGCTCAACCGCATAGGACTCCGTTCGGCCTCCTGCTGGATTTCCTCCACATACCTACAAATCTGCCTGTCTGACGTGAGATTCAATAACGACCATCCAACCGCGCTCTGGCAACGTCTCATATGCCACGGCCGTCAGCCGTCCCACATGGCCTCTCATCGATCCCAACCATAGACCGCTTCCATAGGATTTCATTCTGGGATACTGGGACTCGTTTCTCATGATCGCGTCCTCGAAACAGAGGTTAGCATCTGCGCCGACATCAACGCCGCCCTGGTGGCAAAGAACCTTGTCGTCCTTGATGACCGTAACCTGCAAACTCTGCTGAGCCCACTCCTGATTCATCCTGTTCACTTCATAAAGCGCGCTGGAATCGTCTCTGTCCACAGTGAATTGTTTCAGTCTCCGAACAACTTGACGCCTGCCAGCCAAGGCCCTGTGGATACAATACGCCAGCCCCGCATTGGCGAAGCCACTAACTGGACTGTCTTCCGTCTTGCCGTCGATCTTAGTCAACTGCGCGGAGAGCTTATCAACAAATGGTCCGCGTTCGAGCGATGAAGTGTAATCGACTACGCCGTGGTGCTTGAGGTCAAAAGGCAAGACCGAAGTCTGGTCCTCCTGACAGATCATGATCGTTCCACCTCGGCGTAAACTGTGCCGAACCCCGAGTTCATACCACACATTCGGATTGGAATCCGTGAGGACTGCGAGAACCACGTCGCTCCAAGCAAGGTCCTCCATGATCCCCTCCACAATATTCCCAGGATTTGCCTCTGATCGCCTCGCCCGATAACCGCAAGCTGCGAGGGACTTGCCAAGGAAATCGTCGAAAATTGTTGTCCAATAGTCCCTGCTCCGACCATCCTTGGTCATTGAGAACGGCATGATCACAAAACACTCCTTGAGTCTACCCTGTTGCCATTGTTCTCGTTCTTCCAGCCACTGCTCGAGGCTCGCCAGTTGAGATGGCTCGAGTTTGTCAATTCGTGCCTTGATGTCGGTGATCGATTTCATTTCCCGGTTATGGTGTTTAGAAACCGCCTGCTTCGTTCACCAATCCACGGCGGCGTCCGCTGCGGCTTTGAGCTCTGCTTTGCGGCGCCAGTAGCCACATTTTTCGATGAGGGCGCAGGCTTTCTGGAGTTCCTTTTTGTCGCGAAAGATGCGGGCGCGGTGGAGATGAATGTCGGCCAAGTGCAGCCGCATTGGGCCGTGCTCGGCAATCGACCAGCCGTCGTCGAGGTCCACGCGCGCCCTGTCTAGTTTGTCCAGCACTGCCCAGAGCGACGCGCGAGCGAGCAGACCTTCCACCAGCCAATAATCGTGGCCTGATTGCCTAAGGCTGCCGGGCGATTCGACGAGCATCTTTTCTGCCTGACGCAAGTCATCCGCTGAGTTGTGGTCCAGATAGCGCAGGAAGTGAGCCTTGCCTCTGTACAGATTGGAAACCGCCTCCTCGAGGAGCTTGTATCTTGGCAAAAACAACCCCAGTTTCTTGGTGGCATCCAAACTACGAATGATTTCGTCATATTCCTTGCCGTCAACGAGGAGTTTGTAGTAACGAAAGGCATTGTTTGAATAAAGCAGATGAGCTGCTGATTTGCACTTGCGCTGGAGTTTTTCAGCGGTTCGGAAACATTCGAGAGCACGCTGCGTATTATCTCCTCCAAGCTGAATCAAGGCGTCACCCAGTGCGGCTAAACTGTCGACTTTCCGTTCTCTATCCTTGCTCTGCTCCGCGTACCTGACGCTTTTCTGGGCCAGTCTAGCTGAATAGCGAAGTTTCCCAGCCAGTAAGTAGAGCACACTCAAGTTGCGAGCCTCCTTGGAAGCGTCTCCCCAGTCTTTTTCTAAACGATGAGTTTCCAAAGCCGCGCGCATTGGCCCTTTCGCTTCTGCGAGTCTGCTTATGGTTCTGAGACGGAAGCCAACGAGGCTCCAGAGCCTGGCCTTTAACTTTCGCGGAAGTTCTTTGACTGGATCATTCCAATCGTTATCGAAAAAGCGCCTCAGCGCGGCGAGATCTGCGCTAAACAGCCCGTATTGGCCGGTGCTAAAGAATTCATCTCCCCTCCAGATTCGCTTCCTCAGAACTTTTTCGAATGCATCCACATAACATCCTGCCTGACACCCGTGAGCAACGGCTTGATAAAGTGGCTGCAGTCCGTCGGTACTCTCCGGCAGGTCAGGCACGCTCCCTTGCAGGTGTTCGAACAAACGCAAGTGCGCAGCCTTCGTGCTTGCTGGTGAAATCTTGCGCAGTCGCATGGCAAAGAATTCGCGGACAAGCGGGTGAGCATGTAAGGAAGCTTGAGAATGCACAGTCGGAAGTGGCGAGCCGTCTTCCTTCTGAACCTGAACCAGTCCGCAGTCAGCGAGCGCCGAGACGGCAAGGTTCCATTCTTCCTCACTCAGGCCAACCAAAGGTTCGGTCAGGCAAGGAATGACAGGATCGCGCCGGAGGGCCGCCAAACAGACGGCATCCGCTGGGCGGTCGAACAGACCCAGCAGATACAAGATGGCGATTTGTCGTCGCCCGCTTTCTCCAACAGTCCCCAACCAGCGCTCGTACGTTGCCATTACTTTGAAGGCATGGCCATATGGCTTGTCGGCATCGGCTGGGTTGATTTTGAAGTCTCTGTCCGCTTTCTCAAATTTCACATGGTCCCGGCGGCGGACGTCGCCCCCATGCGCTCTGGTGAGATATCGACCAAGCAGCTTGAGTGTGAGAGCGTGGCCGGCGACATCCTCGACAAGGATCTTAAACTCTGCCTCGGTTCCCAGGACGCCGAGCCTTTTCACCAGTTTCACTCCGTGGCCGGTGGAGAGGCGTTGCAGTTCCAATTTCGGTGCCGTGGTGTCATGGAAGGGCGCCAGGTCGGCGATTGGCTCGCGAGTCGTCAACAAGCAGAGTCCAGGGTTGCGTTGGTTGAGGCCCCGGAGCAGGGCTAAGAGCGCCGGATCGCGGAGCTGGCCGGCGAACGACGGGCCGGATGGGTGTTGCAGCGGCTCCAACCCGTCAAGAACGAGGAGCGTACGCTTTTGGGCAACGAGTTGGGCCAGGCGCGAACCTTTATCCCACGGCAAGGCGGCGCTGCGAGCCATGGCAGGGTCGCCAAAGAATTCAAGTGCGGCAGCGATGAACGGGTCGGCGGAGACCACAGCTTGCTCGCGAGTGCCCTGGCTGTAGAAGGACCAGTCAAACACGCGCTCAAAGCCTGGCCAGCCTGCATCGGCTTTGCGCGCCATCCACTCGACCACGAGCGACGTCTTCCCGACACCACCCCATGCGACGATGGTCAGAATGTGCGTGGACGGATTGTCCCAAGCTTGGTCGAGTGCCTTGATTTCTTGGCCGCGACCGAAAAGGTGTTCAGCACCGTGGCGGAGGCGAGAAGGCGCGATCTCGATTAGGCTCACCGGCGTGCGCCGGTCAGGTTCCGGTGAGCCTACGGAGGGTTTAGAATGCCTTTGACCACTTTGGCTATCTTGACAAAGGCCTCATCGACCTCAGCGGCGCTCAGACCAGCCAGTGGGTGTGTCGGATTATGTGCAGCTTGGTAAGCGCCTATCTCGGTATCCGCATAAAGACTCGCGCGGATTGGAACCCACACGATCCTGAGACCTTCCTCTTCAGCGGCCTGCAAGAGCGGAGGCAATTCATGCTCGGAGATGAAATCGGAAGCGAGAAAGTCGGGACTGACAAGCAGAACGGCCACCTTTGCTTTTGCCAGTGCCTGCCTTATCTCATCCATCCATTTCTGGCCAGGCTGAATTCTGGTGTCGTCCCAAACCGTGATGGGTACGGTTCGGACAAGCGGCTTGAGAGCGATTTGGAACTTCTCAAGCCATTCCTTGTCCTTGTGGCTGTAACTGATGAAGACTTGGTCACGCATAGGCGAACCTGTCGGCTTTGATGGTTGAGAGGTGTCAGTCGGCTGCGGCACGAGAATCGTCAGAGGGAATTGGGTCAAAATCCCGCCGTCCAACTCTTTCAACACCTGCTCGGTTTCTTTGATCTTTGGGTCTTGAATGCGTCGGCGCAGCTCGCGGCATTGCTCCAATTCTTTGCGAGCTTTCTCGATGAGAGAGCGCACTTCATCGGGCAGGGCGTCGAAATCGGCTGGGGCGAAGTCGGGGCGGCCGAGAGTTTGGGCAGCTTGGAGGAGGTACACTTGGGCACGGAGGTGGCGGCCTTGGGCGATGCCCCAGGCGTAGCCGCATTCGGGGTCGGTTGCCGCGAGAAGGGCCGGGAAACCCGAGTCCGAGGGCGGATGCAAACCTTCTTCGAGGGCGATACGCAGGTCCTCCAATCCGGGTTGAGCTAGGCCGTCCAAAAGTCGGAGACGGGCGCGTTCAAGCAAAAAGTCTATGTAGTAAATTGAATATCCATTTTCTCTTGCCAATTGCATGCCATCCTCCAAGAGAGCGTCGATTTCAGCAGTTTCAAGCACTCGGTGCGACTGCGATGGACCTGGCTTCACAGAAGTCCAGTCTGTGGTTCGCCTAGGGCTACGCTGGTGCGTATCCAAAATGATGCGTGCTCGAACTAAAGCCGCAAAGCATTGTTGTTCCCTCGCGTTATTCTTTAATGCCCATTCGAACGCTCTGTTGGCGATTGAGTCTGCCTCACGTAAATCGCCTCGGACGCGCAATACGTCAGCCAGAGCCAAGTCTACGTTCTCACGATTTCCTTGAGCCAGCAGTCTTGAGGAGATCCCGAGATTGATCTTTGCAAATCTCACGGCCTCCCTGTGTTGTCCAAGCCGACAAAGAAACTCGATGTAGTGGCAGGCCCGAATTCCCATGGCTAGAAAGGAGTTCGGGCGGTCAGCCTGTTTTCGCAACTCTGTCGCTTTTTCGAACTGCTCGGATGCAGCGGCTACTGCGCCCATTAGCATGGCCGCATGCCCGCGCAGAAAGAAGACCCTTTCGGTAATGCCTATATCCTGGTTCTCTAGATGGAGACACTCATGCGCCAGATGCCCTGTCCTAAGTGTGCCGGGCAGTTTACCACCCAGCATTAATACTTCACCGAGCACGTGATATGCGATTATGAGATCGTCCGCGTTGCGAGTCTGCTCATATCGGCGGCGCAATTGTGGCAGCCACTTGTCATAGCACCGGATCACCGAGCTGAGGTCGCCCAAATCGCGTAAGTATGATGCCCAATCATTGATCAGAGCGTGCTGCTTTTCCTCGGGCAACTTGTTTTCAAATCGTGCATTCCAAGGAGGAACATCTTCCGCAAAGGCTGTGCACAGGCGCTCGCCGCGTTCGAAGTCACCCAGCTTCCTCCCCAGGCCTTCATATCCTCCGAGTTGGTTCCGATATATGCTCCAGGCCTCACTGTAGTCGCCTAACACGAGGGTATGATGGAAGAGTTCCTCAGCTACGTCTCGAACCGACTCTTCAGCAATGTACGATTGGTGCGTTCCGAGGACAGTCGGAGACCCCAAACTCAGTACTTCGTCAAACGGGCTTTTGCGTTTCTTGCCTTTCGCGGGTGACGTGTCAACCTCGTGCCTCTGCGGAGACCGCAAAGATTCGGAAGTGTTCAGCTCTTGACGCAGCGCCTCGCGAATCGCTAGATGACCAAATCGGCCCGTTTCCGGATCGAGTGTAAGCAAAAAGCCGTCTCGAATAGCCGGGTGTATCGTGAAACTACACTGGTAGTCGTGTGGCTCGCTCGCCTCCTTGGAAGACTCCGAGGCGCTCGAACGAGACGCTTCGAGGAGCCGCAGTTCAACAAGCCAGTTGAGCTTGTCAACCAACTGATCACGCGCAAGGCGGGAGAGTTTAGGGCCAGAGAGCTTCACCTTGTCCTGTCCGACAAAGATGTTGAAAAGCTTAGTGGCCGTGATTCCTAGGCGCAGCAAGCAAAATCGCTGAAGCAAAGCCAATGCAGCGGGATCGGCCTGCTGTAGCGCATGGAAATATCTCTCTGCCACGCGGGCGAAGCGAGCCGACTGGAGCGCAAGGGTCCGGAGCCGCCGATCGTGTGTTTCCTCCAGCAGCCTCTTTATTTCAGATCCTGTCAGCAGTTGGAAGCCCTTCGTTGCCACGCCGTCGCGGAAATTGGCAAAGTAGCCAGCAATGAGGTCGATGGTCAAAGCGTGTCTGCCGCATTGCTTCGCAATGGTTCGTAGTCGGTTGTCGCTTCCTCGCATTCCGCGCCTCCGCATGAGAACGATACAAGCGCGTTCAGAGAGAGAATCCATCTGAATTGGATGGAATTCGATAGCAGTTCCCCCGGATGGATCGTTCGAGATTCGGTTGAATTCGGATTCCACACGTAGAAGCTCCAAGTCTTCGATGACGTATCGTGTTGTAATGAGTAGCGAAATTCCACGCACGTATCCGCTCGCAGCTCGAACCAAGAGATCGCGAAGGCTGGCGTCTACAATTCGTCCGAACTGGCCGGTGCGTGAGCCATCGTCCTGCACCTTCTCGAGACCATCCAAAACAAGCAGAGCCCGCGGACGAGCACGTCTTGCATTGTGACCGAGGAGCTTGGTCAGGGTATGGATCGCAAGAGAAGGGGCCGCCCGAAGTGGCTTCCCAGCTCCATCTATAGTTCGTTTATCGAGTTCATCATTTATAGTGATGAGCCACTCGTATAGAGTATCGAAGAAGACCTCGGGATTCGGCGCCTCGTAGAAAGAGAAAACGAACACAGGATCAGGCGTTCGCAATGAGCGGTCCTTCGGCAGCGTTGGATCATCCTCTGTAACTCCTGGAAGCAGCCTCAAGAACCTATCGACCGCAGCCGTTTTGCCAGCACCACCAATCCCTGTCAGGGCGCATACGCCACGACCCCCTGCGCGCCACCAGTTCAGTAAATCCATGAACTCCAGCCGTCCTTGCCAATCGCGGGCAGGCGATAATCGGTGAGCAAAGAATACCTTTGGGGTCATAGTCGTTTGAGCCATTATTTTGCTCTCACAGCCTGATCATGAGTATTCTCGCCGTCAGGCTTTGGGACCACAAATAATTCACAGCGGTCAAAAACGGGGAGCCCGAATCGATGAAGTTTTTGCGACTGCGCATTCACGGCGGCCAGCGGTGGCTCATCCGCGTCGACTTCGTCCGGGATTTTGATCTCGTCAAGTCGCGGAAGGCGCGAGCGGTCACCGCCACAGAACGCTGCCACGTAGCCACCCAGCAGGTCGAGAGTGAGGGCGTGAAAGCCGCTTTCTTCAATCAGAGTTCGCAATTGTGCGTCTGTTCCTCTGACGCCACGGGCGCGGAGGAGGGCAAGCGCCGCAGGCGCTTGGACTTGGTCGATGTCGATATGGCGGTAGAGGACGCTACGCTCCTTCAAAGAATCGAGCAGCCGGATGCGACTGGTGATGAGGAGGGCCACGCCGGGCAGCCGTCCGTCGGCGGCACGGAGAATCAGGTCGTGGAGGCGGCCATCGAGGAGTTGGCCGAAGGCGCCGCCGCGAGCGCCGTCGTCTTGGACTTTTTCCAGGCCATCCAGAATGAGAAGCAGAGAAGCCGGTCCGGCTGCGGGTTGAGCGTGTATCCTGCCCCTCCTTGCTCCTGGCGGCGGGACGCCGCCGGAACTCGCAGGCGCAGACGCCTGCGCTACGACGCTCAGTAGTTGCAGCGTTTGCTGGTAGGAAGGCGTCCTGGCGGACTCGTCAAAGGGCATGTTGTTCAGCCAAGCATAAAGCTGGGCGAAGAAATGACCGGGATTCGGCGCGTCGTAGAAGGAAAAGACGAACAGGGCGCGCGGCGGGGAAAGTGACGTATCTTTCGGTGTGTCAGGCCGCGCGGGCAAGCCACCGGGCAGCACGCGGAGGAAGTGCTCGGCGATGGCGGTTTTGCCGGCACGGCCGATGCCGACTAAGGCGCAAACGCCGGTCGGGGAGTTGAGAGGGGTTTGAGGTGAGTATTGAGAGTCCTGCGAACGGGACGGACTCTCCGCGACAGATTTCTTTGTAGCCAAACCCACCCCTGCGCCCCTCCCAGGAGGGGAACTCGCGCCGGCCGGAGCCAAGTGGCCACGCCACCAGTCGCAGAGTCGCGTGAATTCGGGCCGGTCCTGCCAATCGCGGGCGCGGAGGAGGGTGTGGACGAATTGTGCGTGTGAAATGAGACGCTCGTTTTGTCCACTGACCGCCATGGTAGGAATAAAGTAGCGTCCGCGATGGAACTTGGCAATAACGTCTGAGAACTCCAGACAGGCCGTCTGAGTTATCTTGGAAACCGCAGTTCAGCCGAAAGAAACCAAAGAAACCAAAGAAATCGAATCCTTTGCGCAAGCCCGCTCGCTCACCTTGTGAGTGAATGGTTTCTGCCTCAGAACTTCTTTTCTTTGGTCATTTTTCGTTTTTTTCGGCCATCCAACTGCCGTTTAAGGATAAGGGACCATGAGCTTGGTAAGGCTGACCCGCGGGTCAGCCCTGCCAAGTTCGTGGAGAGCACAGGCCGAGGGTCCTGCCAGGCCGAGACGCCGCGGCACTACGGCACGCGAGACGCCCGCCGTTACGCCCAGTTCAGATCGGGCGAGCGGATCGCTTTCAGGGCTTCCTCCGGGCTCATTCCTTGGCGCGATTCTTCGGCGAGCTTTCGGCAGTGTTGGCGCCAGAATTCACGCTCGGTGGGCGGAGGATCGTAAGGCCGGTCATGCGGCACCTTTTGCCCGACCAACAGCGCGAGGTGGCCGTCCATGCGAAATGAATTCGAAGGGTGAACCAGCGCGACTCCCGCCAGCACGCTTGGCCCGTTCTCGCAATACCAATCCACAATGTCTTGTGCGCCGTGCAGCGCGACATCGGCTTGGCAGGCGCGCCAAAACGGATTGTCGAGCCGCGTGTTGAATTTGTAGTGAATCGACAGAAAGTTGCGGATGTCGTCCCATTGGTCGCCGTTGTAACGGTTGTAGAGCTTCACCAGCGTCGGCGTCGGCTCGCAGAGGCTGTCGAGCAACGAATCGGCCAGCGTGCTGGCCTCGACGCAGATGACTTGCAGCGCCGTGGCCTCGAGCGGCTCGACAAATCCCGCCGCGTTGCCCACGGCCACAACATTCCCCACCCAACTGCGTTCGTATCGCCCCGAGCGGAACTTGACCACGCGCGTTTCAGTCGCGACTCGCGGATTTTTCCGAAGAAACTCCTCCCGTGCCGCATCCTCGCCCAGGAATTGCGACGAGTACACGTAACCGCGATTGATGAAATGTTCGTGGTCGATCCGCCAGCACCAGCCGGCTTCCATCGTTTCAGCGACGGTGTAGGGAAGGATCGGTTCATCCGTGCGCGGCCAGCCGCCGATCACGGCGCGGTCGCAGAACAGCGAATCCGCGTAGCTGCGAAACGGTTCGTGGAGCGCGCGGCCCAGCAGTTCGGAACGGAAGCCGGAGGCGTCCACGAACAAATCGGCCGTGATTCGCTCGCCGGCTTCCGAGCGGAGTGCAGCGATGCCTTGGCCGCCGGTTTCGGTCGTCACAGTGGCGTCGGTGATCGCCACGCCGTGTTCAAGGCATCGGTTCGCGAGCCAGCCGACGAACGTCTTGTTCTCGATGTGGAACGCGTGATTGTTGTGGAATTGGGGCAAGCCGTCCGGCCGGCGGGGGAACACTTTGTCGTGCGCCATGTACGCGGAGGCTTGGCCCAACCAAGGAAACTCATCCGAGTAATAAAAGCCGTTATTGCGCGACAACTGGGGCAGTCGCCGCTCGAACTCGAACGAGAACGTGTAAAAGAATTCCTTGCGCGGTCCCCACAGGAAACGGATGCCCATCTTCCAGGTCGGGTGCGCCTCGGCGTAAAAGTCGCGCGGCTTCATCTTGAGATATTCGAAGAAGTGCCGTGGGAACACCGCCGTGGTGCCTTCTCCGACGCCGATGATACCTATGTCCGGGCTGCGGATGACGCGGATGTCGAGCTGCGGGAGTTTGCGTTTCAGCGTGAGCGCCGTCATCAAGCCGGCGCTGCCGCCGCCGAGAACAACGATGGATGAAATCTTCATTCGGTATCGTGCCGTTCAGGCCACTGATTACGCGAGATTCTGAAAAATGAACACTTCGGGCTTACCGACAAGACCACAAGAAGGACGACACGCTGCAGATTCGTCGTCCCGCCCCGAGGCGGCCCCGACTGGCTGACACGACAGCGACACTTCTGGAACCCGACCTGCAACGTCCTAACAACAGGGTGGGGCGAGACTCCTGTGGAGCCCTGGCATTGTCTCGGTCAAAGAAGTCAGGGCTCGACGGGAGTCTCGCC
>JACQWK010000569.1 GCA_016209525.1 Verrucomicrobiota bacterium
GTGGCAGGGGCATCGCGCTGCGATGTCCGCGCCCGAGCCGTAGCGGGCGGAACGAGCGTTTCCAACGCGTCCTGCCTGGTCCAAAGAATTGCGCCGCGGCACGCGGCGCGGACGGCACGGCGCGCCGTCCCTACCAACACGTACGGAAGCAGAAATGATTGCCGGCTCAAAGGCCTCCTTTGATCCACTGGGGCAAGGCCGTCGTGAGGGGAGGGATGTAAGTAATCAACAGGACTCCGGTCAAAAGCACTATTTGCATCGGGAACACGGCCCGCGTGACCTCGAGGACCGGCTTGCCAAAACGGTAGGAGGAGAGGAACAGGTTGATGCCAACGGTGGGAGTCAGCAGACCCAGCTCCATGTTCGCCAAAAAGATGATGCCGAGATGGATTGGATCGATTCCATACGCGATGCCCAGAGGCACCAACAGCGGCACCACCACGACAATGGCGGAGAAAATGTCCATCAGACAGCCGACGAGCAGAAGACCGACATTCAACACCAGGAGGAATACGTACTTTGATTTGATCGCTCCTGTCATCCATTCAACGCCTTTGGTCGGAACTTGGGCGTCGATCAGATAATTCGTGAAACCAAGCGCGACTCCCAGAATCAGAAGCACTCCGCCGACGAGCAACCCGCATTCCGACATAACCCGCGGGATGTCGCGCGCCAGCTTCAGGTCGCGGTAAACCACGGTCTCGACAAAGAACGCGTAGAGGGCGGTGACGGCGGCGGCCTCCACCGGAGTGGCAAAACCGCCAAACAGCGCCACCAGCGCCACGACGGGAAGGAGCAGTTCCCACTTGGCCTCCCAGATCGCGCCGCTCGCCTCATGCCAGTTGAAGGAAGGCCGGCTCGAACTTTCCTTCGGTCCCCGGCTAATGCCCCAAAGCGCGGTGAGCGTTACCAGGAGGATCCCCGGACCCAGGCCGGCCAAGAACATCTTCTCGATCGTGACACCGCTGTTGCGCACATTCGAACTGGCGACGATGGCGAAGAGGATCAGCGGGAGAGAGGGAGGGAAGAGCAAACCTAGCCCCCCTGAACCGGTGAGCAACCCCAACGCCGTCCGCTCCGAATAACGCGCGGCCACCAAGACGGGCAAGAGCAATCCTCCCAGGGCCAGGATGGTGACGCCCGAGGCGCCTGTGAACGAGGTGAAGAAAGCGCACATCAGCACCGTGATGAGGGCGGGACCGCCGCGCAACGGGCCGACGATGGCTTGGAAAACTCGAACCAGTCGCTTGGACGCGCCGCCCTCAGCCAGAAAGTATCCGGCGAGAGTGAAGAGCGGGATGGTTGGCAGGGTCGGATTTGTGACCATCGAATAGTGCGTCAGCGAAATCGATGCGATCGGCAGACTCTCTCCCCAAAACAGGATCAAGGCCGCGCCTCCCAGCATCACAAAAATCGGCGCCCCAAGCGCCATGGCGGCCACCAGCGCGCAGAGGGCGGGGACGACAAGATGATCGGGTGAAGCGGGGGGCCGCAAAGCCAAGCCCACGAGCGCCCCCGCGATCAAGAGCGCGATCAAGCGTCCCTTCCACTCCGCCGACGCGCGCCAGAGCAATCGCAGCGCGATCAGAGTGAAGCCCAGCGGAAGCACCAATTGGATCACCCAAATCGGGATGCCATAGGCGAGGATTTTTCCGCCGTCTTTTTCGGTCAGCACAAACTGAAGGCTGGCCACACACAGGAAGACGCTGATGGCCGCCGCGAATGATCCGCTCAGGATTTGGGCGAGGGCTTTCCACCGGCCTTTCAAGAAGTTTGTCAGTGTCGAAAGCGCCAAGAGCCGTCCTTCGCGAGCCGCGAGGGCGCCACCCAATAAACCGACAATGAGGGTGAAATGCTGGAGAAACGCGCTGGCGCCGCTAATCCCGGTATGAAACGCCTTGCGCAAACAAATCTCCGCCAGTGGGAGGATCACCATCGCCGCCAGGCTCAGAGAAAGGACTAGGTTTTCGGTTCCTCGCAGCCGGCCCAGCCAGCCTTTGCTTTCGGCCTTTCGTTCGGGGGCGACGTGAGGATCGAGCGGTGGCTCCCCGGTCATACTAATTTGCCTTTAAGATGGAACAAGTCGATCACTTCACCTTGCGATTTTGAAACCCCTCTCCGGTCCTCCGGACGCCCTCTCCCCATCGGATGGGGAGAGGGATGAGGTGAGGGGCATTGTTCCATCCTGATCGCGATTTCGTATCACTTCTTCGTCCCTTCAGATGACGCCCGATAGTCTTTCAGCAGACGAGTCACCTCGTCAAAAATGTCGGCCGGCACGATGCGCCCGCGGATTTTCGGATAAACCGCTTCGGTCGCCTCCCGCCAGGCTCTTTCCATTTCCGGTTTCACGGGATGCACCTTCAATCCGCGCTTTTTCATGGCTTCGACGGCCTCAACGCTTTCCCGCCGGTTGTCCGCTTTGACGAGCTTTCCCGCCGCTCTCGCCGCCTGCATCGCAGCTTCCCGGCTCGCCGGTAGAAAAGAATCCCAAGTCTTCTTGGTGATCACGGTGGCGCCGACCAAGGGCGCCCAGTTGAGATCCAGCATGTTGGGCGCAGGTCCGTCGATTTGACTGGCCAAAGCGACGAACGGCGGCGCGGGCACGGCGGTGATTAATCCTGTCTGCAGGTTCGGCAAAATGTCCACCGTCTCAAGTGGCACCGGATTGAAGCCCGCGGATTTGAAGATATCGACTTCATCAGGATGTCCCGCCCAAACGAATAGCCTGGTCTTCTTCAAATCGTCCGGGTGAAGGACGGGTTCCTTCGAAAAATACTGGACCCATCCGGCATCGGCCCAAAACAACACGACAAACCCCTTCGCCAAAAGCCGCTTTTCCAACATCGGCTGAAGTTTCTCCCCGATGTAATCGACCTCGTCGAGGGTTCGGAACATCAACGGCAAATTTTGCAGGCCGGCAACCGCCGGTTCGATTTCGCCCAGTCCCACGGCGGTGAGCATGCCCGCTTGCAGTTGCCCGATCCGCATCCGCTTCACCATGTCGGCCTCGCCGCCCATCGTGCCGTCGGCGTAAATCGTGAGCTGCGCGCCGCCGCTTGGCGCGTTCCTCCATTTTTCGCCCATCGCCAAAAGGTGCTTGTAAGAAGAGGAACCTTTCGGCGCGAGCGTGCCGAGGCGGACTTTGGCCGGAGCGGCAGCGCTTGAGAGCGCCGCGCCGAGCCAAAGACCGATGCTGAGAATCAGGGAAATCAGTTTGAATCTGTGCTTCGTCACGGAGAAATTCTTACACGCTTCCGCCGGGTGGCGGCAAGCAAGAGCGGTTTCTCAAATTTTATGGATCTGGGATCAAGAAAAGTTCTGCCTTTCGCGAGAGGAGCCAGCGCGCCCTTCGTTGCATGACCAAGTTGATCAGGCGCTGCTCAGGATCGGCATTCGGATCAATGGCCAACGCCTGGTTCAGCAAGAATTCGAATTCTTTGACATCCTGCTTCTGCACGGTCACGGCTTCCGCCAGCGCCACGAACGGCGCGGCTTGACGGCCACGGGAAAGATCTCGCGCTCGTTCAAAGTGCCGTCTCGAACGGACGGCTGGGTCCCCCGATGCGGTACGGCGGCTCATTTCATAGCTGACAAGGAACGTGTGCAGGGCGCCGTCCGCGTAGCTTTCTTCGAGTTCCAAGGCCTGGTCGATCATCGCTTCGATGATTGGCAAATCGGCGACCAATTCCGGATTGTCTTTGGCCAGCGCGATCGCCGAGGCCCAGGCTGCGGCGGTCCAGTAGATCAGAGGCACGTCGGTCTTACGGGCTCGCCGGACCGTTTGTTTCGGATTTTCCCGCAACGCTGCTGGAAAACCCGGATGAGCCGCTGCGAGACCGCGCAAGCCGTAATCCCGAGCGCGCAAATACAATCGTCGCGCCCGCGCCCGCCACGCGTCGGCGGCCGCGAGATCGCGTTCTTCAATTTCATCGGCCGGCTGTTGAACAAAGGCATAAGCATATTGGGTAAAACCGCTCGCCGCCGCCAGCAGCAAGCTTCGGTGCGTTGGGGTTTCCGCCAGGAGGCTTTCGATGAGTTTGAGGCTGAACGGCGCCGCGTCCTTGATGAGGTCCGGGTCTTCGTCGCTGGCAAACGTCGTTCCGGTTTGGGAAAGGGCATCGCCGAGCCGATTGATCGCGTATTTCCGAATCGAACACCCATTCGAGAGGGTCAGCGAAAGCCCGATCCACAGCATCAGTCCGCGACGCCAAGTCCTGTTGAGGAAGCCGCTTGGGCCATTCTTTGAGTTCTTCTCCATGCCAATCCACATTGCAGCGTTACTTGCGTCTGACCATCGTAGCACGAGGATTCAAACTGGCAATGGCGGCATGTGCCAAACCGCTGATTGTCATCTTGCACGATTCAGAATTAATTTCCATCTTCAGCTATGAATCTGAAGCACAAAGCCGCCGTCGTCACGGGAGCCAGCCGAGGCGTTGGAAAGGCCACGGCGTTGGTTCTCGCCAGAGCCGGTTGCTCCGTTTTGATCAATTACAGTCATTCGCGGAAAGAAGCCGAAGGCACCGCCGAGGAGGTGCGCGCTCTTGGCGCGCAAGCAATCTGTTTTGCGGGCGATGTCTCCGAGGACGGAATCTGCCGCCGGATGATGGACGCAGCGGCTCAGGCTTTTGGACGATTGGACATTCTCGTGAACAACGCGGCCACGACGCGTTTCATCCCCCACGGCAACCTGGAAGAGGTCCTGGAGGAGGACTGGGAACGGATTCTCGCCGTGAACCTGAAGGGACCCTTCCAATGCGCGCGCGCGGCTCGCAAATATCTGGATGCCTCCGGCGACGGAGTGGTCATCAATGTGGCCAGTGTCGCGGGAATCACCGGCTCGGGAAGCTCCATTCCGTACTGTGCTTCCAAAGCAGCCCTGATCAACATGACCCTTTCCTTGGCGCGCGTCATGGCGCCCCGCGTGCGAGTCAACTCCGTCGCTCCTGGGTTCATCGCCGGGCATTGGACGCAGCAAGGCTTGGGTCGCGATTACGAGGCTGTGAAGGAGCGAACCGAAGCGCGCGCTGCGCTCGGCAAAGTTTGTCAACCGGAAGACGTGGCTGCCGCCATTCTCAGCCTAATCACAGGCTCAAAGCTGATTACCGGCCAAACGATCGTCTGCGACGGCGGTGTTCTGGTGGGGCCGATAGCGCCGTAGCATGGACAGATCGGAAGTCTTTCAAGGCTCTTGAGCCTCAGCGTTGCTGACTCCGTGGAATTACGCTGACCCTGCTTGTGCGGTCTGAGAGGACTTTCCCCCTCACCCCGGCCCTCTCCCCAGGGGAGAGGGAGAATTGATCGCTGCGCGCGGAATAGTTGAGCCATCCCAGTTTGGCCGAACGCGATGGCAGGGATTCCCTCTCCTTGGGGAGAGGGCCAGGCTTTGTTCCTTGGTTTCTTTGTTATTCTAGGAACTGCCGGCCGTCACAGAAACTCCAGCAGCCGGTGCAGTTCGGCGTCGGTATTGTAGAAGTGAGGAGACAGACGGATATATCGTTGCCCTGAGCGATCAGCGCGCAACGAAACCGTAATGCGCGCCTCTTCGAGTTTCTGGTGGAGCGCCGCCAGATTTGCGCCGGGACGGTGAAAGCTGAGGATGCCGCTGGCGGAGGAAGGTGTCGCGTCCGGTTGCAGCACGACATATCCCTTCTCTTGCAGCGCGGGCGCCAGCCAAGCGCGTTTGCGCAACAGCTCGGACGCAATGTTGTCGATGCCGATTTCAAGGAGCAATTCCAGGGCGGCGTTGAGGCCCACCAGGCCGAGCAAGTTGTGCGTGCCGGCTTCATAGCGCCGCGCATCCGGCCGGAACGCCAGCGTTTCCTGGGCGATGTAGTTCGGGCACCGCACGTTGTTCCATCCGCAAGCGACCGGCTTCAGTCGCTCCTGGAGGCCCTTTCGAACAAAAAAAATGCCAGCCGCACACGGCCCCAGGAGCCATTTGTGAGCGTCCGCCGCCAAAAAATCGACGTGTTCGACTGAGGTGGGGAACGCGCCTAAGCTTTGGATCGCATCCACAGAGAAGAGGATTTTTCGTTCTCGGAGCAGTTCGCCAATCGCTTGAAGGTCGATCCTGTAGCCGGCCACAAAATGACACGAAGCCAGCGCCACGAGCCGGGTGTTTTCATCCACCTGTTCCTCAACATCGGCGGCTTGAATCCGTCCGAGCTCGCGAACCTTCAGGAAACGGACCTCCACGCCTTTCTCCGCCAGGGTCATCCACGGGTACACATTTGCAGGATAGTCCTCGAAATAGACCAGAATGTTGTCGTTCCGAGTGAAGGGGAGTCCCGCGCTGACAAAACTAAGGGCTAAAGAGGTCGGCCCCACGAAGGCGATTTCTTCCGCATGAGCGTTCAGCAAACGCACGGCCAGCTCACGCGATTTCTGAAGTTGGTGGGCCGGAAGAAGCGTTTCTTGGTCTCCCAGCGTGCACCGACCCGCGTAAGTGCGGACGGCCTCCGCCACACGGCGGGGCAGCGGACAGACCCCGGCATGAGCCAGAAAAATGCGCTCTCGGGCTACTGGAAATTCGTGCCGGCGCAGTTCTTCGTTCGATAGGATTTCGGAGAGCGTCACGGGGCACAGCGGCGTCAATCAAACGCGTTCATGATGCCTTCGTAGTAGTTCGTCCAGAAGGAGACGACCTGAATGGCGACCATCACCACGACCGCAAAGTAGAGGAGGCGCGGAGACCATTCGGCGAGGAGCTGGAGCGTTCGCGAGGCTTCGTCCTGGTAGTAGCGGTGCAACCTCCGCAGGGTGTCGTCCAATCTTCCGGTGATTTCACCCGTGTGATATAGGTTCGCAAACATTTCAGGGAATTCGGCTGATTCGCTGAGGATTTCCGACGGAGGCTGGCCTCCTTCCTCGATCCTCGGCCTCCAAGTTGACACGGCGCGGCGCAAAGCCGGTGAGCCGCTCGCCACGGCCGCAAGTTCCCACGCGTTCACGATCGAAACCCCGGCGTTTAACAGCGCTTCGAGCGCTGCGGACAATCGAGCCAAAGCCAGATGGCGCCGGGCGCTGCCAAGGAACGGGACGAGTCGAAAAACTTTTTCCAAGAAAGCTCGCCACGTCTCGCCGTGACGTCCTTGGCAAGCGAGAACGAGCAGGAACGCGAGGGCGTAGAGAGGCCCCAGGATTCCGATCGTTTGAGTCAGATAACCGGCTAAGTCGCCGGTTCGGACCAAGACGGGCACCGGGGTGATTAAGACGGCAAAATGGAAAACAAACAGCGGATATCTGAGCTGGGCGATGGCCATCCGGGCGAGCTGCGCACGCTCCTGATAGTAGCCGGACAGCAGTTTGAAGCAGGCATCCAAGCGCCCGCTCTGCTCGCCGGCTTCAAGCAAAGCCACGTCGAACGAAGGAAGCCAGCCGGCCGTGCCGAGCATGGCTTCGGTAAAAGTCGAGCCGGCGTCCAGGCGAGCCAGCAGTTGAGCGACCGGTTTGCGAAACGAGCGCGCGGGGGGATTCTTGTGAAGCGACTCCAGGGTGTTGATTAAAGGGAGCCCGGCAGCCAACATCGCGCCCAACTGGTGGTACAACTCGCCGCGCAAGCTGAGTTGCTTGGGCGTGACCACGAGCGCCATACCTCTCGACGAGGTCGATGCACCTTAGCCAACCACTCGATCCAGGTTCGCCTTGAGGTCGCGCTTGCTGCGGAGGCCGATGATCTGGTCGGCCACCTCGCCATCTTTAAACAACAACAAGGTCGGAACGGCGCGGATTCCGTGCTGCGAGGCCAGATGCTGTTGCTCGTCGATATTGACTTTCCCGATTTTGAGTTTGCCGTCGTACTCGCTGGCAATCTCATCCAAGATCGGCGCGATCATCTTGCAGGGACCGCACCACTCGGCCCAGAAATCCACCAACACCGGCGTGGGTGATTTGGTGACCTCATCCGCGAAATTCGATTCCGTCAAAGTGACAATGTTCGATAAAGACATAGAAACCATTCCAGGGTTTGGAGTCAAACGCTGCCCCAGATTCGAACGGCTCTCTGGGATCAAGGCGTGCTGGTCAGCAAAAACAGGCGAACAACCACCAGCACCGCCACAATTGCGGCCGCCATCGCGAGTCCCACATCGATCCCGCTGACCGCAGTTGCCGAGACCGGCGAACGGGGCGCAGGCGCCGGTCGCGGGGCCGCAGGAGCGCCGGCCACGGTTGGCCGTTGCGCCGCCGCGGGAGCGGGCGTCGGTGCAGGCGCGGCTGCCACGCCGGTCGCGGCAGCGGGCGCGGACACGGCGACAGGCGCGCCGGGAGCCGGCGTCGCAGTCGCCACGGCAGCGGGCGCCGGAATCTTGATCGTGGGCGCCGTGGTCGGCTTCGGGGGCAAATTGATGCGGACCGTTTCCTTCTTGGGCTGCACCTTGGCCGCTTCGGCCGGTTTCGGCGGAACGGCGCCGCTTGATAAATTTGGGGTCTCGTCAGCCATAACTGAATTAATCTGAGTTCAACCTAAAAGTCGGGCCGCGCAGTGTCAAATGGTTATTCACGACTTGCGGTTCGCCGTTCGGCTTGGCCGAAACTGGGAACAGCGCTGAGTTCCTAGTGAGCCTCCCGCCGTCCGGAATCCCGATGATCGCCGCCGCGCCCCTTTGGGCCGCCGGACCTCGGGGGTCGGTCTTCTCTGGGCCGGGCGATATTGACAGTCAAGGGCCGGCCTTGGAGTTCTTTGCTATGGAACATTTCGACGGCTTTCGTGGCCTCCTCCGGTGTGGACATTTCGACGAACGCAAATCCTCTCGATTTTCCTGTAAATTTGTCGAACATCACGTCCACCGACCTGACGACGCCCGCTTGGGAGAAGTGATCCTGCAGGTCACTCGCCATCGTCTGATAAGAGAGGTTGCCAACGAAAAGTCTTGTGAGGTTCATTTGGATAGTTTGATTGGCGCTGAAAAAACCCAGTGGGGAGATACTGCACCCGCAGCCATCACGGAAAGTCAACCGGAATTCGATGCCTGACCATCTGTCATTCTGACACCAACACTGCTCGTTCTTCGCGCAAGGCGCAACCGTAGCAAACTACTTCCGGGAGTCAACGAGAGATTCAGCGCACCAGTAAATCTGCAGGGCACATTCATGAAGCGTAAGTCGGGGCCAGCATCTGGGCAGAAGTCGGCGCGGTGAGTTTTGTCTGCGAATCAAAACGTAACGGATGTTCGTGCAGAATTGGACTCACAGCCATGTAACGCGCTCAAAAGCGCTGA
>JACQWK010000570.1 GCA_016209525.1 Verrucomicrobiota bacterium
CCACCAGTTCGGGGCCGGACAATTCACTCAGGTCGCGCTTGGACGCGACTTCGCGTGAATCGTTGAAATTGTAGGTGACGACCGCTGCCTGGCTGTCATCGAGCGCGAGCACAGGACGAAAGCCCTCCTGTCGAAATCCCAGGTCCATGCCCCCTGGGCCGCAGAACAGACTGACGATTGGAACCTGAAGTTTCGACATCGCGCGAGTTTACAAGCGGCCAGCGCCGCCTTGCAACACTCACGTCTGTCTTCTTGTTAAACGACTCCACGATAATGTGAAACCGCCACGTTGCGCTTGAAAAGCTGTTGCAAGCGCGCCTCGCCGGCTATCCTCCGGTTCACTATGAAAAAGCCAGCTCCCACGATGCGCTCCGCAATGCTTGTCTTGGTCGTTGTCGCGCCCGCGGTGTTCGGTTGCCTCGGTGTTTTGGCGGCCTCCCCGCCCCCAGAATTCCGGACCAACGAGGTGAGGATCGAGATCGAGAATTCGCTCACCAAGGTGTTCGCGGACGAGCCGTTCACTGGGAGAATCTCCGACACCTTGGAATTGTCCGCGGCCAGAAATGAATCCGAAGCCGGACAAGTGGTGCTGATCAGCGGCGCCAAGGGAGTCGAGAAAGTCGGCCTGGAGTTCAGCGATTTGATCCACGAAAACCACCGGGCCACCATCCCGCGCGACCGTTGCCGGCACAATTTCGTGGCCTCCACCGCCCCGACGCGGATCACCGCCCAGGACATGCTGGCCAATCGGAAGATCGCGGACGACAAAGCCAGGCGCTACCCGGACCCTTTGCTGCTTTTGGTGGGTGACGTGGCTTTGGGGGAAAGATTATGTGGACGCCGATCTGGAAACCCAGAAGCGGATGGCTCAGCGCGTTCGCGACGCCATGAAACAAAAGGGCCTGCTGGATTCGACCTTCTTCGTCACGTGGGACGAGCCGGACTTGCGGCCCGAGTTTGAACAGAACCGCGCGAAGTGGGAACAGCAGATACGCGTGCTGAAAGAGAACGGCTTTCCTAAACGCCAGGTCGAGATGACCTGGCGCTGCCAATCCGCCACTGCGTTCATGGAGCCGTATCCCACCGTCTGGTGCCCGCAGTACAGTTACTTCGAGCGCCTCTACTCCGACTTTCTCCAGCAGCGGCGTCAGGCTGGCGACATCATCGGCTTCTACTTGACTGGCTCCGGCAACGGCCAGGAACCGCGGCACTACCTGCCGTTTTCGCTCACCGAAATGCGCCGGCTCAATTACTACCTCTGGCAGCATGGCTTGACCTTGTGCGAATTCTGGGCGCTCGACATCACCTGGCGCAAGACGGGGCCAGACCCGTTCAGCATGGTCGTGGGCGGCGCCTACGGCGGCGGGACCGATGCGCTGATTTATCCGAACCCGATGAAGGACCTGACGCGGCCGTTTCTCTCCAGCTTGCGCCTGGAGGCGATTCGCGATGGGATCGAGGACTACTGCTACCTTTGGGTTTTGGACCGGTTGGTGGCGCGAACGAAAACGCAAGGCGCTGCTGAACTGGCGGACAGCGGTGCCAAAGTGTTGTCGGACCTCTCGATCAAATTCGGCAAGAACCTCCGCGACTATCACCTGAGCAACGCCGCCGACTACGCAGAAGCCCGGCGGCTGCTGGCCGAGACGATCATCAAACTCAAGGGCAATGGTCCCGAAGTGCCACTGCCCCGGAAGAAGATCGGTCTGCCAAAGTGAAATCGCATGTGAACAATCATCGAGCCGCCCCGCCGGGCACCAGCGCAGCGGAAGAGATTTTCCAGCCTATCCTTCGCTCTGCCGACGCGCTCCGAGGATTTCGATTTGCCTCCTTGCTCGTCTGCGCCCTGGGCTTCATCGCCGCGACGCTGCAGGCCGAAGGTCTGCGGCTGGCCGCGTCCGCGCTGGGCGCGGGCGTTGCGTCGGCAGGCCCAGCGGCCCGACCATGGTGGGAACGGGAGATACCGCTGCGCATCCTGGATACCGGGAGCTGCTATACCGGAGTTACTTCACCCTCGCCGGCCCTGGATGCATCTCAGAAGGCTTCCTTGGCGTTCGATGTGGAACACCTCCACATGATGGTGATGGCCGGAGGCCTCGACGACCAGGAGTTCTTCTTCTCCTCGAAAGTGGCCGGCAAACCGAACGAAGACTACCTGATGCATCCCAAAACGTTGGCGGCGCAAAAAGGCCAAACCGGCCGGATCCAGTTTACCGTGCCGCAGGTGAACGAGTACGAAGTGATTGTGATCGAGAAATGAACTGGCTGACGATTTTTCTCATGTTATGATTTTATGTGGAACCCAACGATGAAACTCGTCTTGGCCCTCACTTTGGTCCTGGCACTGACACGGACCGGTTTTGCCGCCGGTCCATCCTGGAAAGCCGGCCTCGCCAAAATTCCTATCACCCCGGCCAATTCTCTCTGGATGGCTGGCTTTGGCGCGCGCACCAACGTTTCGCGCGGCACGTTGCAGGAACTGTACGCCAAGGCCCTCGCGCTGGAAGACCAGGACGGCCAGCGCTCGGTCCTTGTCACTACTGACCTGGTGGGTTTCTCCGGGCCCCTTGCCAATACGATCGCGGAGCGGGTCAGCAAGCAACATGGCCTGTCGCGCGAACGCCTGATCCTGAATTCCTCCCACACGCACTCCGGTCCGCAAATGTCCGATCGGCTGGTCTTTTGGAGCGACTGGCGCATGAGTCCGGACCAGGTGCGCGATATCGAGGCGTACACCCGGTGGATGGAGGACAAGGTGGTCGCCGTTATCGGAACTGCGCTGAGCAATCTGCAACCGGCTCGTCTCAGCTTCGGGCGAACAGCCGCGCGCTTCGCCGTGAACCGGCGCCTGAAAACGGAGAAAGGTTATTTCGCTTCGTTCGTCCCGAATCCGGCCGGGCCGGTGGACCACGACGTGCCTGTGCTTCGCATCGACTCCGACGGGGGAGCGCTTCGCGGGGTGGTCTTCGGCTACGCCTGCCATGCCACGGCGTTGCTCCCGGACAATTATCGCTTCTGCGGCGACTATCCTGGGTTCGCTCAGGCCTGGCTGGAACAGCAGCATGCTGGCGCGGTGGCCTTCTTCGTGCAGGGCTGCGGCGGCGACATCATGGTCTCGCCGCGCGGCACAATCGAGCTGGCGCAAAAGTATGGGGAATTGCTGGCGGCGGCGGTGGACCAGTCGATTCGCGGCGCGACGCGGCCGCTTCAAGGTGCGTTGCGCTGTTCTTTCGACTTGGTTCCGGTTGCCTTTGCTGCGCCGCCCAACCGCGCGGAACTGGAGGCCCGCGCCCAGGGCAAGGACACCGATTCGGCGCGGCACGCGCGCGAGTTTCTACGGGCCAGTGCGGACGAGTTGCAACGCCACGCGCAGGAGTTGCTGAAAATCCTGGATCGGGGCGGCCACTTGCCGGTCGAGTATCCGTACCCGCTGCAAGTCTGGCAATTTGGCCAGGACCTGACCTTCATTGCGCTGGCCGGTGAGCCTGTGGTGGACTACGCGCTGCGGCTGAAAAAAGAGTTGGGTGCGGACACGCTGTGGGTGGCGGGCTACTGCAACGACGTGTTCGCCTACATCCCGTCCCTGCGCGTGTTGCGGGAGGGCGGGTACGAAGGCGGCGGAGCGATCGTTGGCGCCCGGCTGCCGGGGCCCTTCGCGCCGAGCGTTGAGGAAACGATTATCAAAAAAGTCCATGAAGTGGTTGGACGGGTGCGCGTCAGGTAGTTACGCTTTGCAGGACCAGAACAACGCCGTTCACGACCGGAACCTCTTGTTTCGCGAACAAGATCCCTGCTGGTTAAACGGAAGGCTGACTGATACGCACCTGGAGGATGAACCTCAAACAATGCCTGGGTTCCTCCCCAATGTTCTCAAATCCGCCTTCTCCGTCTCCTCCTGGCTGTCCCGACGGCGATCGGGGGTCATCAATCGCGATGCATCTCATTGGCGTCCTCCAGAACCCGGTGGGAGAATCTCATGCCGCGGGAGGCTCACGATTTTCAACTCCGGCAAGGCTGCCTTGAGCTCAGCTCTGGCCTCTTGTGTAACCATCCAATCCAATAGAGACAGATTGCGCAGGCTTTTCATTTGCTTGAGGTACTCCACACACTGGTCGGTCAGGAGACAGTTCTCCAGACTCAGCGTCTTCAACTGCTGAAGAGGAATCAACTGGCGGACCCCTTCGTCGGTGATCCGAGTATTGTTGAGCAGCAGCGTCTCCAATGAATTCGATAGACTCTGCAGATGCCGAATTCCCGCATCGGTCACCAAAGTCCCGTCCAGTTCCAGTTTAATGATTTTCGGGTGAGCGGCGATCTTCCGCAGGCCCTCATCGCTCGTTCGTGTATTCTGCAAACCCAAAGTGTCCAAATTGACCATACGCCGAAGGTGCTCCAAGCCGTCATCGGTGACGTCGGTCAGATTTAGGTACAGCTCCGTTAGGTTTGTTAAGCCGGCGATTCTTGCGATACCAACGTCTGACACCCGATTCCAGGCCAGGCTAAATCCCGTCAATTGCTTCATGTCGGATAGCCGGACGAGAGCTTCATCGGTCAGCCCGGCATTGTAGAGGCCGAGCCCTCGAACGCTTTGAAGCTGCTGGAAGTAATCGAAAGCGTCTTGGTCCAGTTTGCAGTGCATGACGGACAAGAAATCGAGCTTTGTACAGTTGGTCAGATTGGCGAACCCCTTCCCTCGAATCCGGGTCCCGCAGGCCCACAAGGTGCTTAGGTTAGTCATCCCTTTGAGATGCTTTAGACCGTCATCGGTTACCAAGGTATTATTGATCCACAGACGTCCCATTCTCTTCATATTTACGAGGTGACGCAGGCCGGAATCGGTGATCTTCAAGTCGTTCAAGTCGAGTTCCCAAAGGTTTGTAAGGCTGGCAAGCGAAGCCAATCCTACGTCAGTGACCTTCGAGCGGCTCAGGTTGAGATAGCTTAATCTGCGCAACCGCGAGAGGTTCGCAACGCCTTCGTCGGTAATATTGTTGTCTCTCAGGTCAAGGTCCCTGAGATTTCCCAACTTGCCAAGGAACGCGCAGCTTTGGTCGGTAATGTTCGTAAATCGAAACCGTGCGCGAAACGCCGTGAACGATAGGTTCGTGAGCCCTTTGAGCCAAGTGAGGCCGCGGTCTGAGATCCAAATGCCTTGTCCGGTTTGGTCTGTGACGGACAGGGCACTAAGATTGACGAGATCCTTCACGTGCGAAAGGCAGTTTTCATCCAGCCGAGTCTGCGATAAAATCAGCTCCTCCAGTTTCTGGCATCCGCTGACTGGAGCAAGGTCGTCGTTCTGGAGAGCGGCGCCGTTAATTGAAAGCCTCTTCAGGTCCTTGAAATCCGTCATCATGGAGAGCGTGCGCCCAGAAAACTTCGCGCCATCAAGTTCAAGGCCATTTAGGTTCTTAAGACGTTTCAGTTCCTCGACACCTTGATCCGTCATATTGGGAGATCTCAGCGCCAGGGAATTAAGCTGGGTAAGGTTTGCGATTTGAGAGAGGGCCTGATCCGTGGTCCGAGGGCCTCCAAACGACAACCCGGTCAATTTGGGGAAGTGCGCCAGGGCCTTGGCCGATTCGTCCGTCAAGAGCGTTTCCCGGAGGCCCAGCAGCGAAAGATTGGTCAGGGAGAGCAAATGCTTAAAGCCGGAATCCGTGATTCCCGTGTTCTCCAGGGCGAGGCCGTGCAAGTTCTTCAAACCCTTCAGTGCCGGCAAACCGGTGTCGGTGATTTTCATTCCGTTCAAGTACAGCTCTTGAAGTTTGGCCAGTCCGGCGAGATGAGGCAGACAGGCGTCGGAGAGGTCGGTGTTGCCCAGGTAAACTGACAATAGGTCCGGGAATAATCGGAGGAGTTTTAGGTCTTCATCCGTAACTCTTTTGTTGTTCCAGCAGGAAATTTCCACGACACGGTTTGACGAGGCGTCTTCTCCATAGCTCACGCGGGCTCCAAGGCCCCGAAGATATTCGACCGCTTCATTTAGGGAGAGGTTGGGCGATTGGGTATCGACCGTTGTGAGACGAACGCTCGAACCGGGTTTTTGTTGTTGGGCGTCAGTCAGGCCGATGGCGGCGATCAACAGAACGCACCCAATCGCGAGGGCGGTGGCTTTGCGGGGCGTACGGAAGTTGATGATCATTTGGATTCTCCGTTGGATGAGGTTACGGTTGGTGGAAGCTCCGAGGATCAGTGCTGGCGCGTTCCGGTCAGAGTTCGAATCGATGAGTTTCAACAGGGTTTCGGCGTAGTGTTTTCTCGAGGGTGTTTGAAGAAGGGAGAGGACGGTTTCGTCACAGGCCAACTCGCGGTCGGCTTCCATGTTTTTGAAGGCGAACCGCAGAATCGGATTGAACCAGTGCATGGCGCTGAGAAGCGCCTCGAGCCAGGCCAACCACAGGTCCCGGCGCTTCAGATGCACCAACTCGTGCAGGAAAATGGATTCGAGGTCGGCGGTACCGCACGTTTCGATGGTGCCGGAAGGGACCAGAATGCGCGGCCTGAACAAGCCGCAAAGCGCGGGGCTTGCGACGGCGGATGTTTCAACGATAAGCGGAGTTTTGCGAAGTCCGAGCAGCATTGCACATCGGTCAAGTATCTGGCGAACTTCGCGGTTTTGAACCGCCGGATAACGGCGCAAGCGGAGGTGGAAGGCAACCATCCCGAGAGCCAGCTTGGACGACAGATACACGAACCCGAGCAACCAAACGACTGAGCATATCGAAGAAAGATCGATCCGAGCTGATCCCTGGTGGCCAGTGGTAGCTTTCTGTTGTCCTCGATCTGGAGCCGGAACCACTGGATTCTCCACAGTCGGAGCGGAACGAGCGACTCGAGGAGACTCCTGCATTCCGAGAAGCGCGGAATCGAGCACTTGTTCAGCGAACTCTTCAGAATGCGTCGGCGAGCGTTGGTGAAGAACGGGGCTTTGGGTGGCGTAATTGAAGATGCTCCAATCCGTCTCAGGGAAGGACGGGATGACCAATCTGAGGAGCACGAAACACCACAGCCAATATCGCATCCGAAAAGAGACGCGGTTTTTCAGGGCAAATTGGGCGGCTAAAATCAGGAGGGCGACGACGGAGGCTTGCCACGAAAGCCGAAGGACCGTCGCGAAGACGTCTTGAAGCACTTCATTCACTTGGGTTCCTCCATCTCCTCAACCATCTTTTTGAGCTTTTTCAGGTCCTCCGCTTTGAGGTCCATGTTTTTGATGAGATAAACGATCATGTCGGCCGGTTCTCCGCAAAAGGCTCGCTTCATGAAGGATTCGCTCTCGGCCTTGATGACGTCGTTCCGGGAGATGCTCGGGGAGAAAAGAAAAGGCCGGCGGGTGCTGTCGATTTGGACGACTCGCTTTTCAACCAACCGGTCCAGGAGAGTTCGGACCGTCCGGAAATGCCAGTCCTTACGGCCAGACAGCAGGTCGATGATTTGATTGACAGAAGCGGGCGCCCGATCCCAGAGGACATTCATGATCTCCCATTCGGCCTGGGAAATTTTCACCGGATTCTTTGCGCATTTCATACAATTGTCCCTCTCTTACTACAGTTGTCCCTTTTCTGTCAAAGAAAAACTCCCGTTAGCCAAAACTTGTCGAAAAATGGGCCGACGACAGTGGGCCAGGGGCACCAGCCATTGGAGAATTCGTTGTAGTCCTGCCCGACATTCAACGTGGGCTGTCCCGCTTGCGCTTCGCCCCCGTCGAACTCAGTCGAGTTCATACAAATCGTCGAGGCAACGCCAGCGTTCATGGGCGGAGGCGTCGGCCGTGACGCGCAGCCGCTGGCGGGTGAAGAAACGCAGGCCGAGCGTAGCCTGGCGGGAATTGGGGAAACGTGGAAGGCGGGCGCGCAGTTCCGCTCGCAGCGCGGTCGCGGAACCGACGCGCCCCCATTTGCATTCGCCGAGGTCGGTCCAGTGGTCCTGCCGCAAGCCCACGACGTCGATTTGGGTGTCTTTGTCCCAATACTCGCCCACTTCGAACCCGGCGCGGACACCTTCGTGAGCGTAGCACGCGGAGAGAGCTTCCCGGCAGAGACGCTCGAATCCGTGGCCGAAGTAGCTTTCGAGTTCCGGCAAGACGAGTTCGCGCACGGCCCGGGCGGCACCGAGGCGGGCGATAAGACTGAGGTTCGGATAGACAAATCGGAACCAGAACCGCAACAGCGGGTCTTCCAGCGAGTAGCGCACCTGGCGGGCAGTGGGCGGCGCGCCCGTGAGCGGGAAGCGGCGTTGCACGTAGCCAAGCTCGACCAGGCTGCTGAGGTAGTAGTGCAGGGCACGGTCGCCGATGCCTGTGGCCTTGGAAATCTCGCTGTTGGTCGGACTCCCCGTGGCCAGGGCCAGGAGAATGGCATTGTAGGTCGAAACTTCGCGGAGTTCCTCGCGCAGGAGGAATTCCGGTTCGCGGAAGAGCAGGCCGAGCTCGTCGAAGACTGTGGTCGTGAGGTTCTGCTCGATGGAGAGCGAAGGCGAAAAGCAGCGCAGGTAGAAGGGCAGGCCCCCGCAGATGAAATAGGCGGCGGCCTGGTTCGGGCGTGACCAATGCGGATGGAATTCGGCCGCTTCGCGGTAGCTGAAGGGGCGCAGGAGAATCTGCGCGGTTCGGCGGCCAAAGAGCGGGCTTCTCTTGCCGAGAACCTCGCGTTCCATGAAGCCGATGTAAGAGCCGCAGACGATGAGCATGATGCGGCCACTGCGCCACCGCCGGTCCCAGCACTCCTGCAAAACAGACGGCAGTTCCGGACTCGCCGCAGCCATCCACTGGAATTCGTCGAGCGCAAGGATAAGCTTGGCGTGTCCCTTCCAGCGCTCCTCGACGAGGCGGAAAGCGGCGGGCCAGTCCGCGGCCGGGTGGTCGGCCAGCAACGGCTCACGCAACGCGGAGGCTGCGGCGCGAAGAAATTCGCGCCTCTGCAACTCGGCGGGCGCGACCTTGCCGGTGACGTAGATCACCGGCTTGCCGGTCATAAATTTGACCAGCAGCTCGCTCTTGCCCACGCGGCGTCGGCCATAGACGGGGATGAATGCGCCACCCTCCGCCGTCCACGCTTGTTCCAGCGCAGCCAGTTCTTTCTTGCGACCGACAAATGCGGGGCTCATGCAGCCAGTAGCGGAATCAACATGGGATCACTTGTCAAGTCGCGACTTGACAAGTGACAACTTTGTCAGGGCACATTCATGAAGCGTAAGTCGGGGCCAGCATCTGGGCAGAAGTCGGCGCGGTGAGTTTTGTCTGCGAATCAAAACGTAACGGATGTTCGTGCAGAATTGGACTCACAGCCATGTAACGCGCTCAAAAGCGCTGA
>JACQWK010000571.1 GCA_016209525.1 Verrucomicrobiota bacterium
GGCGGACACTCCTGTCCGCACATTTTCGGAGGTTTTGCGGACAGGAGTGTCCGCGTTACGGCCAAAATGAGAATTGCTGGGAGAGGGGCATTCTTCATGTCAACTTGCTTATCAACTGAGTAATATGGGGAAACCTGTTGACTTGATGGAGAAGCCTTGAAGGCACGACCGAAAACGAATGACAACAGCGAGTGCAACTGAATCCAAACCCGCATCTCCAGCGATCGAGAAGGTCACGCTCAAGGTGGACGGCCGCGAAGTTGGCGTGCCGAAATTGACGCCCGATTGGCAAGGCAAGCTCGTGCCCACGACGATGCTGCAAGCTTGCCAGATCGCGGGGGTCGAAGTGCCGCATTATTGTTATCACCCTAAATTGCCCGTCGCGGGCAACTGCCGGATGTGTCTGGTTGAGTTCGGCCTGCCGGCGATGGGACCGGATCGCAAACCGATTTTGAACGAGGACGGCACGCCAAAGATTATCCGGCAAACGCTTCCGTACGAGCCCGGAACGCCCCGCGGTGCCATCGCCTGCGCCACTCCCATTTCGCCGGGCATGGAGATTTATCCGAATTCTCCGGCAACCAAGCAAATGCGCGAGGCGGTCCTCGAATCCCTGTTGATCAATCATCCGCTGGACTGCCCCATCTGCGACCAGGCGGGCGAATGCAAGCTTCAAGAGTATTCGGTGGAGTATGGCCAGTCCCAAAGCCGCTTCGTCGAGGAGAAAGTTCATAAACCCAAGTGCGTGGATTTGGGGCCGCGCATCGTGCTCGACGATGAGCGCTGCATTCTCTGCACCCGGTGCATTCGGTTCTCGAAAGAAATTGTGGGCGACGACGCGCTGGGGATCGCCAGCCGAGGCAGCCACAATGTTCTGACCCATTACCCAGGAAAGCCATTCGACAACAATTACACGCTGAACACCGTGGACATCTGTCCCGTCGGCGCGCTGACCTCGAAGGATTTCCGGTTCCAGATGCGGGTGTGGTTTCTCAAGGAAACGAAGAGCGTTTGCACGAGTTGCAGCGCCGGCTGCAACATCGTCATCGGCTCGCGGGAGGGCAGGATTTACCGCTACACGCCCCGCGACAACGACGCCGTCAATGCGTGCTGGATGTGCGATTATGGCCGTCTGAACTACAAATGGATCGGTCGCGAGGACCGGCTAAAGCACGTTCTGAGAAGGACTGCGGGGGGCAAAAGTGAGCGAACCACCTGGACCACCGCGCTGAAAGAGATTGGCGCGAAGCTCAAGAACACGGCGGCCAATGCAACGGCCATTGTCGCCTCCGCGCGCCAGACCAACGAGGAACTCTATCTCCTCGCACGGTTGGGCAAACGTCTGAATGCGCTCACCGATTCCGTCCCACGCCGCGGCGAACCCGACAAACTGCTGCTCCAGGCGGATCGCAATCCCAATTCCACCGGGGCGCGATTGACGGGATTCCTCCAAGCGGCGGCGGGATCCAATCTGCGGAAAATCGCCGAAGGCATCCAGGAGGGGCGGATCAAAACGCTGATTGTTGTTGGCGAGGATGTGACGAAACATGGCATCGACGCCTCGCTCTTCAGCCGCTTGGACTTGCTGGTCGTGAGCGATATTCTGCCGAATGCGGCCGCTGCGTTCGCGCACTATGTGTTGCCCGGGTGCGCGCACACCGAGAAGCGCGGGACTTTCACAAACGGCCAAGGCCGGGTGCAAAAGTTCATGAAGGCGGTGGAGGGTCCGGAGGATGCGCGACCCGAATGGGAATTTCTCTGCGACTTGGTTTTCGAGACCACCGGACTGGACGGACTTGCGTCCATCGAGGGCTTGTTCAATCAGATGGCCAAAGAAACGCCGGCGTTCTCCGGGCTCACTTGGGCCGGGCTCGGCGATGCCGGTGTGCCAGCGAACTCATTGAACACTGCATAGGAAAACCGACATGAAGCACCCCTCTCCCTGCCCTCTCCCCTCATCGGATGAGGGGAGAGGGATTAAAGCGTGAGGGGAGTCGATGTCGGTAAAGAGATGGACTAACTTTGGTTTCGGTAACTCATGAATCGAATGGAATGGCTGGCTAACCTGACACCCACGCAACAGTTCGTCCTGTTCAGCGTGGTCAAGATTATTTTCGCCGTGGCGATTCTCATGCCGATCATTGCCTACGCCGTCTTGGTGGAGCGGAGGCTCTGCGCGTTCATCCAGGATCGTGTTGGCCCCAATCGGGTCGGTCCCTTTGGCTTGTTGCAGCCGCTGGCAGACGGTGCCAAAGCCATCCTCAAGGAGGATTTCACGCCCGAACACGTTCGCAAAGTCTATTACTGGCTCGCGCCAGCGCTCTGCATGATCCCAGCCCTGTTGACCCTTGCGGTCATTCCGTTCGGTTCAAACCTGGGCAACTCGAACAATAGGATGGTCATCGCGGACCTGAACGTTGGAATCCTCTACACCTTCGGCATCGTCTCCCTGGGCGTCTATGGCATTGTCTTGGCCGGCTATGCGGCGAACTCCAAGTACTCGTTCCTCGGCGGCATCCGATCGAGCGCGCAGATGATCTCCTACGAAATTGCCATGGGGATGTCGGTCATCCCGGTCTTCATGCTGGTGGGCAGCCTCAATCTGAGCGCGGTCATCGACTACCAAGCCGGTCGAATCCCCGATCCGGAAACAGGTCGGCTCATTCAACATTCGAGCGGCTTGTTGAGTTGGCTGGTGTTCAAACAACCCTTGGCCTTTTTGATTTTCCTGGTGGCCGCTTTTGCCGAGACCAACCGGCTGCCGTTCGACCTTCCGGAATCGGAGCAAGAGTTGGTGGGCGGCTACAACACGGAGTACAGCTCCATGAAATTTGCTTTGTTCTTCATGGGGGAATACGCCAACGTCATCCTGTCATCGGCCATGATGGTGACGCTGTTCTTTGGCGGTTGGACGCTGCCGGTGTTCGGGCTGGAGCAGCCGGCGGATTCCCTAGGCAAAGGGTTGCTGCACATCGGGATTTTCCTCGGAAAGATGGCCGCTTTTCTGATCCTGTTTATTTGGGTGCGGTGGATGTTGCCACGCTTCCGCTACGACCAGTTGATGGACTTGGGCTGGCGGCGATTCATTCCGCTGGCGTTGGCCAACATCGTGGTCACGGCGATTCTGTTGTGGGTGAGGGCCTAATGTGATCGTCAAACGAAACAAACTCACGTTCTGGGAGCGGCTTTACCTGCCGGCGATCCTCGGCGGCTTCAAAGTGACCCTGCGCCACTTCTTCAAAAAGAAAGTGACGATGCAGTATCCCGAGGAAAAATGGAAAGTGCCCCCGGGATATCGAGGCGCGCCTTATCTCGTGCGGGACCAGGATGGCGACACCAAGTGTGTCTCCTGCCAGCTTTGTGAATTCATCTGTCCGCCCAAGGCGATCAAGATCGTGCCTCCCGGTCCGGAGGGCCTGCCCGCGGACCGGCCGAACGCGGAAAAAATGCCGCTGGAATTCGAGATCAACATGCTCCGGTGCATTTTCTGCGGGTACTGCCAGGAAGTTTGCCCCGAAGAAGCGATCTTCCTGATGGAGGACTACTCGCTGACCGGATCCAGCCGCGAAGAGATGATTTACAACAAAGAGAAACTCCTGGCGCTCGGGGGCGTCCACAACGATCGCATTCAAAAATGGAAACGGAAGGCCGAAGAAGCCAAAGGGCAAGGGGTGGAGCCGTGACCATCCCAATTCGCTGGGAGCGACGAAACTCTTAGAGACCGCAACGTTGATCGAGAAGTGATGCAGGACGTTCTATTTTATTGTTTCGCCGCGTTGACCATTCTGTGCGGTTTCATGGTGGTCGCCAATCCCTGGAGCCGTAACCCGGTGACGAGCGCAATGTTCCTGGTGTTGACCATCGTGTCGCTCGCCGGCTTGTTCACCTTGCTGCACGCCTTCTTCCTGGCGGCGGTGCAAGTCCTCGTCTATGCCGGCGCGGTGATGGTCTTGTTCCTTTTCGTCATCATGTTGCTGGACTTGAAGGAGGAGGCCAGACGCAAGATCAGAGGATTCGGCATGATCTCAGGCGGAATCGCCGTGGCCGCCGTGTTTGGAATCATTTTCAAAACGTTGGTTTTCGACACGCCGCGATTGAGCGCCGGCCTTTCGGCGCCGAACCTCGAGGGCGTGACCAAGCCGCTCGGAGAAACCCTGTTCACCCGGTATCTCCTCCCCTTCGAAATTCTGTCGGTCCTCCTTTTGGTCGCTATGGTGGGAGTCATATTGCTGAGCAAGAGAGATTTGAGATGACCGCAGGCCTGGAACATTACCTGGTGGTCAGCGCCATCCTGTTTTGCCTCGGATTGCTTGGGGTGATCCTGCGGCGTAATCTCCTGATCATCTACATGTCGTTGGAGCTGATGCTCAATGCGGCAAATCTGGCGTTCGTGGCGTTGTCCCGTTTCAACAACAACCTCGACGGGCAAATCATGGTGTTCTTCATCATCACGGTCGCCGCGGCCGAAGTCGCGGTGGGTTTGGCGCTCATCGTGGCCCTCTACCGCAAACGCCAGACCGCCCACGTTGAAGATCTGACCCTGATGAAACTGTAGCCCATGAAGCTCGAGATCATCCCTTGGATCATTCTGTTCCTGCCAATGCTGGCCGCCGCGGGAATTACCTTGTTCACTTTGAAAAGCCGCGACCAAAGCGCCAGACTCTCGATCGGCGCCATCGTGCTGGGTTTTGTTCTCAGCGTCTTCTTCATCGCCGTGAACGGATGGGGGCCCTTGAAAATGGAGTCGGTCGCGAGTTGGCTGGAGGTCGGCCCCTTGCAGGTGGACTTTGGGTTGAGGTTGGATCCGCTCAGCCTCTTGATGCTTCTCATCGTCACGGGTGTCGGCGGGGCCATTCACATTTATTCCTACGGCTACATGCACGACGATCCGGGCGCTCCGCGCTATTTCGCCGGGCTGAGTCTGTTCACGTTTTCCATGCTCGGCATCGTCCTGGCCAACAATTTTCTGCAGATGTTCATCTTCTGGGAGCTCGTCGGATTGTCGAGTTACCTGCTGATCGGCTTTTGGTTCGAACGCCCCTCGGCGGCGGACGCGAGCAAAAAGGCCTTCCTCACCAACCGGCTGGGGGATTTCGGTTTCCTGCTGGGCATCCTCCTGATTTGGGACACCTTCGGCGCGCTTAATTTCAGCGCCATCCAAGTGGAGTTGATTCGGAACCCACAAGCGCTGGGCGCTCTGGCTACGGTCGTGGGGCTGCTGGTCTTCTGCGGGGCGATGGGAAAGTCCGCTCAGTTTCCGTTGCACGTGTGGCTGCCGGATGCGATGGAAGGACCGACGCCCGTCAGCGCTTTGATCCATGCTGCCACGATGGTCGCCGCAGGAGTGTATATGCTCTGCCGGGTTTTCTTTCTGCTCGACGCGTCCGGTTCAAACGCGCTGGAAGTCATCGCATGGATCGGAGGCATCACGGCCCTGCTCGCCGCGCTGATCGCGGTCCAACAGAACGACATCAAGCGGATCCTGGCTTATTCGACTCTCTCGCAGCTTGGTTACATGGTGCTCGCGGTGGGAGTGGCGAGCCCGACGCCCGCAATGTATCACCTCACCACGCACGCCTTCTTCAAAGCGCTCCTCTTCTTGGGCGCCGGATCGGTGATTCACGCGCTCCATCACGAGCAAGACATTTGGAAAATGGGCGCCCTGAAAAACAAAATGCCGGTCACGTTCTGGACGTTCTTGCTGGCGACCCTCGCGCTGTGCGGCGTGCCGCCGCTGAGCGGATTCTTCAGCAAAGACGAAATCATTGCGGCGGCCTTGAACCCCGAACACGGCAGCGTCTGGCTGTTTCTCCTGACGGTTGGCGTCGCTTTGCTGACGACGTTTTACATGGCGCGGTTGGTGTTGGTCGCCTTTTTTGGCAGCGCCAAGTCTCACGAAGCCGGCCACGCTCACGAATCGCCGAAGGTCATGACGGTGCCGCTTCTGGCTCTGGCTCTGCCTTCCGCGGCCGGCGGCTTTCTCGGAATCGCGCATCTCTATGGCAAACAACTGGGTCAAGCGCATGCGGACTATCACGTGCTGGCCATGGCGGTCAGCGTGGGCGCCGTAATCTTCAGCTTTGCGTTTGCCTGGGGCCTTTATTGGAACGCCGAGCGCGACCCATTGCCGGAAAAGATCGGAGCGCTGGCCCGGGCGATGCGCGACCGCTTTTACTTCGACGAACTGTACGAAGCGACCGTCATCAAACTTCAGGAAATCGCCGCCGCAATGGCGGATTGGTTCGACCAGTGGATCATCGCCGGCCTCGCCGTGCGCGGAATTCACGGGACGACGGAACTGTTTGGCCGGGCGCTTCGGCTCGTGCAGACAGGCAACCTGCAAACATACGCGTTCCTGTTTGTGCTGAGTGTGGCTCTCCTGCTGTTTTTCGTATTGTGACCCTAACATGACGCTTGCGTTGATTGTTCTGTTGCCGTTCCTGGCGGCCGCCGGTCTCGCCTTCCTTCCGAGAACCGACGACACAGCGCCGCGCACGGTTGCGGCGGGCACGACGTTCGTGGTGCTGCTCTTGGCCGTCCGCATGTTCTGGCAATTTGACACCGGACAAGCAGGCTACCAGTTTGTTGTCATCATTCCGGGATTGGGAGCGGACGCGCTCGGCATTCAATGCCGGCTCGGGGTCGATGGCATCAATGCCGGCTTGCTGCTCATGGGGGCCATCGTCGCCTTTGCCGCGGTTGGCGTGACTCGCGACATCGTTCGACGCCAGAAAGAATTCTTTCTTCTGTTCCTGGTGATGACCGGCGGAATTCTAGGCGCGTTCGCTTCGCTGGATCTGTTCTATTTCTATTTCTTCCATGAACTCGCGCTGGTGCCGACGTTCATCATGATTGGCGTCTGGGGCCGCGGCGAGGAACGCAACTACGCCACGTTCAAAATCACGCTTTATCTGAGCTTAGGCGCCCTGATCGCTTTGATCGGTCTGATTGCGCTGTACCTCCAAATGCCGCCAGACCAGCGCACGTTCGATATCCCCGCGATGACGCAGTACTTCGCTGAGCACCGGATGGAGTCCGGGGCACAACAGGCCATCTTCCCTGCTTTGATGTTTGGTTTTGGCATTTTGGTGTCGCTCTGGCCTTTCCATACTTGGGCGCCGCTCGGTTATGGCTCGGCGCCCACAGCGACGGCGATGCTCCACGCGGGTGTCCTGAAGAAATTCGGCTTGTACGGATTAATTCGAATCGCCGTGCCGCTGATGCCGGAAGGAGCGAAGCAATGGCTGGAAGTTCTGGCGCTGCTTTGCCTGGGCAACATTCTTTATTGCGGTCTGGTCGCGATGCGGCAGAAGGACCTGAATCTGCTCATCGGCAATTCCAGCGTTGCGCACATGGGTTTTGTGTTTCTAGGAATCGCCAGCCTGAATCTGGTTGGCGTCACCGGCGCCGTCGTGATCATGATCGCCCATGGCCTGCTCGCGGCGCTCAGCTTTGCCTTGAGCGGATACCTCTTTCACACGGCTCAGACTCTCGAAATCGCGCGCATGGGTGGTTTCCTGAAGCGGCTGCCTTTCATCGGCACGGCGCTGACCATGGCGATGCTCGCGGGATGCGGCCTGCCAGGCTTTGCAAATTTTGTCGGCGAAGCCTTGGTATTTTTCGGCGCGTGGAAAACATATCCGGCGATCACCGGACTGGCCTGTTGGGGGGCGCTTCTGATCGGCGCCGTGTACATGCTTCGAGCCGTCCGCAGCATCCTGCACGGGCCATTGGCCGAACATTGGAATCAGATCCAAGATGTACCGCACGCGTGGGCCAAGCTGCCGTTCGCGGTTCTGATTTTCACCTTGCTCCTCTTCGGCTTCTTTCCCCGTTTGCTGACGGAGAAAATCCGGCCCAGCGCCGAAGTTGTCGTCCAATTGGCGAACAGGGAAGGTGATATTCGAACGCGGGGCGGTCAAGGCACGATTGCAGCCGCGGCGGGATCAATATCGAAATCGCAGAATCGGCGGCTCTCCGTTCCCCCTCACCCCGGCCCTCTCCCTGGTGGAGAGGGTCAGGGTGAGAACTCCCGGAGCGAATCCCGTGCATCGCGCCCTCGAACGGGAGCGCCGGTCTCCGACCCGGCGCAAACACCGGTGAGCAAAGAATCGCGCCGGATCGGAGACCGGCGCTCCGAGGTTCATGGACAGGGTGAACGGACCATCCAAACGTCCCGGCGTGTGAACACTGCGGGAGAAGCCGCGCCGCGCCAATGAATCTTTCACTTTCCATCCTGGAATTCGCCGTGATCGGCGCCGGCTTGGCAATTCTGCTCGCGGACCTTTGGACGCCAGTGCCGCAAAAACGGAATCTGGGCTACGCGGCGGCCGCCGCCGTTGGCCTGATTTTCCTGGCCAGTATGTTGATGCAAGCCGCCGCGCCGGCCTACGCCTTCGAGAAGATGTACGTGCTGGACGGATTGGCTCTTTTCTTCAAACGGTTTTTCCTTTTCGCAGCGGTCATTGTCTTGGTGATGTCCGTGGAATTTGCCGACCGGATCGAAGCCGGAATTGCCGAATACTACGCGCTCATAATGTTTGCCTTGGCCGGGATGATGTTCGCCGCTTCCGCCAATGATTTCATCCTTGTGTTCGTTTCCCTCGAATTGATCACGGTGACGTTTTATGTCCTGACCAGTTTCCAGCGCGGTCGGCTCCATTCCCTTGAGGCGGGGGTGAAGTATCTGATTCTGGGGGCGCTGGCTTCCGCGTTCCTGGTCTATGGCATCGCGCTGGTCTTCGGCGTGGCCAACACAACCAACTTTGGCGAGTTGATGGGCTCGGCGCGCGTCGCCTCGGCCAGACCGGTCTTCTTGCTCGGATTGCTCCTGGTGCTCGTCGGTCTTGGTTTCAAGATCGCGGCCTTCCCGTTTCAAATCTGGGCGCCGGATGTCTATCAGGGATCGCCCGCGCCGACCACAGCCTTTTTGGCGGTGGGCTCCAAAGCGGCGGGCTTTATCCTCCTCTTGCGCGTCTTGTTCAGCGCCGTCCCGGAAATCACCGTGAATTGGACAAAACTGCTCATGGTCATCGCCGGGATGACGATCCTATATGGGAATCTGTGCGCGATTCCGCAGCGGAACTTGAAGCGGTTGCTCGGCTACTCGAGCATTGCCCACGCGGGCTACATGCTGCTGGGAGTCGCAGCCATGAATTCGGCGGGATCGTCGGCGATCCTGTATTATCTGGGAGCTTACCTGTTCACGGTGCTGGCCGCGTTCACCGTGATTTGTGTCGTGATGCGCGGCGTCGAGGGTGACGACATCAGCGCCGTGGCTGGGCTGCATCAACGATCGCCGCTGCTGGCGGCCAGCCTGAGTCTGGCGATGGTTTCCTTGGCGGGCATTCCGCCGCTGGCCGGGTTTTTCGGAAAGTTTTTGCTATTGAAAGCGGTCGTCGAAAAAGGCGCGACGCAGCCGGGTTGCTATTGGCTGATTGCCGTGGCCATCCTTGGCGTGGTCATCTCGCTTTACTATTACCTCGGAGTCGTCCGGGCGATTTACTGGTCGAAGGGATCCGCCGAGTTGTCGGACATCAAAGTTTCCTGGCCCATCCAAGTCTCGCTGTATGCCTGCATCGCCGCGATGTTTTATCTGGGCCTCTTCCCGGATCGCCTGGTGAACATCGCGATGGAAGCGGTGAAGGCCCTGAAGCTGTAGTGTCGGAATCCGCGTCAACTCTTAACAACGTCTGGAAGGGGATTTCATCGGACTCGCCCGGCATATCCGGCGCGGTGGCATAGTCTGCTTTCATGACGCCTCGCCAAAGTGCCAAGGGTACCATCCCCAGCCCCATTGCGGCACTGGCATCGCCGTGCGTGAGGCCCTCAAAGAGTTGGGCCTTCTCGAAGATCGTCTGCCAGGCTGGAGACTCTGGCGGGAAGTCGATGCCAATCACGGGTGCGCGTTTTTCCAATTTGTCGGCTATGACAAGATGAAGATTCCGACCGTTTCGTTGCCCCAGGAGAGTCAAGTTGATCCCCTGCTTGGCACTCCGGGATGGACGAAGGCTGAGGAAGTGAAGTTCATCCGCTGGCTCGCCCGGCAAACCGCCGGAAATATTTTGGAGATCGGATGCAACGACGGCCAAACGACCCTGGAACTCGGCAGTGCTCTGCCCAACGCGACCGTCTATGCCTGCGATTACACCGGGCCTGGCACGATGTGTCCGGAGCAGAAGGCGGAACTACCCAGTCCCGCGACGCTCTGTCAACGTGCTCGGCATCTGCCCAATGTGAACGTACTCGATTGTCCATCGGCAGCGCTTGATTACAAAAAGCTGGGCGACATCTCCCTGGTCTTCATCGATGGCGATCACTCTTACCAGGGCGTCAAAGCCGACACGGAGAAAGCGCTGGACCATTTCGTGACAACCAAAGCGAAGGGCAAACGGTTCATCGTCTGGCACGATGCGTATGAAGACGCTCCCTCGTGGGTCGGTGTTCTGTCTTACCTCAACCGCGAGATTGTTCCATTCTTCGACGTCCCAAGAGTGGCGGGCACTTGGCTGGCCTACTTGGAGATCTAACGGTGAACAGATGCATCACCACCGGTGATTAGACGATCGTCCATGAGAGCGCCCGGTGGTCAGGACGCCTGCGCAACGCGGCAAGCTTGAAAGCTCTGAGGCTCTCGCTCGTGTCCTTCTGCCAGCTTGCGTCGGTCAGATTCATGTCCATGCCGACTCCGCCACAGACGAATGGATGGACGGTAAGTGTGCCGGTGCGGCTGCCAAGTTGGACTGGGATAAATGCTTCGTTTCCATTCGTTACTCCCGGCAGGTCGGGCGGCATGGGCCTGGGGGCCAGGAGCGAGTAAGCGTCGAACTGACGGCCCAGGCTCAATCCGGCCCTCTCCGCGTCTGACTTGAAGTGTAGGGCGCGAAGAAGCGCGCTCAAGCGGAACAGATTCTCCAGCGCCGCGAAGACTGGAACCTTGCTCGTGAGGCTCGGAAAGGCTCGCGAAAATTCTTCGGCGAAAGCCTTGCCCACGGGATCGTCCTCGCCGGAGTCGAACCGTTGCCCGTCAGCCGTGGCTCGTTGCCGTTCCGTTAACACGACCACCGAACATTGATCGAGCATGACGATGTCCTCATCCATCAGAAACTTGGGATGGCCCTCCGCCAGGTGAAACCAGAATCGAGCCATGGACACTCCGAGTGCCGGCATCCGACCGTGGTTGCGGACCTCCGCTTCCACCAGGCTCAACATTCGGTCCAGGTGAGAGGATACACCCGGCACGGTTTCCAAGCCGGCGCAGAGCTTCTTGAGCCGGTAGTCGGAATCGATCATCACGTGGGCGTGGCGACTGGAGCACGGGACTCCGCCCACGAGGACGGTTTGCGGTCTCCGCATCGCCTTCAACCGGTCAAACAGCTTCCGCTGGGCATCGAGAGAGCTTGCGAGGCCGATCTCTCGGAACAACCGATCCAAAGCAAGGACCTCCCCTTGGCTAGGGTCCAACGAGCAGTATGGGGCAGGCTGACCTCCCCAGACGTTCGCGATATTCACTGCCAAGTCATCCAGGTGGAGGCATTGTTGGAAGGGAGCTTTTCGTCCGAAGAGAATCACGTCCCGGTGTTGCTCATGGAGGAGGTAGCCGTCAACCCGCTCCAATCCACCGAGCCAGGCAGCGGTTTCGGTGACCGATCGGCCCGCGCGCTGCTGGTCAGAGACCATGGTGAAGAGCGTCCGCAGCGACAGACAAATCCTCTCGGAGGTGATGGACCGAGGCTCGGCATCGACGACCTCGGCGCCCGCGTTAACGCACTGCTTGCCGGCGGCCGCCAGCGCCAGCGCGGCCGCGGCACGAAGAAACGTCCTTCGATTTACCTGGGTCGGCGCGTTCATGCGAATGGCTTTCGAAAGGTGAGAGTTCATGGAGAAGTTCTTGGGTTCAGGTTTAGGGTTTAGCTTCACCCGCCGGCCATGCGAGGGCGTCATTGCCCGAACGTGGCTTTAGCAGCGCGTCCTTCAACGCCCGCGATTGGCCGCTCGAATCCGGCGCGAAACTCGCCTCCGAAATCTGCATTTGAAGCGAAACTCCGTTTAACTGTTCCGGCGGCTCCCCACTCAGCAGGAAATCGCGAACGTTTCCGATGGTTGTTTTCACCGGTTCGGAATATCCGTTGCCGAGGAATTCCTTCGCCACAACGGGCCGGTTGCGGTCCATCGTCATTGCAGCGATGTGAGCGCCGGCTGGGAAGTTCCAGCCTTGCGGATCGAGATAGATTACGTGGATTCGCGGATCGGCGCCTTTGAGGGCCTTTGCGCCCCCGTGGTGCGCGACCATGTCGGTGAGCGCCCAGGCGTCGCCACCAGTGTTCACCAGTGTGAGTTTGCCTTGCATGATGCGGGCGGTGCTCAAGGTCCGGTCAACGTAGGCCCGGCCATCCACAATCGTGAGATGATCCAGGGGTGAGGTCCCCAGGCGCGCGATGCTTTCCGTGGCCAGAAAGCCTCCGTTGCTGCCCACCAGGCCACGAATCTCGACAGGACCTCGCCGCGCCAGGGGCTCGCGCACGTTGCCCAAGGCTTCGAGGAAAGTCTGACCAAACTGGACAACCCGCGCTTGCTGCCACGGCGCCCAATAACCGCCGGTGATGTTGATGTTTTCCACCGTTCGAATCTCGAAATCGGTCACGCCCTGGCTCAGACCGCGCTCCAGCCGCGCGCTGAGCCCTTGCTCGAGTTGAACGCGGAACCGATCCCACTGCTGCTGGGTCTTGGGCAGACGGTCATTGTCCGGCATTGGGATAAGAATCTGGCCGGCCCGCGGCACATCGGCCTTCAAAGGCGTGACCGCTCCGGCGAAGGGTTGAAACATGAACCTGTTGTGATCATCGAGGTGTTTCGGTCGTTGGCCCACGTAAACCCCGGTATCCGTCCAAGTGATCCGGATGACGGGCCGGCGCTCAGCGGTCGAAGCTTCCGACAACCAGGCGGGCAGGGTAGTTAGCCCAACGATGGCGACACCGATGAACGGTCCGAACCGCCGTGGGCAGAGACGTTGCATGGAGAGATTCGATTTCATGATGGTTGCGAGTTTTCTTCAGTTTGATTTCACCGGTTGGCGTGAGCCGCTGGGCTGACTGCCGACAGATTTGTCAGCTTCAACTCCGTCCAGAAGGGGCTCGAACTTCGGTTGGCCAGGTCGTTTCCTTGGTTCCCGGACCGGGCCGCGAGTTCGAACGTGCCGTGAAGGGTTTGCCCTCGGTGCCTGAGGAATACCTTGCCTTCGACCGGAGCCGCGGACTGGCCAGCGAAGAAGTTCACGAAAGCCCTGAGCCGATTCAGGTCGCTGGGCGCATCCAGGATGACCTTCTCGTAGTCGCCTACTGCCGCATTCTGGTCAACGTAGTCGTGGATATATCGGCCCTCCGAGGTGCTGGTGTTTCTGAAAAACAGCGGCGCGGCTTCGGGGTGATGCCACACGTACAAATCCAGGTCGAGCCCGGGGATGGACCACATGATCCCTATGACGGTCTGATTATCCGCCGCCTGTTCAAGCTCACGGATCACGCTTTCCTCCGCCCTCTCCGGCGTGCGTGGCTGCTCAAAGACGAACTTCACCTCGCCGACCTGGTTGGTGATCGTCCGCCAGGGAATCTCGCGTGTGATGGAGAGCATCTCGACTTTCGTCATCGCCGGATCGACGCCATCGCGCCGAACCGGCGGCAGGCCGGATCGGGTCAGCATCGCGAACGTCCGCTCCGCGTCCGCGTGAAAGCCGGCCATCACGCCGCCTTGGTACTCGGTGAAGAGGTTCCAGAAACGGGCGACGTGGTCCTTGTAAAGCTCGCTGCGGAACAGGCCCTCGTTCGGATAAAGGAAGAAGACCTGGGTCTTCTTCAAGCGCTCACGCTTCCCCAGCACGCTGAAGATCGACCCGGCAGGCTCACAGAACAAAGCGGCGTCGCTCGGAAACCGGTCCTGGCCGAACGAAAAACCGGGCTCGTTGAGCGACTGGTACAAGGGCGGCCCGATCAGCAAGATGCTGCGCGGTTCGGTGGCAGGCTGCTGACTGGCGAAGGCGAGGTACTCCGGGATTCGCAAGGCTGAGGTCCCGCGCAAGTCCGAGGGGACAGCCGCGTCCTCGGCGACTCGCTGAAACCAGGTGAGCAGTTGCCAAAGCGGCCGTTTCAGGAACCGCGCTCGAACTCCGGGCCGATCCGATTTCAGGGCCGGAATCTCAAAGGTCGCGATCGTCTGAAGATTCCAGCCGTCCTCGAAAATCAAGCGGGTTTCGGCCGGTGCCGTCCCGACCAGGTTCAACACCTGGTTCGACACCACGCCGCGGTCTCGGTCCGACATGAAGGGCGAAAGCCCAGCGTGAACGAGCCTCACCTCCTGCGTCGAAGCAAGGTTGGATCCAATGCCCAAAAGGGCAATGGCGAGGAGGCTAATCATGCTATTGCGATGTGATTTCATAGTTCTGTTCTTGAGTTGAGCGTTGGTTGAAACGAAGCCTCAAACGAGTCGGGAAAGGCTTCGGAGAATTTCTTCAACGGCCGCTTCCTTTTTTCGGAACTGGTGATAGAGCGCAATCGCCGTATCCATATGCACGCGCCGGTGCGCTTCGTAGGCAGCGATTTCGGCTTCGATCTCGCCAAGGCGCTCCGTTTGGGAGCAAAGCGCGTCCAGGGAGACGGCTTGCCGTTGTTCGAGTTCCAATGACCGCGGATTTTGGATCATCGAAACCTGGTGACGGGTGAGTTCGTCGATCCAGAGGAAGATCACCGTCGAGCAGATGAACGCGAGCACTGTTTGCGAGATCAGCAAGACAGTGCGATCGGCGCCGCGCAGCAGGTCGTTCGCGCTTGTCAAGCTGGGTTCGACGGCGAATTCTCGGGCGAAAGAAAGCATGAAAAGGGCGAAGGCCAGACCTCCAATGAGGGACAGCCAGCGAAGCACTTTTCGATGATGACCCCAGCCGATCGCCTTACTGCTGAGATACTCGGCCACAAGCGGGGCGGCAGGCAGAGCGAAGCAAAAGAGGAGCGCCAACGGCCAGTTTTGCGTAAAGTCCACCGCATACCGGGTCAGATTGAGCAGCTCGGCAACGCTCAACGCGATGACCATGAACCAAAGAAAAACGACGAACGGGCGCTTGCCCTTGCCGTCTCCGCGACCTGCCGTGGCCGGATCTTCGATCAGCGGCGGCGTGTCCGTGGCTTCTCGGTCCGCTCTCCCCTTTTTGACGGCGGCTTCCTGGAGGTGAAGCCCGGCGGTTTTGGCTTGCGCTGCCAGACGCCGGTCCGCTGCGCCATGATCGCGGGTGTATCTCGCTTCCGCGAAAGCTCGGACAAGCACCTCGCCATTCGCGTGATCGACGAGAGCCTTCACGACGCTGGCGCCGGCCGTGTCTCCACCGACTATTGGCATCGCAGCGCCGTCCGGTGCCGCGACCTCCAGTCGGCGACGTGGAACCTCGGGGAAACGTGGTTCCCCGTTTCGGTCATCTGTTCGTTGAGTGTTCATGGTGCCTTTCTGTTTTGGTTTGATTCGATTCAGTGGCCCCATAAAAGCCGGAGAAAGCCGGAGGTGTGACAAACGGAGAGAACCGTGCTCGGAGAAGAGCAGGAATCGGAAGGGTTATCCTCGGACGGCATCAATCCGCCGCAGTCGGTCGGACGCACACACGCGGTTGAGTCACCTGAGGGACCGCTACCGCGAGCGCTTCCAGGTCTGACGGAGATTGTCCGCGCTCAAGGTGCCTGAACGTGTGGCCCAATCACGGAAGGCGGCCTCCACTTGGTGCGGCATCATGTCAGGCGGACAACAGAGGTTCCGGCCATCGCACCATCCCGGTTGGGCCAGCAGGCTCGCGATCTCTTCCCACTCGAGGCCTCTGCCATCCTCGCGCAGAGCTGCCAACACCCATAAGCGCAGCGCGTGTTTCGGTCCCAGGCGCGAGTTGAGCGTCTCCCACCCCTCCGCGAGCGCCTCACCAAGATCAGGTTTCTCATCGGCGGATTGCGCCGGGGTCAACTCTTCGCGCAGTTCATGCGTCGCTGCAACCGACTTGGACGTTCGCGGGAAAAGCTTTCGGCGGGCGGCTGTCTTGAAGTAAGAAATCGCCTTTCCCAAGCCCATATACTTAAACTTCGCCGCCACGGCCCAAATGGCCTCGACGCATGTGCAGACCTCTTCTTCCGTCGGCTCGGTACTGCCCTCCAGTATCCTGTCGTCCCCAGGCTTGGCTTTGCCCGTCGAACTTCTGTGGATCGCCTGCATCCGGGCGCGCTTCTTCACACTTCGGCAAATCACCCGGTCAGCCACGCGCCGGAGGAGGAACCGATCAAGGCGCGTTGCATTGGCCGAAACACAATGACTTAGTTTCGTGAATACCAGCAGCGCCGCGACCTGATCGGCGCACCGCTCCACGAAGTCTCGCGGGTCCACGCTGCCCTTGCGCACACGCTTCTCCCGCCAGAAGCCAGGGAGGCTCTCCACCAGCAGCCATTTCGCTTCCTCGTCGCCCTCGATCCGCTGAAGTAGGTCCTGGCGCAGGTTTGCCTCGTCGCCTTGCCCGCCTACGAGCGCCTCGATCGCCCGGCGCACTACCAAAGGAAACACCTCCTTCGACATCTGAGGGATATCCGCATCCTTAGCCGTGAGCCATGCGGCGATGGCTTTCAAGTCTGAGTCTTGCTGGTCCATGGAGCGTCATCCCTCCAGGCTTTCGATCTCGAACGCATCCGCCTCGACAGCACGTGCCAGGTCCGCGGCGGTCAGCCTCAGCCGTCCGTCTCCCGTCGTCACCTCGTGGATCACTTCATCGCCGCGGCGAAACACCAGGCGAAAGCGCGGGCACTTCTCCGCGACCGAACGGCCTGCTTGAACTTCCAATCCATCCGACACGCGTTTCGCCAGGAGCCAACGCACGTCTGTTTCCTGGCGAGCCAGCGTGATCGTCTCATCGCCCGCCAAGCGCGTTTTCAATTCTTCTTTCGTGGTCTGTGCGGCACGGCGTCCGCCGGCCACCAACCGCCAGCCGGCGGCGACGTGGCTGATGGCCTGTCGCTCTTCCTCGGCGAACCAGAAATGCTCGACGAGCCAGGTGACGAACGCCTCCCAAGTTCCCTCTATTGTCTCCGGCCCCGCGGCGATGGCTCTGAGCTTTGCTTCGACCTGTTCACGCGACAGGAGATTTGCCCCTTGAGCCAACCAGGCCGTGCGTTTCGCCTGCCCCGCGCACAAGGCGCAACCGCGCAGATGCGCTTCCAGCGCCGCGTCCGGGCCGCAACGCAGCCAGGCTGAAATTTCGCCGGTCTCAGGGCAGAGAACCATCCAGCGCAGTTGCGCGCGCTGCTCCAACGCTTCCATCGCCGCGCGCTGGCAATCAGGGCAAGCCGCCAGATGCGCCCGCTCCGCCTCGCCAAACGGCAGCTTCTCCAACGGTAACCGTAACGGCGACTCCGTGAGCGCCGCGAACCACCCCCGGGGCACGACTTCGACCCGCTCTGCCCACTGCGCGATTTGCTCGCACTTGCCAGGACGAGGATCAGCTTTCATGAGAACCTTCCTCAAGCCGGGTCTGCCAGGCGCCGAAAAGCGCCAGCGGCGCCCAATGGAAGGGGTTAGGGCGGTCCCTGCGCACCGCCAGCGCCGCTTGTTGGAAAGCGCGCGCCAGCGGCAGTCCATCCGCGAGCCAGTGTTTGTAGAAGTGCGTGGCGAAGTCGCAGCCGGCCGCGTCGTCCAGCGCCCAGAGCGAAGCCACCACGCTGGGGCTGCCGGCCAGCAAGAAGGCGCGCACCAACGCCATCAGTTCGTCGGTCCGGCCCACCACCATCTGGGCGCTGTCGCACGAACTCAAGTACACCAGCAGCGCGCGGCGCAACTGGGTGAACGTCGTGTCCAGCGCGGTGAATCTGCGGTCGGCCATCTCGATGCCGGATCGGAGGAAATCCAGGGCCACCAGGATGGAATAGGCGGCTGCGTGGACCACCGCCGCGTCCGGTCCGTATTGACTCAGGCGGTTGGCCGTGGCCTGGCCGCGCAGGAACGGCTCGCCCTCGAATCCGGCGCGGTTCAATTGCGCGGCGACTTCCCGGGCCTCCCTTTCGGCGCCTTCGAGGTCGGCCGTGGGATTGCCCACGACCAAGGCCTGCCCGGCGAGCGCCCGCTCGCGCCGGGCAATGACCGCCGCCAGCGCGCCGGAAGGCAGGTAACTGACGGGCCACCGCTCAATCAAAGGCCGGCCCTGCCACGTCGCCGCGTGCAGCGGCAGGAGGTTCAGGAGGTAATGCGGCGCGAAGATCAGTTCGGTCGGCTCTTCTTTCCCATCGCCAATTTGCGCAAAAGCCGGCCCCAGGAGTTCACCCAAGGCGTCTGGCAGAGCGCGAAAGGAGTCTCGGGCTAGACGCTCATCCTTGGCGGTCGGCTCGCTCGAAGGCTCACCGCGGCGGGCGGCGCGAGTAGTTCGAATAAGCTTGTCGGCCGCGGTGAGGGTCGATCCCGCCAGCTCCGCCACACGCCGCTGTGGCAGCGGGAACCGGACGGGCCGGGGCGCCTGGCGGCGCCAGGTTGGAACGAGGAAGGCCACGGCCTCCTCACGATCGAGCATGAAGAATTCGACCAGCAAGGCCCGGCCTTCGGTCCCCGCCAGCGCGGCCAGTTGAGCCAGCGTTTCTTGAGGCGGCGGCGGCGGCCCGGCGGCGAGTGGACCGGAGGATTCCATCCGTTCGAGCAAGCGCTGCCGGGCCGCGCCGTGGGCGATGTGCGCCCCTTCCAAAGCCTGCGTCAATCCGCGGAGACGCGCCTCCACTTCCGGGTCCGACAGGGCGCGCCGAGCCGAATCCTCGTCCCCGAGATTCTTCTTCAACAGGCGCAGGGCCCGCTCGGCCTCATCCAGCTCCCTGGCCCGCGCTTCCAGTTCCTCCCGCAGCGGACGGTCGGTTTCCACCAGTCGAGATGGGTCCCTCGAGAGCAGCTCCAGCAAGGTCCGGCTCTTGCCGTGGTGGACCCAGTGCCACGCCTCCCAGCGATATGCTTCGGCTTGTTCAACGTTCGGTTCGGTTTCGGCCAGGTCCAGGCAGACTTCGACCATGGCGGCGTACTGGACGGCGACAGTTTCCAGAAAGTCGATCCGCTCGCGTTCGCGCGGCATTTGGGCGCGGACCGATTCCAGGACGCGCAGGCCGTCCCGCAGGAGACCTTGGGCTGACCGGAGATGGGCCATGGCGCGACCCGGCTCCGGCTCAAATCGCGCGAGGCCAGAGAGAGCATGGGCATGGTTACGCTGGCATAAGGCCCAGTCGCTGCTGTTGGGGGCAAAACAACCGCGCGCCTGGCCGTGGAGTCCCACTGCCTGGGCCAGATGCTCCGTCGGGGCCACGCCCAACTCCGCCAGACTCTGCCGCGCGATGGCCTCGTTCATCAACGTAAGGCCGAAGTCCGGGCTGTTGGGGGCAAAACAACCGCGCGCCTGGCCATAGAGTTCCACCGCCTGGGCCAGATTCTCCGTCGGAGCCACGCCCAACTCCGCCAGCCTCCACCGCGCGTTGGCCTCGTTCATCAACGTAAGGCCGAAGTCCGGGCTGTTGGGGGCAAAACAACTGCGCGCCTGGCCATAGAGTTCCACCGCCTGGGCCAGATGCTCCGTCGGAGCCACGCCCAACTCCGCCAGCCTCCCCCGCGCGATGGCCTCGTTCACCAACGTGCCGCCGAAGCCCGGGCTGTTGGGGGCAAAACAACCGCGCGCCTGGCCATAGAGTTCCACCGCCTGGGCCAGATGCTCCGTCGGAGCCACGCCCAACTCCGCCAGCCTCAGCCGCGCGTTGGCCTCGTTGATCAACGTGCCGCCGAAGCCCGGGCTGTTGGGGGCAAAACAACTGCGGGCTTCCGTCAGCAAAACAACCGCAAGTGTGAAGCTCTCGGCATCATAGCGGTCCATCAACAGATTCGCGACCTGGAGCAGAATGATGCCGGCAGCTTCGGCGTCTGCAGCGCCTCGCTGAAGCGCAGCGCAAAGCCGTCCGACCATGGCAATGAGCCGTCCGCCGCCGGGCTGGTCGGGCGGGAGGCGCTTGGCCGTTTCGAGCGCGCCCTGGAACAGGCGGCCTTCCATGCCGGAGCGGGCAAGTGTTTGCATCTCTCGCTCCAGCCGGTCCCCGGACCAGTTTTCCGTCAAGGCGCGTTGTGCGAGATCGAGGATGGGATTGGCCGAAGGGTTCGCTTTCATGGCCGGCGAGGATGGTTCTTTCTCGTTGATGGCACAGGCGGTGTCAATCACTCAGTTGCCGTCGCTGCTCCCTATAGAAGGAGGCGGAACGCATCTTGTGACAAAAACCGCATTGCGCGTTACGCGCAAAGTCGTGATCCGGCGAGGAGAGTTTGTTCCTGGAATCGAGTCATCGGTCGCTTTTCTGAATGTGAGCAAGGCCAGTTCATTCCCCCTGCGGTTCAAGTGGTCCCAGGTAGCAATCGTCGAAGTTAGCCACGGACAGCCCGATCTGGCCGTCAGGCTTTTCAAGATAACAAACGAGTTGGACCTGAGTTGTGCCCCTTGGCGCTGGGGGAGTGACAACATCATGCCGTTGCCAATCTGTAGAGGCCATTTCCAACGGCTGAGCGGAAATCCGGAGTAACTCCAGTCCTGAGGCGTCAAGGAAACAGACACGCAAAGCCGCTTTTGAGCCGTTGACCCAGGGCTGACCGCTCGGAGTCCGAATCCAGGCGCTCGCTCGGAACACGTTTCCAGCCGTCGCCCGGAGCGCCTGATAGGTGCCCGACCAAGAATCTGCCCCACCATTCCCCGTATAAACCCACAGGCCATTGCGACCGGACCGCGCGGCCGTGGTTGTGCAGACCGCGCCTGCTTCGCCGAGCCAGGCCCGCTGCCACTCGCCTGAATCCGGAAAACTCCCGTTCGACGTAGAATGCTCGAATCCACCGTCTCTGAAGGCATCATCTGCCGAAACAGAGGCAAAAGACACGCAACCCAGGCTGGCCAACCATACGCGCACAAGCATCGAGATTAGGGTCTTGCTCTTCATGGAGGGTACCCAAGTCGCCAACGCCTTCACGACGCGGGCGCCGGCCGGCGCCACGACTTCCAGTGGGTGATCTTTGACTTCGGGGAAGCATGGTTCCCCATTTCGGTCATCTGTTCGTTGAGTGTTCATGGTGCCTTTCTGTTTTGGGTTTGATTCAGTGGCCCCATAAAAGCTCCGCGTGTGACAAACGGAGAGAACCACGCCCGGAGAAGCCCAGAGCGCGAGTAAGGTTATCCTCGGACGGCATCAATCCGCCGCAGTAGGTCTGACGCTCAAGACGCCTGAACGTTCGGCCCAGTCGCGGAACGCGACCTCCACTTGCTGCGGTGTGGTCCCAGGCTGGCAGCACAAGTCCTGGCCATTACACCATCCCGGTTGGGCCAGCAGGCGCACGAGCTCCTCCCATTCCTGGCAGTTGCCATTCTCGCGCAAACGGGGCAATCGGCCAGATGCGCGCGCTCCGCTTCGCCAAAAGGCAGCTTCTCGAAAGCCAACGGCCGCGGCGTCTCCGTGAGCGCCTCGAACCAAGATCAAGGAACGGCCTCGACGCGATCGGCCCACTGCTCGGCTCGAGAACACTCGGCGGGACGGGATTCAGCTTTCATGGGGGGCCTTGCCGAGCCGGGTCTGCCAGGCGCCGAAGAGCGCCAGTGGCGCCCAATGAAAGGGATTCGGCCGGTCCCGACGCACCGCCAGCGTCGCTTGCTGGAAAGCACGCGTCAGCGGGAGCCGATCCTTGAGCCAGAATTTGTAGAAGTGCATGGCGAAGTCGCAGCCGGCCGCGTCGTCCAGCGCCCAGAGCGAAGCCACCACGCTGGGACTGCCGGCCAGCAGAAAGGCGCGCACCAAGGCCATCAGCTCATCGGTCCGGCCCACCATCATCTGGGCGCTGTCGCACGAACTCAGATAGACCAGCAGCGCGCGGCGCAGAGGGGTGAACGTCGTGTCCATAAACGGGTCATAAACGGGTCAGTTCCTAACCTTAAACGGGTCAGTAAACGTAAACGGGTCAGTTCCTAACCTTGACAACAGATTGCAGAAC
>JACQWK010000586.1 GCA_016209525.1 Verrucomicrobiota bacterium
CCCAGGCCTCTGAGCTCCAGATCCAAGGAAATCCGGCTAAACCAAGTCGGCAACAGGGCTGCATCTAGCTCTTCATCATCTCCCCGCGAGGAACGAGTGGGGAGAGGACCGAGGAGAGGGGAACCAATACAAACGCCCCTCCTCTCCTCCGTCCGATGGAGGTGAGGGAGTTCTCACGCTACGAACAGGGCTTCAATAGGCCGGCCGGGGCAGCGTTTGCCAGCGCACCACTCGGCCGCTCACGAAATAGATCTCAGCGCGAATGTAGCTTCGCGGAAAGTAGTCGCTCTCCAAATGACGCTCCAGAAAGGCCGTCCCATCGCGCGAGATTTCACGGTAGGTCCAGTACCTGGACTCCTGCATCCATTGGCCGTGATAAATCCAAACCGTTGTGTGCCCTTGCTCCGTTTCGCTTTCGAGAATCTCCGTCGGCGCGCCCCAAGCGATAAACACCGCGTCGGGACTCATCCCGACCTTGATCTGGCCGTGGTCCACGAGTTGGCGGTGCTCGGCGCTCAACGCGGTGTAGGCAGAGAACCGTTCTTCGCGTCTGGACTCAATCGTCGAGGTCGCGCAACCTACGAGCAAGCAAGCGCCGATCAACATGAACGCCGAAGATTTCACCGCACTGAATAGAACGAAAACAGGAGCGAGCGATCAAGCCTCAAGACTCCATATCCCACCGGCAAGATTTCGAGCCTTGTACCGACTGACAAACCGTTTGAAGTCAGAGGTGTCAGCCTCTAGACTGAACGCATGATTGCACAAACTTCATCGAGTCAGCCCAGCTTGACTTGGCTATTCTTTGCGCTTCTGACCGTCGCGTCGTGGGGCGTCTATGGCGTCTTCCTGCACACCGGCCAGATGGGGATGAACGATCCACTCAACGGCCGATACAAAGCATTTCTGTTCGTCGGCATCGCGTATTTTCTCACCGCCGTCCTGGCGCCGCTGGTTGTGCTGGTCGCCAACGGAGCTTCGTGGAGTTATCCGGCCAAAGGCATGTGGTGGAGTCTTCTGGCGGGAATCGTCGGCGCCATCGGCGCCTTCGGCGTGTTGCTCGCCTTCGGCGCGAAGGGCACACCCGCCGTGGTAATGTCGATTGTCTTCGCCGGAGCGCCGGTGGTCAATGCGCTGTATTCGCTGGTGTCGCACCCGCCGGCTGGGGGATATGGGGCGATCAAACCTCAATTCTTCTTGGGCATCTTGATGGCGGCAGCGGGCGGCTGCTTGGTCACCTTTTACAAGCCGGCTCCAGCCCCGGCGAAGCCGGCGCCTGCGGCGGTTCAAACAGCAGCCACCGGTCCCAACCGTTCTTAGTCGTGAATATGCATTTGGATTGGAGAGCACACGCGCCCTCGCGTGTTCCGACCGGCGCCCCGCCGGTCGAAGCGAGTGCATGGATGAGTCACTAAATGATGACTTGTTCGAACACTCCGATGTGGTCGGCGAGGGCGCCGGCCACTGCACGCGAGGGCGCGTGCGCTCCCCAGTTCAACTGAAGATTCTCGCAGGTTGACAGAGTTTCCGTAGATTCCGGTTTGATGCAGCCAAGCCCCATGCCTGCCATTTTCTTTCCGTCTCGAGAGGCCATCGCATCCTCACAACTTCGCCAGTTGCGCGCGCTGCTGGCCGCGCTCCTGGCCGGCAACCGGTTTTATCAACGGAAACTCGCCGGGAGCGGATTGCACGCGAACCTCGCAAGCCTGGAGGAATATGTTCAGCGCTGTCCGTTTACCATTAAGGAGGAATTGGTGGCGGACCAAGCGGCGTTACCGCCGTATGGCTCGAACCTGACCTTTCCGAGACGCTGTTACACTCGGTGCCACCAAACCAGCGGCACTTCCGGCGCGCCTCTGCGCTGGCTCGACACGCCCGAGAGTTGGCGGTGGATGATTCAGAATTGGAAGGAAGTCTATCGCGCCGCTGGAGTCGTGCCGGGCGATCGAATTCTGTTTGCTTTCTCCTTCGGGCCGTTCATCGGCTTCTGGCTGGCCTTCGAGGCGGCCGAGGAGATTGGCTGTTTCTGCCTGCCCGGCGGAGGATTGAGCAGCGGGGCCCGGCTTAGGGCGATCCTGGATCATGAGGTCACAGCCGTCTGTTGCACGCCGACTTATGCGATCCGCCTGGCGGAAGTCGCGGTCGAAGAAAAGATCGATTTGGCGAAAAGCGCGGTTAAATCGATCATCGTGGCTGGGGAACCCGGTGGCAGCGTGCCGGCCATCCGGTCCAGGATCGAGCAGGCTTGGCCGGGCGCTCGCGTCTTCGACCACCATGGGATGACCGAGGTCGGTCCAGTGACCTACGAATGCCCCGCGCGGCCATCCGTGCTTCACGTCATGGAGTGCGCCTATCTGGCAGAAGTGATCGACCCTTCGACAAGAAAAGCCGCGTCTGCGGGCGCGACCGGCGAACTGGTGCTGACGACCCTGGGCCGAGTCGCTTCGCCGCTTCTTCGTTATCGCTCCGGCGACCTGGTGAAAGCAGCGCCGTCAAACGATATTGCCATGGCTCCGCATGCCGGTCCACCGTGCCCCTGTGGACGTCACGAACTCGCCTTGGAGGGTGGCCTCCTTGGCCGCATCGACGACATGATCATCGTCCGCGGAGTGAATATTTTTCCCAGCGCGGTGGAGGAGGTCATACGCCGCTTCGACGAGGTCGCCGAGTTTCAAGTCGAGGTGTGCAACGAACAGGCGTTGACACAGATGAGAGTCCAGATCGAGCCAGCGCGTGCTGAGGAGTCCGGTCTTGCGGTTCGGTTGGAGAAGGCCTTCCTGGACGCATTCGCCCTGCGAGTGCCGATCAACTTGGTTCCGCCCGGAACCTTGCCTCGCTTCGAGTTGAAAGCGAAGCGGTGGGTGAAGCGTTGATCTGCTAAAAAGTCATTGGCTCCGCGAAGAACATGGCAAGGTGGACCCGTGCAATCTGTCCGACGAATTCCAACAGCCAAGTTCGCATCAAATTGTCCAGCTCGGTGTCCTACCGAGCCGACTCCTGATCCCACCGGCAAGATTTCGAGGCCCATGGAATCCGACTGGCCTGCGTTCTCCTCACCCTGGCCCTCTCC
>JACQWK010000587.1 GCA_016209525.1 Verrucomicrobiota bacterium
CTGGAAGGCCGCGCGCCGGAAAAATCGTCGCGGCTTGCAACGATTTCGACAGATACTGATAGACCGCAAGACCTCGCTACGAAGAATTCTCTCCAGCACCCCAAAGTTGACGCCGGTCAATTACTCGTTTGCGGCTCCTGCGCTAAGGCCAAAGACGAGTCAGAGTAGGGTTATCGCGATGAACAAGTCCTCATTACCATGAAACACATCTACAAAACTATCATCGGCACCGTGAGCCTGTTGTCCGCAGCAGCCTTGTTTGCGGAAAATGCCGTTATCTTGGAATCTTTCGAACAGAACATCGATGCCGTCTCCCGCGGGGACTGGGGAGGCAGCCGCATTCCGGACGGGGTCGCGTTGCTGCAATATGCGAAAACCGGAGCGGACGACCCCAACGTCACGCATGGCAGCAAATCACTTCAAGTCGATCTGACGGTGGGCGAGTGGTGGGTGCACGACTTCAAGATCGCGCTGTCCGAAGACGCCTCCAACAAGGTGCGACAAGCGGCCAAATCCACCGATGTCGCCCGGTACATCCTTCGTTACGACTTGATCTTTCCCACCGGCACCTCGTGGATGAACAATCAGGTTTTTTTTGGTTCGATCATTGACCAGTTGGATTCCAACAACGGCAAGCGCACCATGTCGCTCGCTTTGGACTTGGTCACCGGGCTTCCGGAAGAGGGCCAGATCGTCATCCGGTTCGCGGACAATTTCGACGCCACCGAGGATCCCTTCGTTGGACCGCTGACGGTGTATGTCGATAACCTCCGCCTGGTGGACACGCACGCGACGGGGGCCAAGCCCGTGACGTATGTGCTCCAGTCGTTCGAAGACAACAAGAATCCAACGGGCGGAGCCCAAGATTTCACCGGCTGGGGCGGCACGCCGCGAACCACCTACAGCCAGTACACCCGCGCTTCCGCGGACGACATCCGGGTGAGCGAGGGCACTCATGCGTTGAAGGTGGACTTTGCAAACGCCGGCACTTGGCATGCCGACTTCACGCTCCCTCTCAATAACACCAAATTGGCCGAGATTCTAAAATTGGAGAGCCTGCCGGAAGAACGGCCGACGTCCGCACAACTGGAACGTTACACGCTTCGCTTCGATGTCACCTATCCCGACCGCGGCGACGACTGGACCGCCGGCTGGATGAACACAAGCTACCACACTTTGGCCACACCCATCCCTTACAGTCAGTCAAGATACGACCGAGCGACTGGGGAACGCCAGACCGTCTCCATCACGCTGGATCAGTTGACCTGGCAGGACACGGCAGAGGTGAAACCCGTCCTCATGTTCATCGCCAACGGCGCTTGGGGGCCATCGGGGACCTCCGTCTATTATGACAACTTTCGGCTGATCGACACCGGCGTCGTCGCGACTGCGGCGCCAGCGCCCAAGATCACCGGCGTCCAGTTCGATGCCAAGACCAGAACGATCACGCTGAGGTGGGATTCCGCCGCCGGCAAAACCTACGCGGTGGATTACACGCAAAACCTGGGTTCGTGGCCGACGGTCATGGCTCCCAGCGTGCCGGGAGTTCAAGGCACGACCACCTACACCGGATCGGCGCCGAGCACCGCGAACGGCTTCTTCCGCATTCGGTTGACGAATTGAAGCGTTAAGCCAAGCTGACAGGATCGATATCCGCGATGACTCGGATGTCTTCCGGCGGACGGAAGTGATCGAGCGTGGACTCGAGTTTCAGGCTCAAATGGCTCATGCGGCGTGTGCGCAGCATGATCTGGTAACGATAAAACGTTTCCGCACGCAGCAACGGAGCGGGAGCAGGCCCGGCCAGGATCAGGTCCTTGAAATCCTTCAGTTGCTTCTCCAGCTCCCGGGCCAGATGTTCCGCCAGAAACTTGACCTTGTCCTCGTTCCTGCCCTTCAGCGTCAGCAGCGCCGCCCGGCTTAAAGGCGGATACTTGAGCTGCGCCCTGTATTCGATCTCCTGCGCGTAAAACCCGGCAAAGTCATGCCGGCGGGCGTGCTGAATCGCCGGATGAAACGGCGTGAACGATTGGACGACGACTTCGCCTTCCACATCGCCCCGCCCGGCGCGGCCCGAAACTTGAGTGAGCAGTTGAAAAGTCCGTTCGCCCGCGCGGAAGTCGGGCATGTGCAAGCTGAGGTCCGCGTAGATAATCCCCACCAGCGTCACGTTGGGAAAATGCAGCCCCTTGGCGATCATTTGTGTTCCGACCAAGATGTCGATTTTGCCCAAACGAAAATCCCCCAGCACGCGCCGGAAGTCATCTTTGCGCCGCATCGCGTCGGAATCCATCCGCGCAATCCGCGCCTGCGGGAACAACTTCGCCAAGGTCTCCTCGACTTTTTCGGTGCCGAGTCCGACATAACGGATCGCCGGGCTTCGGCACTTGGCGTCCGGACAAACCAACGGAGCGGCGGCGCTATGGCCGCAGATGTGGCAGCAAATCTTTTCCAGGCGCCGGTGGTACGTCAGGGCGATGCTGCAATTGGGGCACTCGGCCACGTACCCGCACTGGGGACACAGCATCGAGGAAGCATAACCGCGCCGGTTGAGAAAGAGCATTGCTTGCTCCTTTTTCTCCAGGCGTTTCGTGATGGCTTCTTGGAGGAGCCGCGAAAAGATCGGCACGCCTTTGCCCTCGCGCGTTTCGCTGCGCATGTCCACAACGCGGACCAGCGGCAACTTCTTGTCATCCACGCGAGCCCGCAATTCGACCAACTGATATTTTCCGCACTGCGCGTTGTAGAAGCTCTCCAGCGAAGGCGTGGCCGAACCCAGCACAACGACCGCCCCTTCGTCCAAACCGCGTTTGACCGCCACATCCCGGGCGTGGTAGCGCGGCGCTTCCTCCTGCTTGTAGGAGTGCTCGTGTTCCTCATCGACCACGATGAGTCCCAAGGGATCGACCGGAGCAAAGATGGCCGAACGGGCGCCAATCGCAATTCTGGCGCGGCCTTGCCGGATTTTGTGCCATTCATCATGGCGTTCGCCGGCGGAAAGGTGGCTGTGCAGCACAGCGACGAGCGTGTGATGCGCGCCTGCGCTGAAACGCGCTTTGAATCGTTCGACCGTTTGCGGGGTCAAAGAAATCTCCGGCACCAGAACGATCGCGCCCTTCCCTTGGTTCAACGCGTGGGCGATGGCTTGAAGATAAATCTCGGTCTTGCCGCTCCCGGTGACACCGTGGAGGAGGAACGTGGACCGTGGAGCGTGGAGCGTGGAAGATGGGGAGGCGCTCAAACGGTCCGCCGATTCGTCCATCGCCTTCGTGATTCGCGACAAAGCGCCGGTTTGTTCGGCGTTCAGCGCCAGCGGCTGGGTCGGCAGGATGACCTCGCCCTCGAAAGGGTCGCGTTCGGAAATCTGGGAATCGATGGTGATCAATCCCAAATCTTCTAACCGGCGCACGGTGGCGGCGGTCGTCTCGGCCAATTCGAGCAGCCGTTGCAGAGGAACCGTCTTCCATTCTTCGATGATCTGCCAAACCTCGCGCTGGCGCCCGGTCAGCTTCGGCAAGTCTCCTGCGCGGGGGAGCAACCGAACGCAGAGCCGTTCGCGCCACCCTTTCTGTTCCTTCCGCACGGTGTCGGGCAGAACGCTGCGCAGGGCGATTTCAAGCGGGCAACAGTAATAATCGGCGATCCACCGGGCGAGCTTCAGAACCTTCGCCGTCACCAAGGAATGCTGGCCGATGATCTTCAAGAGGGAGCGCAGGTTGCCGTGCGGGGACTGATCGATGAGCGCCGTGACCGAGCCCATCACTTGCCGCGCGCCGAAAGGCACCTTGACTCGGCTTCCGACTTCGATTTGCCCGTCCCACTCGGGGGGGACGCGATAATCGAACTCTTTCCGAACGGCGAAATCCAACGCTACGCGCGCGATCATTGCATGCTAAAGTCCTCAAGCATGATGCCAGTGTCGAGAGCAATGTCGGAGCGAATCTCTTTCTGCGGGTGCTGCAGGCCTTGGGAGTCATGAGTTCACCCGCCTCGGGCGAGGACAATTCCGATGCGGCGCGTCCGTCGTTGGCCGTGGACTTGACGTGCTTGAGCATAGAGGATTTGGGCCAGATCAAGGTGACATCTGTTTCTCGGAAGAGTGAAAGCCTTTCTCATCGCCGATCGAAACGTGGCCGTGGACCGTGCCGTCTGTGCGAAATTGATTTTGCGCTTCTGATCGAGCACTGGAAGATGTAGTTTCGCTCCCGTTTTGGCGATGGTCCCATTGCGTTGGTTGGCCATGCGCCTCGACTGGTGAGTGCGCCTACCGCAAAAAGCCATCCTTGTGCAAAGCCGGGCCTTGGCCTGCCTTGGGTGGTGATCGTCAGAACCCGCGTCGGATTCTTTATGAGTGTTGGACGTAACGACCCCTGCCCTTGCGGCAGCGGCAAGAAATACAAGAAGTGCTGTCTTGGAAAAGACGAAGCCGCGGCGCGAGCCCAAGCCTCGGACAACGCGCGTGCGGCCGAGGAGAAACGCCAAGCCGACGAGGCGGCGCGCCAAGCGCAGCAAGAGCAGGCCGACCGCGAGCGGGAAGAACGCCGCAAGGCCGAGCCGCCCGTCAGTGACACCCTCGCTGCGGAATCTCAAGACTCCAACGATTCTCGCGAGCCGAACTGGCCCCCGCTGGCCGAAGCAGACCAGCGACTCGTGGACGCCTGGTGGGAGGAGGTGAGCCCGGTTTATTTGGGCAAGGAAGGCAGAAAGGAGTGCGGCTGGTTGCTGGAGCGCACGCTCGCATTCCTCGACCAACAACCGCGTCTCTTCCGTTATCTCTACCTTCACGAGGAGTTCCTGTTTGAACTGGCCGGCGCCCTCGCCCGCGCCGGACGAATGGAGGATTACCTTGCGCTGCTGCGCCGGCTCCGCGCCGAGCAACCCGAAATGTATTTCCAGTGCTTTGGCTACTACGACGGCGACCTGCTCGCCGAAGCGCTTCGCACGGACCAGCGGGAAGACATCCCGGCCTGCTTGGAGCTGTTCAGGCAGCATCCCGTCAAACACATCGATCAGTTCGCGGACGTGGTGGACTTGCTGGCCTGGCGCGGCTGTGCTTCGGAACTGCGCGAGTTGCTCGGACCCACGGCCCTCACGGTGGCCGAATCGCCCGAGGTTCTGGGCGGTGACTTCGGACTGCTCTGGCTGACCAATCTGGCGATTTTCCCTTTCGTGGAGGCGGGAGACGATTCGCCGCAAGCCGTGGACCAGTTGTGCCAAGCCGCCTTCGCCGTCGGATTGCTCGCGTCAACGGACCCCAAGAACCGCGAGTGGCTGCGCCGCGCGGTGCGACTCGGCTCCCGATCACTCGCAGAGGCAGAACTGGACCTCAAGTCGGCCAAAGGGGACTGGTTTCATCACGACGTCGGCTGGAGCTTCACCGGCTGGGTGCGTCGGACCAAAGGACTGCCCTGGACCAGCGCCCGCTTCCTCGCCAATTCGCTCCTCGAATATTGGGGCTGGAAGGAGCAAGAGAAGAAATCCGTCAGCCCGTTCGGACTAAACGAGACGCGACTAGACCACTACCTGGCCCAGCGTTGCCAAGATTTCATTGGCCTCAAAGGCGTGCGTGCGGCTTCCACTTTGCAGGCCTTTCACTACTTCACCGATTACCTCGTCGCGCACAATTATTTCAGCGTCCCCGACGCGGACCGGTTGCAGTCTGCGGCAGCGCGTTTTTACGAAATCATCCGGCGCTCCGTGGACGTGTGCGATCCGGCGTTTCGCATTTGCCCGACCTATGCGGCACTCATCGCCGGGCCGGAGAAGCCGTCTGCTCAGCATCGCAGTGCTGCCGCAACTCCGCCAACGGCGGACTAACCACGCCTCACGCCGCCGGAATCCGCTGTCCCTCTGCTGTTGCACGCAGTTTACGGGGTTCCTCCCGCGCCAGCCGATCCGATTTCGCCCCCCGCTTTCCTGTCGCTTCACTCCGACGCCTGCGCCAGCAATCCGGCCTTCAACTGGTCCGGCCGGCAACCAACACCGCTGGATCGCCGCTCACGCCTCGTCACCCCCTCCACTTGCCGTCAGCCGTGGAAGACCGGTTCGTGCCGGGCACGGCGATTCATCACCTGATCGGTCCCGTCTTCGAATTCAAGACCCAGCGGTCCCTGGGCATGGCGCACTGATCTCAAACGCATCAATCTGCGTCAAAAGTGAGGACCTTACGCCCCCTTTATATCACAGGTCGTCTCTGTCCCGTTTTCTCGCGCGCAGTCGGCTTCGATGGCAACGGATGTCCAAGGTTGTAGGCTTGCGGCAAAAGCGGGTGCACCTGCGGGCGATGCCGCCTAATCAAAGCAGACAGCCAGTGGCGCATGAAAGCCCACAGCCAATCGCGCCCGGCGTCGCCGTTGCGGCGGAGCGTGCGTCGAAAGCGCGCATTGCTCGCATAAACCGTGTTGGCCTGCTCGATAAGCTCGCGACGCCAGCGGCGGGGCAACGGTTCGCCGAGCCAAACGCTCGCTTCGTCCCAGACCGCCTCCGCGACGGCGCGCGGAACGATGGGGGTGTCGGTTTCAATCTGAGGCGGGGGTAGTTTCATGTGGGGCTTCGGGTTTCAAGGATGGGCCTGCTGGCCAAGCGCCGTTCGATGAGGAACTGACAGTCGTGTTTCGCCGGGAAAGCCTCGGACAGGCGGCAGAGATTAGGCCACGGCGCCAGCCGTGGGTTCACGGGCAAGATTGGAATAAGTCCCTTGAGGGGCGGAAGAGATTTGGCGCAACGGTTCTGCCACGCCTGCCGGGGCTGGAGATGTCTTTGGGCGGCTGCCCCACGGCTCACGCCGTAGGCCACCGCCTGGCGCTGCTCTGGAGCTTTCATCGCGCACCCTCCACGATTCGGATTTCCTCCTCGGCCAGGCCGTAGAGTGCATAAAAAAGGCGGTCGATCTGCTCGTCGGTGGCGGTGATCTGGCGTTCGAGGGCGGTCTTTTCATGCGGTGTCTTGGCCGACACCATTTGCCGGTGCAACCCCAGCATCTGTTCCACCAGGCTCACCAGTCGGTCATGAGCGGATTTATCGGACTTGTCGGAGAAGTTGATGACGCGAACGGGAACTTGTTCCATGTATTGGTAAATCAGCCGATAGCGGTATTCTCCGGCGCGAATGCCGAACGGAATGCTGATATTGCTTATGGCGAACCAGAACAGCCGGCTGTTCAAGAAGCCCAGGAGGTAAAGGTCGTCAAAGCCGAGGCAGTAGGCAGTGTTTGCCAGATAGATTCCCGTGCGATCGACACAAAAGCGCGGGCCCTTGCAGATATCGGGAAAGATAATCTTGGGCGCGTCGAGATGTTGGTAGTAGTCGCACGGACGCAGTTCCCACCAGTAATCGCCTTGATCCTGTCGTTTTGACAACGGCTCAGCGAACTCGGCAAGGTGTTCCGCAAGTTTCGGGAGCTCGCTGCTCAACCACCTCCAAGCCGCGCGCTCTGATACATCCGTCGAAGCTTTTCCGGCCTTGGCCATTTGCGTGCGAGTCCAGCCGCAAGGAATGATTATCAGAAAACGTCCGCCGTCTTCAACGGCGTAGCGTCGAATGTCCTGGCCGCCGAGGAATGGCTTGATGAGCGCCTGGCTGCTTGGCGATGACTTGATCAAAGTCGCTCGCGCTGCGGAGGTGATTTCAAAAGCCTTGTTCAGGCCGGTTTTGATGCCGTAGAACATCTTCCGCTCGACGTAGTCACCCAGCGGTCTGCCCACCTTCATGATTTTGGTAAAGACCGCAGCTTCGGCATCTGATTTCAGTGACCACGCTTCCGGAGACAATCTCTCCTGCGAGATTCTGAAGCAATTCGCGGTGACATGTTCAGGTAGCTTGAGATTTTTCAGCGAGGTGACTCTGGCAACCTCCACGCGCGGCTGCTTTGCGCCCTTGGCCAGGAGCGGAATGGAGACGTAGGTGTCCTTGGCGCTGGCGAACACTGCGAGGCCACCAAAATCCACGATGCGCATGACAGCGGCGTGCCGCTTCAGCGTGCGGCGCAGCGCCTCGCCGTAGGTTGCCCGCAGGAAGCTGCTCGACACGATGATACTGAACAAACCCCCGTCCCGCAGCAGCTTCACGCCCTTTTCCATGAAGTAGGTGTACAGGTCAGCCATGCCGTCGAACGCTTCATAATGTTGCGCGAAATAGTCTTTGAACCGAGAAAGTGATTCTTGCCGGACGTACGGCGGATTCCCGATTACCGCGTCGAATCCGCCTTCCCATTCGGATTCCAGCGGCGCCGGGAACGACGTGGTTTTCGGCTCCTTCCTTTCCCTATTCGAGTAACTGCCATGCAGCGGCACGCCAGGATACGCGTAGTCCAGCGGCGAAGCCGGTGCTTCACGCAGTTCGCCCGTTGAAGACCCTCGCCGGAAGATGTGCTGAAACTCAGCCTGCCAGTCGAAGACGTTGACGCGGAGCCGTTCCTCATCGGTCATCAACGGGAGTTCGGATTGTTGATAGAAATCCGGGCCGATCAGAGAATTGCCGCACTTGATGTTTTTGCCCAAGTCCGGCAGGGCGCGTTCGCGGAAGAAAGAAAGCAGGCTCTGCACGCTTTGTTGCGTCTCGCCCTCCAGCACCTTGAGCAACAGCGAGAGTTTCGTCACCTCGACCGCCTGCGGGTCAATGTCCACGCCGTAGATATTGTCTAGGAGGATCCGCTTCCGCTCGGCGATGGTGAGCCGCCAGCCCTTGCGAGTCTGCATCAGCGCCGGCTTCTTGCCTTTGGCCCACCTCTCTGGGTCATGGGCGAGGTAAAAGGACAGGTGCCAGTCGAGCAAGCATTGGAAGGCGCCGATGAGGAAGGAACCGGAGCCGCAGGCAGGGTCGAGGATGCGCAGCTTCGCGACGCGGTCCAGAATGCGCGTGGCTTCCCGCGAGCTGGCAGCAGGAGGAAAAGTGGGTGACTGAGCGGGTGGGCTCGCCGCCGTCGCAGGTCCCATCCCACTTTCCCCCTCCCCCACTTTCTCACTTTCGGCAGGTTCAGTCAGAGCCTCCTTGCGTCGGCCGCCGCACTCCGCCAACAGCCTGCCCACCGTCTGCCGAACGATGTACTCCACAATGTAGGTGGGTGTGTAATAGACGCCGCCCGCTTTGCGGACTTCAGGTTTTTCCTCGATGATGGCGCGGTGGCCTTCGGTGAGCCGGATCACCTTGCCGAGAAACTGCTCATAGACCTGGCCGAGGATGTCGGCGGAGATGACGCTGAATTCGTAAGGGCTGTCGGGGTAGTAAAGGCCTTTGAGGAGATCGCGCAAGAGCGAGTCGTCAACTTCCAGGCCAAGCGTCAATTCGTCCGGCGGTTCGTGGCGGTCTTTCTCCGGCTGGAAGTGAAACAAGCCGGAGTTGTAGCGGGTGTCGGCCTGTTCGAACAACTGGCGGAGGCGAGGATAGACGCGCGGGCCGTTGACCAGGGCCAGAAGACGGCCGTAATCCTCGAGGCCGCGGTCCTCGCAGATCCGAAGGAAAATGATGCGGTCGAGGATGCGCTGGACGGCGAAGTTCAGTTCTCGCTGAGAGAGTTTGTGATTGCGCAAAGCGAGGTTCTTCGCGAGATCGGCGCGCCAGGTTTCCATGCTGGCGAGGAAGTCGGTGTCCACTTCGGTCGTGCCACGCTTGGCCTTGTTGGTCTCGGCAAACTTGTCGAACGAACCTTTCAGAATGGCTTCGCGGCTGAAGATGGAAGCGATCCAGTCCCATTTCTCGTGGAGTTCCCGGAAGTTGCAGTAGAAGACTCGGGCGGTACTGGCCGGATCGTTCTTGAACGGCTTGATCCGCCCGTCATAGACGGCGAAGCCCTCGAAGTCGCTGAGGATGCTCAACGGCAGCTTGGCGCTCCAGGCGTAGCGGCGCAGTTGGTAGGCGGGCGAGATGTCCACTTTGATGTCCACCGAAGGCTTCTTGGCCTCAAGGAAGAACTTGCGCGTGCCTCCAATGCGGAAGCAATAGTCGGGCGCTTTCGTTGCTCCCCCGATGCGGATCTGATCCTCGTGAATTACGTCGCGGTAGGCTTCGGCGTAGCCGGCCGCGTTGTCCATGTCCCACCCGAGCTGCTTGAAGAGCGGGTCGAGGAAATCACGGCGGAGTTGGGTTTCGTTGTATTGGCCGGAACGGTAGGCGTCAAGGTTGAGCTCGAAGCGCTCGACTAGTTCGATGATTTCCTTTGGAGCGGTCATCAGACGAGGCGCAGGTTAGACGATTGGACGAGTGGAGAAAAGCTTTCCCTCTACATCGGTGTTTGCAGCGGTGTTGATGAAATCTCCCGATCCGCATCGGTTTGGGAAAGGTTGTGTCCCCTTATTCTCCCTTTCGGCTGACTCTGAAGTCCGTGACTCGAGCCCAATGCTCGGTCTGGGCCGGACCTTGGTAGAACTGAAGGCTGATTTTTGCCGGGCCCTTCCCGGGCAAATCGCATTCGCCGGCCTCGCGCCAGTTTTCGGAATCCGGCGTGCGGAATTGCCCTCGGAGGCGATCCCCTTTCACCAGCATTCGGAGCCGGACCTTCGCGGAAGCAATCGGGATGATCGCAATGGTCCGAGTGCGGTCCTTTTCCTCGCGCCCCATGACGATGCTCAACTTTCCATCCACCAATTCCTGACCGAGCTTCACCATGTGGCTGTCGTCGTAGTACCAGACCAGATCGACCTGCTCGTATTGCTCGGTGGGCCGATTCTCGACGGTCACTGAGACTTCGATCTCCTGTTGAGAGGCGTCCGGGGCCGGGCGAACCAGGACGTTCTTGGCGTTGTTGGCGGAACCCCACATGTTGCCCGGTTCGACTCGCACTTCGAGTCCGTGGTCCGTCACACGCCAAGCTCCGGGGTGCTCGCGCACCCATGACCACCCCTCGCTCAGCTTGCCTTTGAAATCCTCTCGCACGAGAATTTCGTCCGCCAGAAGTCCCGCGCCCAAAGCCAATGCGCTCAGCGCCCAAGAGATTCGAACCAAGGTTTTCATGCCGCCAAACACCGGCAACAATTGAGCCTCGCCGTGGAGATGACAAGGAGGTTTTCGCGTCTGGAAGCACGAGCAGAGATCTTGCTTGCCTTCGGATTCAATGAGTAATTGCCTCAAGGAGGCAGGCTGGAAGCCTGCCCTACGTTGGCGAGCCGATCTAAACAACACTCTCTCAAAGCAACACGACTGCGATGGACGAACGGCTGGAGCGGGAAACCGAAGGGTTGATCCGATCATGGATGCGGCATGATGAACGGATGCTGCGCGACTACCTCATCGGAGGGGTGGAAGATCCGCGCATCAATATCCAGAGCATCTTGTCGCGCCATTTTCTCATCGAGGCCCTGTGTGGCGAGCGCTTTGCAGTGCTCAAGCGGCACGAACTGCAGTTCGGCGCGGTCATGAATTGGCTGGTTAAACTCGCCAAGCAAACCGGCGGTGCTGAAGATTTCGCGGCCGTTCTTCATGCGCTCCAACGCGGCGCGGATAATGCCGAGGGCCTCCCCATTCCTGCGTTCGTCTTGCAGGCGTTCACCGAATTGCCAGCCGACGCGGACGGATTGAGCGTGCCTCATTTCCTCATCGAGATATTGGCCGGAAGTAAGGCGGTGCGGCCCGGCGGGACCATCAATGAGGAACAGCTTTCCCTATTTGCACGGCTCTGGCGGCAAGGGCTGGGGAAGGAACTGCCGCGACAGATGAGCGTCCTGGAGCCCGCCTGTGGGTCGGCCAATGATTATCGGTTCCTAGAGGCTTTTGGCATCGCGCGGTTAGTGAACTACGAGGGCTTTGATCTCTGCGAGAAGAACGTCCAAAACGCGCGGGCGATGTTCCCGGCGGCGAGGTTCGAGCCGGGCAACGTGTTCGAAATCCGCGCTGAAGACAAGTCGTTCGATGTCTGTTTTGTCCACGACCTGTTCGAACATCTCTCAATCGAAGGGATGCAAGCCGCCCTCGACGAAATCTGTCGTGTGGCCCGGGAAGGCATTTGCGCCGGCTTCTTCAGCATGCATGAGGAGGACGATCATATCGTGAGGCCCACCGAGGATTACCACTGGAACACGCTCAGCCTGGCCCGAACGAGCGAGCTTTTTGAAAAACATGGATTCTCCGTGCAAGCCATCCACATCGGCACTTTTCTCAGATGGCATTTTGGAGGTGCCGAGACACATAACGATAATGCCTATACGTTTTGGATGACCGCGGATGAAGATGGAGATCGCATCCGAAAAACATGAGGTGAAAGACCATCTTACGAGGACAACACTTGATGGCGAAGAGGGTGACAGTCAGGTTAAAGTTTGATACTGTAACCTAAATTTGAACCACCAAGACCAATTTGCGGCCGGTGCGAGTCAATCCAAACCAACGGCAAGATCGAGTGATCTCGCCTGTTCCGCCAGGCAAGACGCCCGTGCATAGCGAATTTGTTCGTAGCGGCGGGCGTCCCGCCTGCCGGAGAGCCGGTGCGTCCCGCCTGGCGGACTCAGCGTGGCACTGGGAACAACTGCTAAAGCAGCCGTCCGCGCCGGGTGGCGAGGCGCGCGCCTTCTACGGCAGGCGAGACGCCCGCCGCTACGCCGGCCCACTTCTCGAAGCAGCACTCGCCGCCTTGTGCTGGCTGACCGTAAACGCGTCCCGATCAATCTTGGCAGCGGAGGCACCGTCGGGTGCCGGCGATCAAACTGCCGATCTTCAATCCGCTTCAAACGACACCGGTCAAGGTCATTGGGCGTTCCGGCCCGTTCAGCGATTCGAGCCGCCTGCCGTGAAACAAACCTCGTGGGTGCGAACGGCGGTGGACCGTTTCATTCTGGCGAGACTGGAATCGGAAGGCATCGCTCCAGCGCCGCCTGCCACCAAAGAACAGTTCATTCGTCGAGTGACTTTCGACCTCATTGGACTGCCCCCGAGGATCGAAGAGATCGACGCGTTTGTGAAGGATGCGTCGCCGGATGCGCAAGCCCGTCTGATCGAGAAGTTGCTCGCCACTCCTCACTATGGCGAACGCTGGGGCCGTCATTGGCTCGACGTGGCGCGCTTTGCGGAGACCGACGGTTTCGAGCATGATGCTGTCCGTCCTCACGCCTGGCGCTATCGTGATTACGTCGTCGAGTCGTTCAACCAGGACAAGCCGTACGACCGGTTTATCAAAGAACAACTGGCCGGGGACGAATTGTTTCCGAACGAAAACGCCGCCTTGATTGCCACCGCCTTCAACTTGCTGGGGCCGGACATGGTGGATTCGGCCGACCAGATTCAGCGTCGTTTGAACCGGCTGAACGACATGACTGACACCGCCGGCTCGGCTTTTCTGGGGCTGACGATCGGCTGCGCCCGCTGCCACGATCACAAATTCGAGCCCCTTTCGCAGAGAGACTATTAC
>JACQWK010000579.1 GCA_016209525.1 Verrucomicrobiota bacterium
CGGTTGACCTTAATTCAACAGCAGTGCACCCTGGCCCTCCCCCAGGAGAGGGATTGCCAAGGACAGGTCTGGCTTCATCCGCGCTCTCTGCCCGCTATCGAACAACAAGAACCAACATGTTGGTCGTAATCCCGCTCGAGTTTTGCGAAGCAAAACCGCATTTTTTCGCGACGCAGGAGCGAAAAAATTTGCACTGCAATCTCCCAGATTGCTCGCGGCTTGCGATCAACTTCTTGGCCGCGAGAGAGCGCAAAGAGCGCAAGGAGGAACACCAAATATCTTTGCGATCTCTGCGTTCTTTTGCGGCAAGCGCGTTCGGTTGCGGCTTTGCCACGCTGTGTAATCTGCGGTGCCTTCGGCTGTGGGTGCGCAGAGCTGGACTGCGCTCCTCCAACCTGCTCGCAGGCTGCAAAGAAGTCTTGGCCCAGAATGAACATCGAACCTCCAACATCGAACACCGAACGTCGAATGAGCCAATCCCTTTTTCGAAGTTGGAAGTTCAATGTGGAATGTTCAATGTTCATGCATTCGGTTGCGGTTACGCCGCGCCGGGGTCATTTGCGGCTGTGCTCCACTTCAGCAATTGGCTCTCGAAGTCCGAATTCGCACTCCAGTGGCACCTGTCCAATGTCGAGAGTTGAGAGCTCGCGCGATTTCCCAGGCCGGTTCCGCCGGGCGAGACGCCGCGGCTCTACGGCAGGCGGAGACGCCCGCCGCTACTGGCCGCTCACTTCCCCTCCCGCGCCCACTGCTTCATGAGCCGGATGTTCTTCTCGGTGACGTTCTCCTGCGGACCCTTGTTCGCTCGACCGCCGAGATAGACGGCCATGTCGCTGTCATACATTTTCTCGGACTCCGGCTGGCGGCCCTGGTCCTTGGTGTCTTCCATCCAGCGGTCGAGGCGAGCGCGCAAGGACGCCAGTGTTTTGCCTTGGGCGGCGTCGGCGGCGAGATTCTCCACTTGCCAGCGGTCGGTCGGCCACGCGTAGAGTTCTTCTGCCGGGCGAGTCGAGCTGAAGAGGAGTTTCTCCTGCAGGTCATTGAGCTGGCCGGCAGGGTGCATTTCGCGCAATCGTTTCACGATGCTTTTGGCGTCCTTGTAAGCATTAGGCTGAAGATGCGGGCGAAGCGGCAGAAAGTTGCGGATGTACAGGAACCGATCGGTGCGCACAGAACGGAGGTGTTCGACCGTCTCGTCGCAGCGATCGCGAGCGGCGAAGACGGCCTCGCGGAGTTTGTAATCCTTCGCGAATACGTCGCGGGCCTGCATGATTTTGGGGATCGGGATGCCGGCGGCGGCGAGCGAGATGGCGGCCATGTCGATATGTTCAATCAAGTCGTCTCTCACCCGGCCTTTTGCAATGCCTGGACCGCGCACGACAAACGGGATGTGCGCGCCTTCGTCGTAAAGGAACTGCTTGCCGCGGGCGTGGCTGATGCCGTGGTCGGTCATGAAGATGATGAACGTCTGGTCCAGAATGCCTTCCTTCTCCAGCCGCTCGACCACTTGGCCGACGTGCCGATCCGTAAAGCGAACCGCGTCGAGAAATGCGGCCCAATCGCGAAGCAGCACGGGATCGCGCGGATAGTAAGGCGGGAGGGTGACTTTGTCCGGATCGGTCCCGCTGCCAAATTCCCGGGCGGCGCGTTCGAGGAGCTGCCGAGCGGCCGCGTCGGTGCCGCCGCGCAATTTGCCGCCGGCCAATTGCACTTGCATGAAGAACGGCTGGCCAGGCTTGCGGTCGGCCCAGTCGTTGCTGTCATAGATCTTCTCGTCCCATTCGAAGTTGTAGTCCGTCTTGCCGAGGCCGCCGCCGCGGTTGGCCGGACGGCCCGCGCGGTTGGCGTTCAGCAGTCCGCTGCCAATGCAGGTGTAGTAACCTGCTTTCTGAAACAGCACCGGGATGGGCACGACGCCATCGGGCAGATAAATTTTCTCCACGCCGCGTCCGCTGCGATGGTGATGAGCGCCGATGGTGGTTTGATACATCCCGGTGATGAGCGCCGAGCGGCAGGGGGAACAGACCGGCGCGGTGATGAACGCTCGCGAGAAGAGCGTTCCCTCGGCGGCCAAGCGATCCACCTGCGGCGTTTGGATGAGCTTTTCACCGTAGCATGAGAAGTTCGCCGACATATCGTCCACAACGAACCAGAGAATGTTCGGGCGATTGGCGGCGGCGGCAGGGTAGGCAACGGTCGCGAGCAGGAGGGCAAAGAGGGTTCGTTTCATGAAATCATTGTGCTCTGGAAACAAAACGGGAGGCAAGCCTGCTTCTGACGGTTATGAATAAGTTCGGAATTCTGAACTCATCCATGAAATCTTGCCCGTGACTGGACCGCGGAAATCGTAGCGCAGATTCTCAATCTAGGAGTCTCGCCCCACTCAAGAGTTTGCGCCGCTTGCGAGGATTGTGGGCGATACTGATCGATCGCAAATCTGCGCTACGAGCTCGTCAGCCCATGACGAGGGGATCCACAACGCTGCACGTCAGAATTGAAAAACCGCTGTTCCGATTTGCCTCGGTCGGCTATTGAAAGCCTATGAAAACACCTCCGTCCCGTTGGACCCCGAACCGCCGCGCTTTCCTCAAGACCGTAACCGCGGTTGGCACCGCTGTTTCATCGGTCGAAATACCGCTTTTGGCGCGCGCGCAAAACGTCGGCATCGAACTCAGCGTCGGCCTGATTGGCGTCGGCGTGCGAGGATACGAACTGCACGAGGACCTCCGCCGGTGCAAAGGAGTCCGCGTCGGCGGCATCGCGGATTTGAGCGAGCATTACTTCGACCGCATCAAGTCGCGCCTGCAAAATCCGCAAACGCCGTTGCGCTACGATTATCGGCGCTTGCTCGACGACCGCGAGATCGACGCCATCATCATTGCGGCGCCGGATCACTGGCACGCGCCGATGACGCTCGACGCCCTGGCCGCGGGCAAAGATGTTTATGTTGAGAAACCGCTGACCTATTCGCTCCAGGAAGCGATTCAGGTCCGCGACAAGGCGCGTGAAACTGGGCGCGTCACGCAGGTCGGCTACCAACGGCGCAGCATCGAACACTTTTACAGGGCGCGCGAAATCGTCCGATCCGGCATTCTCGGTGAGATCACCCAGATTCAGCTCTGGTCCTCGCGCAACCGCGCGACGAGTCCTTGGCGCAAATACAATGATTACAACACCGAGGGTTTGCCGGCTAAATCTGCCGCTGAGCACGTGGACTGGCCACGCTTTCAAGCGAACCGTCCGCCGCGGCCCTACGATCCGCTTCGTTTTTTTCATTGGCAATGTTACGAGGAGTATAGCACCGGGATCTTCGGCATACTCATGAGCCATCCACTCGACGCGGCGAATCTCGTGATGGACCTTAGTGTTCCCGATATTTGCGCGGCCACCGGCGGCGTTTATCGGTACAAAGATGGCCGCACCGTGCCGGACATCTGCAACGCGCTCTTCAACTATCCTTCGCGCGATCTCACGGTCAGTTTCATCGGCTCGAGCAACAACGAATACTTCAGCCAAGAAGCGCAGTATCGCGGCACGCACGGCACGCTGGAACTGACCACCTCGGGCCTCCGCGTTTTTGCCGAGAAACGCAATGCGCTCTTCGAGAAATTCGTCGGCCGAACCGCAACCGATCGATCGTCAAATCTTCGGTCCACGCCGGTCTTCGAGCAACCGGCGAAATCCGGGAGCTCCACTCTGGCGCATCTGGAAAATTTTTTCGACAGCGTCCGGTCGCGAGGCCAGTGCAAAGCGCCGGTGAACGAAGGCTTCAAAGCCATGGTCGCGGTCGCGATGGCCATTCAATCCTACAAAACACAGCGGACGGTCCGCTGGGATTCCGGGCGAGAAGCAATTCTAGGTTAGGTCACCCGGCCAACCGTGGAATTGAAGCGGGTTCTGTGGAGCCGGGCGCGATCTTCTTCAGACCACACAAAGAAAGACAGCCAATTGAGGTCCCAGACCCGATCACCCGACAGGTGGGCACGCATTCTATTTGAAGTCCCTGTCGCTGCGATCTTTGTGATCTTTGCGGTTAATGAATTGCCGTTCTAAGGATGAAAAGTGGAGGGATTCGGTTTGTTCATAGGTGGCAGCCCAGTTAATCTGCGCAGGCGTGACTCAGACCGAACGCCTCCCTCTTCGAAATCGCCAACCATTCATGGTTGGACGCTGCGATCACTCGCCCTTCGCGATTGCTACCCGTTTGGATGTCGCGGAAATGCCTTCAGGCAGACGGACATTCCAACAACGTTCGCTTTGGTCCACCTTGAGGATCAAGCTGGCGTCCGTTGGAGGATGGTTGGCCGGAGAGTCCACCAGGAGAAAATCACGGCCCATTTGCTTCACTGGGAGCGAAAATCCGTTGACGAGCAAGCGCATCGTCACCTGGGCGGAATGTCCACCCTGATTCGATAACTGGGCCATGGAAGAGCCTTTCATTCAAAATGCCAGTGCCTACGCTGCGCGGCACCGGCTTTAACTCGCGGAGCGTCTCGGCTTCGGTATTCACGGTATCATCAGAATGGGAAACCCAAAAGCGCGGCCAGTTCGATGACCGATGGCCCGAGGTCCAACGCGTCCTGGCAGCGTTGGAGGAATTGGGAATTCACATGTTGGACGTGTCGCCGAGCAACATCGCGTTCCTGAATTGAATGGAATCCCGTGCTGGACTCACACCAGCCTTTGCTGCTTTGCAGGCCGCCTCTGAACTGCTCGGCCAACGGGATGAAATCTTCCTTGTTTCGTTGGATTGACCCTCGCGAGTTGGCAGCGTAAAATTCAGCTCACAGCTCATTCAAGTAGTAGGAACGCGAACTCAGCAATATGCCACTCGATATCAAAAAGGGATCGGAACTTCTTGACCGTTACGTTATCTCCGATTGCCTCGGTTCCGGAGGCTTTGGAATTGTTTGGCGTGCGACCGACAAAAAGGCGGGTCGAGATGTAGCCATCAAACGCATGCTTAAACAACATGGGGACGAAAACGCGAGACTGCTGGCAGAGGCCAAGAAGACTGCGGCACTCAAGGGCCACAAGAACATCGTCGAGGTGTACGAAGTATTCGAACACGACGGAGAGGGGTTCCTCGTAATGGAATACGTGGACGGAACCACCCTCGAGAACATCATGAAACGCCACGTCCGAGAGAAGACATGGATTGAACTCGATGAGGCGCTGGACTACTACAAGCAAACGCTGCAGGCGTTGGTTTTCGCGCACTCAAGTGGGTTGTATCACCGCGACATCAAGCCCGCGAACATCTTGGTTTCCAAGCTGGGCGTGGTTAAGCTAGTCGATTTCGGCATCGCACGGCTCATGCACCAACCTGGTGGAAAATACGTCGGCGAGCCTGGCTTTGCATGGACTGGCACGCCAAATTTCATGTCGCCTGAGCAAGCGAACGGTGCGGATCTCGATCATCAGACAGACATCTTTTCCGTCGGCATCCTCGGTTACATCCTGCTCACAGGGAGACATCCATTCAACCATCCGTCAGGCATTGCGACCGTCTTCGACTTAATTAAGGACCCCACATTTGAATGTGAAGACATCGCGGCTCAAGTTGGGAAACGCGTCCCCGAAGGCTTTGCGAAAGCGCTGATGCGGATGCTCAGAAAAACCAAATCCGACCGTTGCCAATCGCTAATCGAACCGTTGAGCGAGTTGACGAAAGAGCCCGCACAGTCTTGCCCCAAATGTGGCGCTCCCAACCCCAAGACACATAACTTCTGCTGCCAATGTGGAAGCCCTTTGAGACCTACACAACCTACTTTGACGATGGTGGCGAAGGATCAGCATCTTCCCAGGAATGTCACCGCAGAGGAATTGACCGATGAAGGCTTCAAACTTACGCAAAATGACGATTGGGTGGGTGCGGTAAGAAAGTACAAGGAAGCCATTGCGGCTGACCCAAAATATGTGCGGGCGTTTTCGAATCTGGGATTCGCGCTCAACAGCCTGGGCAAGTACGATGATGCGATCCAGATTCTGACCGAAGCCACCGCGCTTACCAAAGAAAAGCCGGTGCTTCACCGAATTTACGACTATCGTGGCTTTTCAAAATCCAACCTCAAGGATTACGAAGGCGCTATCGAAGATTTCACGAAAGCTATTGGGCTCGCGGACCACAATCCTCGCGTTTACCACCATCGGGCGGAGTCAAAAGCCCTCGCCGGCAAATACGACGAAGCATATTCGGACGTCTTGCAGGCCTTACGCCTTGATCCTGGCTACCCGCCAGCAATTCGACTCAAGCAGAAGCTCGAAAGCCAAGGCTTCGTAAAACCCATTTGAGTATCGCGGACGGCCTGAAAGCACTGGCGGAAACTTTCCTTTCCGCCGGCGTTTTTGCTTCTTGGCGTCCTTGAACCGTTCGCTTTTCACGAACAAAGTCCGCAATTACTGCCGGCGTTGACGTGTCGAAGCCGACTACGTCGAGCATGCTGCGGTCGTTTGGGTCGGCGAGGGTGAAGCCATTAGAGGTCATGCCCAGAACGATTGCCCTCGCGTCGCCGACGAATTCGCTGCGGTACTGACGCAGTGCCTGTCCCGGATTAATGTTGCCCGCACCCGCTTCGCTGTCCGTGTAGGTGATGCCTTGCTGACACGCTCGGCTTATGCGCTCGCAACCAGCGAATTGATCAGGCCAAAGCGTTTCAATTCCTCGCGAGAAATCTGGCATTTGGCGGCGCAGAACATCCGTTGGCCGTATCGGCTCTCGGCTTCCCTGAAATTCAGCGTCAATCGTGAGGCCGAGTCGTAAGTTCCTATCCGCAGCTCGCGCAAGCGGTGCAGAACCTGGGCGTCGCGGCGATCATGCCCAGGTGGGCGGCGGCTTCGTTTCAGCGAACGGATGTGCGCGCCGTGCCGTTGCCGTTTCTGGGAGGTTTGTCTCGTCAGGTGTCGCTGGTCTGGAATCGGAAGACGGCCGAGGTGCGGCCGGCGATTGCCAAGTACGCCCGTTTGCTGACCGCGATGTTTCGTATGGACGAACGGTGAATGACGGACACCATGAGACGACGCGGACGTGCAGAGACCGCTCACAAAACCTGTGCTGACAGCTTCCATTAGGTGGCGTTTTTGCTTCATCGGCGCTGTCGGTGTCGTTTTGCGTGCGATAATCCAACACGAACAATCCATCGAAATTGGTCAGGAAGCCGGGATTCGCACCCGGACCGTCTCCTTCACAGGGAGAGTTGCTGCTCTTACACCGCAATCCTGAGGGATATTTAGGATTGATGATTTACGATTTAGGATTTGGGGACCGTGCAATGCGAACCGCTGTTGCTGCCAAATCATCAATCATCCATCACTCCGCCGCTCCATTACTCCGCGTCGTCAGCGACGCACTTTGCGCGTCTTGTAGGTGAGGAGCGGCCGGAACGTCGCGATGACGGACACGAGTCCGGCATCCACGAGGTCCTGAATCACTGCCTCAATGTTCTTGTGGGCGACAGGCGCTTCCTCATAGAGGAGATCGCGCTCTTCGAGAAATTTGTCGGCCGAACCGCGGCCGATCGATCGTCGAATCTCCGGTCCACGCCGGTCTTCGAGCAACCGGCGAAATCCGGGGACTCCACTTTGGCGCATCTGGAAAATTTTTTTGAGAACGTCCGAAGCCGCGGCCAATGCAAAGCGCCAGTCAGCGAAGCCTTCAAAGCAATGGTCGCCGTCGCAATGTCGATTCAATCGTACAAAACGCAGCGCACGGTCCGCTGGGATGTCGATCGAGAAGTGATTTCCGGATGAGGCGGAACATGTATGACAGGACCGAGGATCGTGTCCGATGACGCATGGATTCATCGTTATCGCGCATAGAGCTCCTCACCCCATCCTTGCCGGAACGGGATCAGCGACAGGTGGTCTGAAAATTCAAGATTTAAGGGCTGACCCCGCGGCATCAAAGTTTTCTCAGACGGTAGAATTTGACGGCGCCGACGACGGTCACTGTCGCCACAAATTGATCCCGCACAAGGATTGGCGATGCTGTCACTCTTGTCCAACTGGTTCCAGGCATCAGGCTGCTGGCCTCCTCCAACACAAAATCCGCTGCGGACGCGGGCCAGGAAAGAATCGCGCCGCCGTTCGAAAGGGTCAGGCCGAGCGAGAGTGAATTCGTGCTGACGGGTTCTCCGACGAGCCGGGCGACATAGTTGCGTTGCACGCCGTTGACTTTCGTGAAATCACCGGCGATCAGAATCTTGTCATCAGGTTGCACCACGACGCACCTGACTTCGGTCAAGTCCACGGAGGAAGGTCTGGGCCCACGGTCACCGCTCGATCCACCGGTGATTTCGGAATCAAGATTCACAGTCTCATCGAGAGCCCCGTCGGCAGCGAGTCGGGCAACGCCTGAACTAGGAGTTCCGTTGATGCTATGGATCCAGCCTCCGACGACGATTCTGCCGTTCTTTTGAAGGGCTATCGAATGGACTCGGTCGCTGGCAAACCCGGCTCCAGGTTGACGGCCCGTGACCATCGGAAAACTGGAATCCACCGAACCGTCCGAGTTCAGGCGGGCGAGCACCTTGAATCCGTTGAAGGTGAAGTCGCCGAATTGACCACCGACGATCAGTTTGCCTTCCGACGAGGACGCGCCGGCCATGAACGCACGGATTTCAGCCGAGATTTGCAGTTGAAACGACGCGTCGAGAGTGCCGTCAGAGTTTAGCCGGGCGATAGAGCTTCGTGAGATTCCACCAATCCTGGTGAATGAACCGATAATGATCAGCTTGCCGTCACCCTGAACCGCTATGGCTTGAATGGAATTTCCCGGTTCCAGTCCGGGGTCGAAAGAGTTGTCCAAGTTCCCTTGCGCATCCAGCCGGGCCAATCCATTTCGCCCGAGCCCGTTGACAAGCGCAAACTTGCCGCCGACGAGAATCTTGCCGTCGGCTTGGACGGCCAAAGCCTTGACGAACGACGTGACGGCGTCGGTGTTTCCTGGCGGCGAGCCTTCGATTCTTGCATCGAAATCGTCCAAGCTCCCCGTCGTGGTTAAGCGCGCCAGATGCATTCTTGGAATGGTGCCGAACCCTGTAAACTCCCCGCCC
>JACQWK010000562.1 GCA_016209525.1 Verrucomicrobiota bacterium
CTCCCCTCGGAGGGGAGAGGGTGTCCGCAGGACGGGTGAGGGGTGGTTCAGCGCTTCAATGCGCGAAGCTTCTTCGGCGAATTCGCTCCCCAACGGAGAGGGCCGGGGTGAGGGGAAAGGAAGTGTTACGGCCACTCGATCAAGGTTTGCTCGCCCGAGATCCGCAAAGCAATTATGAACCAACATCCGAATACGCATCGCCATGGCAGCTCCAAATCGTCCCGCCGCGAATTTGCAAAATTCCTCGGTTGCGCCGTGATGGCCGGCGCCGGCGTGGCCGCGGCTCGACCGCTTCTGCCTGTTACGCTCGCCAAGTCCTTGGCTCCGGTCGCGATAGCACAGGCCAGCGAGATTCCCGTCGGCGGCTACAAACTCTTTCGGTATCCGACGAAGGATGATCCCTGCATTCTGGTGCGGTTGGAGGCCGATCGGTTCGCGGCTTACAGCCAGCGCTGCACGCACCTGATGTGTCCGATCCACTTTCAAGCGGAGAAAAGACAGTTTTATTGTCCGTGTCACGAAGGATTCTTCAACGCGGAAGACGGATCGGTTCTGGCCGGTCCGCCGCGGCGCCCACTGCCGCGCTACGCGGTCGAACTTCGCGAAGGACAAGTTTGGGTGGGCCCAGAACAACATGAGAACAATGGCTGACCCGACCGAATGACCAGCGTTCCCCACATCCCCGCTAGCGCGCCGTTCACCGCTGAGCAACGCGCCTGGCTGAATGGGTATCTCGCCGGGCTGTTCGCCGACGCGAGCGCCGGTAAAAACGCCCTGGACTCACGGTCACAGTTGCCAAGCGCTGCCGAGCCTCTGCTCGTCCTGTACGGCAGCCAGACGGGCACCGCGGAACAATTGGCCAAACGACTCGCTGCCGAGGCCGAGAAACACGGATTCAAACCGCGCGTGCTTGAAATGAACGCGTTCGCTGCTGTGGATTTCGCAAAGGAGCAGCGGCTCATTCTCGTCACGAGCACCTGGGGTGACGGCGATCCGCCGGATAACGCGGCCGCGTTCTGGAGTCATCTCCATTCGGAACAAGTCCCGAAGCTGAATCATCTGGGCTTTTCTGTTCTAGCCCTGGGCGATCGGAACTATGCGAATTTCTGTGGCGCTGGAAAGAAGTTCGACGAACGGCTCGAACAGCTCGGCGCGAAACGCATTCATCCAAGAACCGATTGTGATGTGGATTATGAAGCGCCTGCCGAGGCATGGATGGAAGGGTTGTGGCCTGCTCTGCAGCACAAACCAGGCGATGGCCGCGAGGCGATAGGCGATAGGTCCAACACCGCTACCTCGAATGGTGAATGCCCATTGCCCATCGCCCATCACCTATCGCCTGTATTCTCCCGCAACCATCCCTTCACAGCCAGGCGGATCACCCATCGGAAATTAAACGCGCCCGGATCAGCCAAGGACACCCGCCACTTCGAGATTTCGCTGCCAGGATCAGAATTGACGTACGAGGTGGGAGACGCGCTTGGCGTCATGCCCGCTAATTGTCCCGCTTTGGTCTCAGACCTTTTGGGAGCGCTCGGTTGCGACGGCGAGGAAGCGGTCCTCGATCCGCAAGGAAAGGAAACGTCTTTGCGCTGCGCGCTGCTCCGCCATTTCCAGATTACCCAGCCGCCGTTCGAATTCGTGGAAGCCGTCGCCGAGCGCTCCGGAGACGCGGACTTGAAAGCGCTCCTTGAGCCGGCGCGCAAAGCCGATCTCAATCAATACCTGACTGGCCGCGAAGTGATCGATCTGCTGCTGAACTTTCCCGCGGCCAAGTTTTCCTTCGTTGAATTTGTCGGCCTCCTGCGCAAGCTTCAACCGCGGTTGTATTCCATTGCGTCCAGCCCAAAGGCGCATCCGGACGAAGTGCATCTGACCGTCGCCGTGGTGCGATATGCGAGTCACGGGCGCGAGCGCAAGGGCGTTTGCTCGACTTTTCTGGCAGAGCGTGTGCATGCGGACACGCCCGTTCCGGTGTTTGTTCAAACTTCCAGTCACTTTCGTCTGCCGAAGGACAGCGCCAGGCCGATGATCATGATTGGCCCCGGCACTGGCGTCGCTCCATTTCGCGCCTTTCTGGAAGAGCGGCAGGCCGTCGGGGCCAACGGCAAGCACTGGCTCTTCTTTGGCGACCAACGCAGAGCGACGGATTTTCTCTACCAAACGGAACTTGAGGCAAAGCTGGCGGATGGAATTCTGACCCGGCTGGACACCGCCTTCTCGCGCGACCAAGCGGAAAAGATCTATGTCCAGCATCGCCTGCTCGAAAACGCCGCGGAGTTGTGGGCGTGGATTGAGGATGGCGCTCACGTGTATGTCTGCGGCGATGCCAAGCGCATGGCCAAGGACGTGGACGCGGCGTTCCACGAAGTGATCACGAAAGCTGGAGGCAAATCCCGAGAGCAAGCCGAGGAATACGTGGCAAGAATGAAAACGGAGAAAAGGTACCAGCGTGATGTGTATTAGGAAAAGGCGAGAGGCGAGCGGCAACGGGCGAAGGGCGAGCCAGCGAGAATCCAAGCGCCGGAAGCGGGCGGATTTTGTCCGAAAGCCACGGTTCGCGATGTTTCGTGCTGAAGATAAGATGGAATTTGAGATTAGAGAATGTCCCTGGCATGGGGAGAGAATAACCCGTCCCCCTTCGGGGCGAGATCTTCTTCAATCCATCGTCCACGGGTTGCGCTTCGCTCCGCCCGTGACTACCTGCCGTCGCCCCTGCGGGGCTACCGACGGGCCGCGATCCCCGTTTGAGGAACTGAGCTGAGATGAGCCCGTCCACCATTCCCTTCACCGAGATCGCTGGTCAAAAGCTGAGCTCGGAGCAGACGGCTTATCTGGACGGGCTGTTTGCCGGGCTGCGAGAGCGAGGCTTTACTTTTGCCGATGTCGAGCCAAACCCGGTCGCCGCTGCCAAACCAGACCTGTCCGCGCTCATCGCGGAGGAGCGCATTAAACGCGAGTTGCATCCTTTGGATTCCTATCCGCTCCTTCTCGAAGACGCCGCCGCCAACAAACCGCCGGAACGCGAAAATATCTTCCGCTACAAATGGCACGGCCTGTTTTACCTGACGCCGAACAAGGAGGCTTTCATGTGCCGCCTGCGCATCCCCGGCGGTGTGGTCAGAAGTTTCCAACTCCGGGAGTTGTCGCGCATCTCGACCGAGTTGACGAGCGGTTACGTCCAGATCACAACCCGCGCGAACTTCCAGCTTCGGCTGATTGAACCCAGGAATGCGCCGGAGGTGCTGCGGCGAATCCAGACCATCGGTTTGCACTCGCGCGGCGCCGGCGCGGACAACATCCGAAACCTAACCTGCAATCCGACCGCCGGCTTTGATCCGTCGGAGTTCATCAACCCATTGCCCTATTGCCAGCAACTCGCTCAGATCATCATCAATGACCGTTCCTTTTACGATTTGCCCCGCAAGTTCAACATCGCCTTCGACGGCGGTGGTCTGGTGGGCACGCTTGAAGACACGAACGACATCGGTGTCAAGGCGGTGAGGATCGATGAAGCGGCGCGGATCGGCGACGCGCGGATCGAGCCGGGCGTTTACTTCCGGATCGCCCTGGGCGGCGCGACGGGCCACAAAGCGTTTGCCGACGATCTCGGCGTGCTGGTGCGTCCCGAGGAATTGTTGAAGGTCATCGTCGCCATCGTCCGAGTGTTCATCGGCAATGGCAATCGAGGCGACCGGAAGAAAGCTCGGCTCAAGCACCTGTTGGAATCCTGGACGCTGGATCAGTATTTGGCGGAAACGGAGAAGGTGCTGGGTTATTCCATGCTCCGGCTGCCGTCCGATCTGGAATCCAAAATCCAAAATCCAAAATCCGAAATTCCTCATTCCCACGTCGGCGTCTTTCCGCAGAAACAGAAAGGACTGAATTACATCGGTGTCGCCGTGCCGGTCGGACAGATCACTCCCCGGCAAATGTTGCGATTGGCCGATCTGTCGGACCATTACGGTTCCGGCGAAATACGGTTGACCGTCTGGCAGAACCTCATCGTGCCGAACATCCCCGATCCCTTCGTCGAAACCGTCAAAAGGGCGCTGGTGAAAATGGGGCTCCACTGGCAGCAATCGAACCTGTGCAGCGGATTGGTCGCTTGCACGGGCAATTCCTATTGCAAGTTTGCTTCGTCAAACACGAAAGTTCATGCGCTCGAACTCGCCGATTACCTTGACAAGCGCGTCCAGCTTGATCAGCCCGTCAATATTCATCTCACCGGATGTCCGAACTCATGCGCGCAGCATTACATTGGAGACATCGGCTTGCTGGGCGCGAAGGTCAAAATGGCCGGCGAAACGGTGGAAGGTTATCACGTGTTTGTCGGTGGAGGTTTCGGAATCCACCAGGCGATCGGCCGCCAGGTTTTTCAAGGCATCTCCTTCGATCAACTCAAGCCGACTCTGGAAAGAATGCTCAAGGGCTTCTTGCGCCATCGCGTGCCGGGCGAATCGTTTCGCGCCTTTGCCCAAAGGCACGATTTGAACTCACTCCAGGCGATGTTCAGCAATGATGAGTAGCTGCACCGAAACGTTGCCAACCAATTTCGCTTGGCGCAGTCTCATGGCGATGTCTCACGAACTCGAGCAGTCCAACCTCGCCCGAAAGGACCGTTTCCAAGCGGCCGTTCAGCGATTCGACGAGGCGAACGCACAGGATCCGAATTTGGAGAAGGTTGAGGGAATTGCTTATCCGCGGGAGCTGCTTTACGCGCGGCGGCTGACACAGTGGGTGTCCAAGCTTGCCCCGAACGCCTCCGAAGAGCTGCGGCTGGCGGCCAGATGCCAGCATATTTGCCGCTGGATGATTCCACGCAGCCAATATCCAATGACGCGGGGCGGTTATCTGAAATGGCGGAACGATTTGAAAGCTTTCCACGCCGAGATCGCCGGACGAATCCTGCGCGAGGTGGGTTACACGGACGACTTCATTGCGCGGGTGCAAGAATTGAACTTGAAAAAGAATTTCCCGGATGATCCCGACAGTCGCGTTTTGGAGGACGCCTTGTGTCTGGTCTTCCTGGAATTTCAATTTGCCGAACTGGCCGGCAAAACGAGCGAAGACAAAATGATCAACGCCCTCCAGAAGTCCTGGAAGAAAATGAGCCCGGCAGCGCGCGAATGGGCGCAGAAGCTCGCTTATGGGCCGAGAGAGAAAGGGCTTCTTGAGCGCGCGTTGGGGAACGTGAGCCGTGAAACGTAAAACGTAATGCGCGGCGCTTGGACTCAAGAAGCGATATGCTGCCGAATTACGTTTTACGTTTTACGAATTACGCTTCACGTCTCACGTTTTACGTTTCACGGTTTACGTTCACTCGTATCGCAGCGACTCGATCGGATCCAAATTCGCCGCCTTGACCGCCGGATACGTCCCGAACACCACGCCCACCACGAGACAGATCAGCAAACCGTAAATGACCCAGTCCACTGGAATCACCGGCGTCACCTCCAGGAAATAAGCGGCCGCGTTCCCTCCGATGATCCCCAAGATCACCCCGATGATTCCCCCCACCTGGCAGAGGACGATCGCCTCCATAATGAACTGGCTCATGATGTTCCGCTTTTTGGCGCCGACGGCCCGGCGGATGCCGATCTCGCGCGTTCGTTCAGTGACCGAGACCAGCATGATGTTCATAATGCCGATTCCTGCCGCCAGCAGCGCGATGGAACTGATCACGGCCACGCCCACCCGCACGGTGAACGTGAAGCGCTTGAATTGTTCGATCAGGGAATCATTCGAGAAAATCTCGAAATCGTCCTCTTGGCCCGGCGGAACTTTCCGCACAGCCCGAAGAATGCCCCGGACCTGCTCGACGGCGTCGCCGTAACTCGCTGGGTCTCTCGCTTGGACCAGAATCGACAGACTCCTCCAGATGCGGCCGTATCGGTTGAGTCCCGTGGTGACCGGAATCACCGCGAAGTTATCCTGGTCGCCGCCCAACATCATGCCTCTGGATTCCAACACACCCACCACGGAGTAGTTGATGCCATTGAACTTGACGTGGTCACCCACCGCCGAACCGAATGGGAAAAGAATCTTGGCCAGCCCTGCGCCCAGCACGCATACGTCCCGGGCGCTCTCCACATCGGTCTCCATGATGGCCCGGCCTTCGCCAACGATCCAATTCCGCGCCGGA
>JACQWK010000563.1 GCA_016209525.1 Verrucomicrobiota bacterium
AGGCGAGATGGATCCGGAGAATCAGCTCGCCTACACAACCTTCCTCTCCGCGGTGCAAAAGCTGAAAAAGGAAGGCTGGCTTGAACACGAGGAACAGGGCCGTGCGCATGTCTTCTTTCCAGCCACTAGCCGCGAAAAGGAAGGAGCCCGCTCCCTGCAACGCCTTCTCAAGCAAATCTTCCATGGCGACCCGATGCTGCTTTTCCAGAATCTGATTCAACAAACAGGCCTCAGCGAAAAAGAGCTGAACGAACTCCGCAAAATGATCGATCAACGAAAGGAGGAGCTCAAAAAATGAATCGATTCGATGTCTCGCAAATCTTTGTGTTCTGCGCCGTCGTTACGACGTTCTGGCTTTGCCTCGGACTCGTTGCCGCCTGGTGGCAAAGACACCGGCCTGCTCGCGCGCATTTCGTTCTTTTCTTGGCGTTGGCGGGATGTCTGGCATCTCCGTTCGCTTACTGCGTCGCGCGACAATGGAATCTCGGGGTGATTCTGGCGGATTCAACTCTGTCGGTGAGCGAGGCTCAAGCGGAACGACCTGTGGCACGGGGTCAAGAACCAAAGACCAAAGACCTGCAGGAAGTGGCCGCTGGCACCGCCACTGTTGCCCAGCGCGAACATCCAGAGCAAGATTCTCAGGTCGAAGCAACGATTTCGGCTAAGGCACAACGGGGCCCCTGGGATAGATTCATCGAGTTGGTCGCCGGACGTCGCGTTCCCCCTCACCCCGACCCTCCCCTTCAGGGAGAGGGGGCAATGCAGCCGCTGTTCGGAACTTGGGCGCTCGGAATCTGGGTTGCGATGTCGCTGGCGCTATCCGTTCGAGTGATCGTTTCGCTGTTATCCGCGGCGAGGGTGCTATCGCGCAGCCACGCGCTTTCGGACCCAACGATCCAAGCAGCGGTCGATTTGGCACGTCGGTATTTACGCATCAAAACCGAAGCAAATGTCCGATGCTTCGGCGGGATTGAATCGCCGGCGATCTGGTGCTGGAGCGGGCGTCCGACCCTGCTCATTCCGGCGGCGTTGCTTTCGGCAAGCCGGCCGGTGCAGTGGGAGAGCCTCGTGTGCCATGAACTGGCGCACTGGCGGCGACTGGATCACGTCACCTCACTCGTTGGGGAGTTAGTCTTAATCGCCTTCCCATGGCATCCGCTGGTGTGGGTGGCCCGAGGGTATCTGCGCCACCTTTGCGAACTCGCGTGCGACGGGTGGGTAATCGTGGCCGGGCATTCCAGATACCACTACGCGCAGAACTTGCTGAGTCTGGCTGTGCAGCCGACTTCGATCGCCGTCCTGCCGGCCGTGAGCACGAAGCGAGGCCTGCATGCTCGAATCGATCAAATCGTGAACAGTTCCGTCGTGACGGCGTTGATCGGCCGTGCGTGGTCTTGGGCAGCGAGTTCGATCGTCCTCTCGATGACGCTCGTGATCGCGCTGCTGCAAGCGCCATCGACGATGTCCCAGCAGCCAGCATCGAAGCCGGACGCAAGCTCGCCGGAAAGCTCGCGCGCGGAGCCTCGTCCCTCGGCAGCAATGACCGCGCGAAGAGTGGAGACCGGCGATGTCCGAATTTACTGGGGGCCTGGCGTTTCTCCCAACGGCCGGTATTTCTGCGGCTTCAATTATTATTATGATTTTTACTTCGGGGAAATCGGCACAGGTAAGATGACGAAAGTATTTGAAGCCGAAAAGGAAAACTTTTATGGAGTGATTTCGGTGTGGTCCCCAGACAGTCAGCGAATTTTGCTTTCCGGCAGCAGCAGGAAAGTCTTGCTTTATGAACCGGCGACCGGGCATAGAGAGGTGTTTTTCGAGGGTACACCTCTCTACATTTTTGACTGGTCTTCCGACCGGGACTCCTTAGTAGGCATAAGAAATCCAGGCTCTGATAGCAACACTCTCTCCTTGATTTCCTTCAGGACGAAAGCGATCCGAGACTTGCAGGCCCTGCAGCAAAGCTCCTCGAGCATCAAGCCCACCTTTTCTCCAGATGGAAAGAGACTCCTGTATGTGACTACCACTTCCGCCCGGTCGGTCCTCCACGTGCTAAGTCTGGATGGCAAGTTGCTCCTGGATTACGACGAGTTCCTTGGCCGCATCGAGTCGCCGCTGTGGACAGATGACGGCAAGTTCATCATTTTCAAGTGTAGCCAGGCCGGGAGCATCGACTTGGTGGCCTTGCGCTACGAAAACGATCAAATCGTTGGATTTCCAATCTTGATTCGCCCGGACGCCAAGAACGTGGAGCTACTTGACCGGGTTCAGAATCGCCAACTCACCTACAAGCTAGAGTTTGAAGGAGGCCTTTACACGCTGCCGATGAATCCTTCGGCTGCCAAGCCTGTCGGGAAACTAAGAAAAATGTTCCAAGGCGGCGAACCGGAACATGGTTGGTCGCCGGACGGCAAAAAGCTCGCCCGAATTGTCTCACCGATGCTGGGGGAGGCTCACTTGGTAATTGTCGCGGCAGATTCCGGGCAACTGCTTAATCGAGTGCCATTGCTCAACCAGGAGGCCAATTTCCTTCGCATAGGCCAAGCATGGAGCGGGGAAAATACAGTGCTCGTCGGAAGCTCGGCTGGTGCGATAGGCCGCGGATTCTATCAAGTCAGGATTGACTCCGGGGAGATCGAACCAGTGATGCCCGTGTCTCTATCCGACCTCGGACCACTCGGATACTTCTCCGTAGGGGCCCAAAACCGCGTCGCGATCGGGGGTTCCGCGAAGGGGATTCACGTCGTCGATCTTGCGCAGAAGAGATCAATCCTGACGCTGCCAAAGCAGACTGGGACCAAGGAGCGATTTGTCAGACAAGCAATCTCAGCGGACGGAGAATGGATCTCATTCCAACAGATGGGAGGCAGAGGCAAGCTGTGGATTGCATCGGTGAAGGACGGAGACTCTCGTGTGCTCTTCGACTTTAGTAAACTCGATCACACCCTGAATATCCACAGTTGGTGCCCGAACGGGAAGTTCATCTCCGCCATTGCATTTCCAAAAGGCGGCGACAATGAACTCTGGATGGTTCCGGTTGATGGTGGCGAGCCGTTCCAAATTCCGCTTCCAAAGGAACTGGGCGAGCCGTGGTATCCGCAGTGGTCTCCCGATGGCACCCAGTTGGCAATTCATTTTTTCAGCGGGGAGGATCAGTACTGGGTGATGCAGAATTACATTCCCGGGGCGAGCCTCCAGCAGGGTGGGCGCTAAGGCTGAGATACGTGAAAAGGCGTGATTTTCGCGATTCGTCACATCTTGAAGGCGATTAGAATGAGCCGAGTTGCCGAAAGTGAGCTTGGCCACGGCGCGCCGGCTTTTGGAGTGCGCGCGATTGATCGCTGCTTTCTGACGGCCGACGGATCCTGAAAACGGTATCAAGGGAACCGTCGGGCTCGCAAAAACTGCAAAGAGCGCTAAGAGGAACATCAAATATCTTTGCGAACTTTATGTTCTGTTGCGGCAAGCGCGTTCGGTTGCGGCTTGCCGCGCTGCGTTCGTTGCGGTTGAACCACTCTTTTGAGGTTGAAACTCATCCGTCCGCCAAACTTGAGCGGAAAATCCTGGGCCAACGCGGCGATAAATCGTCCGCACAGACGCTTCGCGGCTTCTTGTGCGTGGTTGGGTTCGGCCAATCTCTGGTTCGACAAGCCGAGTTGCGGACTGCAAACGGCGTCGCCGACCAATCTCATCCGTGTCCTCCGCGTAATCCGTGGTTGACCATTCAATGAGATACGGCTAAGGGAGCGTGCAACTTCTATGTCTCCCTCAATATCTCCATCCGGCCTTTCGCGCAGAACATTCCTCGCATCTTCGGCGGCTCTTGGCGCACTCGGCGCCGTGGGAAGGGCCGCGTTGGGAATGCGCGTCCATCCGCTGGAGAACATCGCGCGCGAGAACCTCAAGATCACCGATGTCAAAGTCACGCTGCTCTCCTACGAACTCCCGCGCGAGAAGCAGTGGGTGACCGGAACGTTTGTCGTCTGGAAGACCGACGCCATCTTGGTCGAAGTGTTCACCGACAAGGGAATCGTTGGCATTGGTGAGCCAAGCCCGTACGGCGGACCGGAGGTGGTGAAAAAATTCATCGAGGACCACGTGCGGCCAAGGTTGATCGGAAAGAACCCTTTCGATGTCGAGCGGTTGACGCCGTCGTGGGGCGATTCAACTTTCCGTTATCAGGTCGCGTGGGCGGGGGTCGATGCCGCGCTGTGGGACATCATCGGCAAGGCAAAGGGGATGCCCGTATGGCGGTTGCTCGCGACGGACAACACGCCCGAGCCGCGGATTCGGATGTACGCGAGTGGCGGCGTCGAATACGCATGGTATAGACGGCCCGAGGATTTGATCGACGAGGCGATCCGGCACAAAGAGAGCGGTTACACTGCGTTTAAGTTTCGGATCGGAACGGAATGGAAGAACAGTCAGATGACCATTCGAAAGTACATTCCGTACCTCGAAAAGATGCGGAAGGCGGTTGGCCCGGATTTCGACTTGATACAAGAAGCCAACATGCGGTGGACACTGGAGCAGTGTCTTGAGATCTGCCCGGCCTTGGAGGAATTGAAATTCCTCTGGTTTGAAGAGCCGATCAACCGGCGCGGCGAAGGGGCGATCGAAGGCTACATCAAGATCAGCCAGGCGCTGCCCATTGTCAGGGTCTCTGGCGGCGAAACCATGATGTCCCGTTTCGATTTCAAGCAATGGATCGACCGCGATGCTTACGACATCGTGCAGCCGGACGCGAATACCACCGGATTGACCGAGGGTTGGAATATCGCCCGCATGGCGCACGCCCAGGGCAAGCCGTGCTGCCCGCACAACTGGCACGGCGGGCTGACCACAATGGCGAACGCGGCGTTGGTGGCGGCGATTCCAAACCGACTGATGCTGGAACTGAACCAGACTTTCAACCCCTTGAAAGAGGAAGTGTTCAAAGAACCGTTAGTCGTGAAGAATGGATATTTGACCCTACCGGACAAGCCCGGCTTTGGCGTCGAACTGGCGGACAGACTCGCCAATAAATTCCCGTACATTCCAGGGGCGTACAGCCGGCCAAATCCCGAATTGCCAGGCTAGCGCCAAGGCCGTTCTGAAGTCCACGAAGGAGCTGAGTCTTCAAGCAATGTCTAAAGCGGAGCGCCGGTCACCGACCCGGCACGAACCAAATTGAGCAGAGAAGCGTGCCGGGTCGGAGACCGGCGCTCCGTGGTGCCTGGCAAGCGTTCGATTCCCTCGGGCACGCATCGGGATTATGAGCCGTGGTCGCCGACGAGAGGTGGCGGATGTGGGTGTTGGCCGGAGTGTCGGCCTCGTCGCTGCGGCGGCCATAGTTATGGGTTAACACCTGTCTCGTCCGCCTCGTCACCTCGGCGGCTACCGTTTCGAATCCAACCTTCCACAACCGCCAGCGAAATTTTGGGCGGGCATTTCTCAGCCTGATTGGTAGGTTCGGGCGCGACGATCTGAATATGAATCGAACTATCCGTCTTTGTTGTGCCTTCGCACTCGGTGTTGGCATCCTTGCGGCTCTCGGGTCAGAAACGGATGTGCCGCCGGAATTTGCGGATGTCAGAAAGCTAATCCGGCAGGAGATTGCCGAGGGCGGCGCTCCATCGATCGCAGTCGCGGTGGTGAAAAATGATCGGCTGGTCTGGGCGGAAGGTTTTGGCTACGCGGATTTGGAGGCACGCCGGCCCGCGACCGCGGACAGCATTTACCTTTTGGCTTCCGTTTCGAAACCGATCACCGCCACAGGTCTGATGGTGCTCGCGGACCGCGGCAAAATCGACTTGGACAAAGCGGCCAATGACTACCTTCCAGGCCCCAAAATCCGCGCCAATCGCGGCTCAGAGCGGGAGATCACCCTTCGGCGGTTGGCGAACCACACCTCCGGGATGCAGGTGCACTATAATTTCTATTATGACGATGTGCCGCCCTTATCTCACGACGAAGTCATTCGACGCTATGGCATCGCGCACACCGAACCGGGATCACGAGTCGAGTACTGCAATTTGGCCTTCGGCATCCTGGATTACATCACGGAAATCGTATCGGAGATGCCTTGGCGGGAATTCATGGAGCAAACTGTTTATGATCCCACCGGCATGTCGCATACTTCGGATCGGATTCGGCCGGGCCTGGAAGGGCAGGGGACCGTCCAGTATCAATTCGATTTGTCAGGCAAGCTCATCCGCGTGCCGCCGTATCGATTCGATCACAATGGCGCCTCGGCCATTTGGAGCAGCGCGAGAGATCTCAGCCGATTTCTCAGACTTCACTTGAACGGCGGGATCGTCGAGGAACGGCGGCTGTTGAAGGAGGAGACGGCTCGATCGATGCAAAAGGTCACGGCCGCCCCAGATCCGAAAAAAACCGATGCCGGATTCGGAATCGCCTGGGCGGTCGGCTCCGTCTTAGGGCATGCCTTTTTTGAGCACACCGGCGGCATGCCCGGGGTCGCGACCAGGGTCCGTGGATTTGTAAATGACAAAGCGGGATTTGTGATTCTGATCAACGCCAGCGGAGGGGATCTGCTGGGGAAAGTGACCGATGGTCTGACGCGGGCTGTGTTGCCTGACTGGCGCGAAGAGCCCCGGAAAACTGTCACGAAAGAACCGGCCCGAGAGAATCCCGATCCGTTCTTGGGGGAGTGGAAAGGCGCGTTGGAGCATTGGGACGGAGCCATTCCCATGGTTCTGACCGTCGCCGGTGCGAGCGCCGTTACGGCGAAGTTTGGTCAACGCCCACCGGCGCAGCTTCGGGAGGTTTCGTTTGCCAACCAAATCCTGAAAGGCCAAACGCGGGGTCTGCTCCGGACCCAGGAAGGGTTTCATGGGCCAGTCACGATCGAGTTTGCGTTGAGTAGGGCAGGGGAAGAGTTGGTGGGAATCGGTGTGGCAAAGGCGGAGGGCTATTTTGCCTTGTGCCACGGGGTGCGCCTGATGAAGGTGCCCAGCGAAGGAATCGGCAAGCCGAAGAACTGAAGGAACCTCCGCTGTGCCTCGCGAATCTGTAAGAGCGTGCTTCCAAAGCAAGGCAGGCATCTTGCCTGCCTCCGATTCCGTTTCGCATTCTCAGAAAGAACAAAGATCAGCCAGCGGCTCGGACCGTTCGCGAGCGACACTTCTCAAGCCGCCGGTCACTTCGAAGCATTCTCCCTCACCCCGGCCCTCTCCCGCTGGGAGAGGGAGGGGAGCAAGCCTCATCAAAGGTCCTACTAGGCTCACAGGAATGTTCCGCCGCCGAGCCGAACTCGAAACCAGGGCACTGGGGCAGCGCGGACCGACCGCCGGCCGGCAGCTTGTTGACCGATGACAGTTTCATGATTCCCGCAGTCATATTTTGCGATCCGTCGGTTGGGTCGCTGAAACTCGGAACGCTTTCCTTGCTTGATCGCTTGGTGGTCACATTGCACCGCGGGGGATGCCGGCCGATCAAGATCGTCTGTCTCGGAAGCCTACCTGCCCTGAAGCGGGCGCGCGCACTCGGGTGCGAAATCGAGGTTACGCGGGCCAATCCGGTCATCACCGAACGCACATTGATCGCGGTTTGCGAAGTTTTGGTGCAGACCGGAGACGTCAAGCGCCTCATCGCCACAAATGGGCGGCTAATCGACTCGCGGGGAGAGTTGTTGCCTATCGGCACCGTAACACTTGAGCAAGCAGCGAGATGTTCATCGGCGGGAGAAGGGACTGAAGAGGGCAGGGGAGGGGAGAGATGTCAAACAGAGCTGCTTCAGGCCGGCTGCGCGCCGAACCGAGAAGATGGGAAGCCATTTCTCCCTCTCGCCAAGGGAGAGGGCCGGGGTGAGGGAGAAAGCGCGACGGTCGATTCGGCTTTCCCGCTCGCGTGCAACGCGGCAAGGGTTGGAAACATTCTCAAGCGCGAGCAAGGCTTGCGAGCAGTCGGAATCGCGGAGCGGGTCATTGATTTCGCTTCCGCTCGTCATGCCGAGCGAATGCTTTGGAAATCGCTGACCAGCGACACGGATGGTTTTGTGGATGTTCATTTCAATCGGCCGTTGGGGCGATGGTTGTCCAAAGGTCTGATTCACACCCCGGTCACGCCCAATCAAGTCACGCTGGCTTCGATGGGAATCGGCCTGGCCGGAGCCTGCTTGTTCGCTCGCGGCGATCATGCCTTCAACATTTGGGGAGCAATCCTGTTTCAGCTTTCCGCCCTGGTCGATTGTGTCGATGGCGACGTTGCGCGGATGGTCTTCAAAGAATCGCCCATCGGAAAATGGCTGGACATTGGGGCTGACCAAGTGGTCCACGTCGCAGTGTTCGGCGCCATTGCTTACGGTGCGTCGCGCGGGGTTTTTGCGCCGCAGACCTGGATCCTCGGAGGAAGCGCCGTGCTGGGCGTCCTGTTGTCATTCCTGGTCGTGCTGCGCGGCATGCTCCGGTCCAAAGACAGCCCCAATCCTCGCTTGCAGAAATTTCTCGATAAGGCCACGACGCGAGATTTTTCAGTGCTCGTGCTGGCGCTGGCTTGTTTCGACAAGCTTGAATGGTTTCTCTGGTTGGCGGCGATCGGTGTCCACATTTTTTGGGTGACCGCGTTGCTGATCCAGTCCGTCGGCGGAGAAGACGATGGAAGTGTTGAAAGGCTCCCTTAACGCAAACATGAAGGCAGTGATCCGCCTGCTTCTCCTTGGAGTGGGCCTAGCGCTGTTGGCGTGGTTCATCCGCCAAGCCGGCCCAGGCCAAATCTTCGCCGCGTTCGTTCAGTTGCACTGGCAGACAGTTCTCGTGCTGATTCCTTACGTGTTCGTTTATCTGGCGGACGCCATGGGGTGGCGGTTTGCCTTTGGCCGGAATTTGCCGCCGGGCACACCCTTCCGCACGCTGCTGCGCATTCGCTGGGCCGGCGAAGCCGTAAACAATGTGGTGCCTTCCGCGTATATTGGCGGGGAGGCGCTCAAAGTGTATCTCCTCCAGAAGCGGGGTGTCGCAACGGCGGATGGTACCAGCAGTGTGGTCGCCGGGAAGACCGCGCAAACCTTGAGCCAGGTGTTGTTTTTGGCCATCGCGGCCTGCGCCTTAAGCCGGGTGACCGCGTCCGGCGGCCGGCTTGACGGAGCAGCCTGGGTTGCCGTTGGTGTGATTCTCACGGCGTTGGCCGTCCTTTTTTGGCTGCAAAAGATCGGGCCATTTTCGCTCGCGCTGCGACTCCTCCAGGTCTTGCGTGTGTTCAACGGGACGGCCACCCGCAAATTGGAACTGATGCGATCCATAGACGACCGGCTATTGGAATTCTATCGCCGCGACCGAAAGCACTTCTGTTTGAGCGCAACTTCGTATCTCGCGGGATGGCTGCTGGGCACCTTGGAGGTTCTGACGGTTGCTTATCTGCTGGGAACACCGATCGGATTGGCTCCAGCGGTGGTGATCGAAGCCTTCGTGGGTGTGGCGAAGATTTTCGGAGTCCTGGTCCCGGGCGCGTTGGGCGTCCAAGAAACGGGCATTGTCCTCATGTGCCGCGTGGCCGGGCTTCCCGATCCGTTTGGCGTGAGCTATGCCATCCTGCGTCGGGGCCGGGAGGTGGTGTTTGCGCTGATTGGGTTGACCATCGTGTATGCGGAGGAGTTCGATCTTCGGCGTCTGCGAAAGCGATTGGACAGGGCCGCGTAACGCGGCCATTGGCGCCGTCGTGTGGAAGGCGTGCCTGATGGCGGGGAGGGCGCATGACAGAGTTCCAGGCGATACTGATAGACTTCAAGTCTGCGCTACGAAGAATTCTGGCATGAAAGCAAGCCGTGCTGCCGGGCGCATACGCTTGCTTCGCGGATTCGGATCAGGAAAACTGAGAACCAATGATAACGGCTTTCATCTATGCGGCAGGCAGAGCGCTTCGGCTTGGTCCCGACTATGCGGATCGACCCAAGATCCTGATCGAATTCGGAGGGCAAACGTTGCTGGAATGGCATGCGTGTCAACTCGCCGAAGTGGGCGTGAAACGCCTGGTCGTGATCACCGGGCACAAACGCGAGATGATCCGATCCGTCTTCCCCACTCTGAAAGCCAGGCATGGCCTCAAAATCAAGGAAGCGGTCAATGAACATTTCACGGAAGGAAGCGTGCTGAGTTTCCATGTCTCGCTGCCCGATATCCTGGCGGCTTCGCCCCCGGTGCTGCTCATGGATGGTGATGTCTTGTATCCGGCGGAGATGCTCCGCCGTTTGATCGCATCGAAACACCGCACGGCGCTTCTTCTGGATCGCAACTTCTCAACCGCGGATGATGATCCGGTCCTCGTGCCGGTCCGCCAGGGACATCCCGTGGATTTCAAGAAGAAGTGGCAGGGTGACGCCGAACTGGTGGGAGAGTCGATCGGCTTCTTCAAGCTGGATGGCGCCGACGTTCCGATGCTGATCGAGGAAACCAAGCAACGCTCCGCGGGGGAACGGCGGGCGGAGTCCTACGATGAAGTCCTCCGAGCCTTGGTCCTCGCCGGCCGCTTTGGATACGAAGACGTCACCGGCCTTCCCTGGACTGAGATTGATTTTCCGGAGGACATCGAGTTTGCGCGCCAACGGATCTTGCCGTCCTTGGAGGCCTTCCGTTCTGTCCGCGGCTGTTCGTAGCGACGGCTTTCGAGCCGGCAGATTTTCGGCCCGCAGATGTCGCACGCGAGTCAGGAATGCCTCGGACTCTGCCGACAGGAATGTCGGCGTTGCGGTGCATCGACGCCTCCGAGGCGCGCAGCGCTACCCGCGCCATCGCCGGACACTCTCCGACCTCGCGAAATAGAGCCCGGCATAGACTTTCGGATCGATCAACGCGCCTTCACCGGCCCGCCGGCTGAGCCAAGCGTCCACTTCTGGGAGCGGGATTGCGTGCACTTCTATTTCCTCGTGCGCATCCCCACCGCCGGCGCCGACGCGGCGCACGTCCAGCGCTCGAAACATGGCCACGACTTCGGAGGATAACCCCGCGGACGGAGGACCTGTGGTTAAATGAACGAATCCACTGGCTTCGTAGCCGGTTTCCTCGACCAGTTCGCGATGCGCTGCCGCAACCATCGCTTCGGCTTCCTGCCCTTCAATGTCTCCAACCAGTCCGGCTGGAAGTTCGATGACTGGCTTGCCCAACGGAAGCCGAAACTGTTCGATCAGGATCAGTCGTTGATCCTGAGTGACCGCCACGATCATGACCGCCGCGCTCGCCTTCGTTCGTTCGGCATATTCCCAATGGCCGCAGCGAATCAGGCGAATGTGTTTCCCTTCAAAGAGCGTGGACTTATCTGGAGTTTGACGTGTCATGTTGGGGGAGTTCGAAACTCAACTGATGCCCCTCAGCCGGCCTTTGGCCACCCTCTCCCCTCATCCGATGACGGGAGAGGGCAGGGAGAGGGCTGCTTCTTTTCAGATTGGTGCTGGCACCAATTCAATGGATGAGAATTGAGGACAGCCAGCATCACGATTTCCTGCCTCGGGCGTTCAGGATGAGTTTCGTCCGGAGCTGCATCAACCGCGATTCGAGGCCGACAGGATATTCATGCGGATTGAGAAACCGCTTGATGCCAGGATGAAATCCGGCGAGCTCTCTTTGTGCGAGGTCGCGGATTTGGCGCAGCGGCGGAAGGCTGTAAACCGTTTTTCCATCCCGGAGAATCGGGACCAGCAGATCACGTCCGGCCGCCTCCTTGGGAATTCGCTTTTGCCGAGTCGGATCGAGGGGATCGATCATGGTCTGAGAATCCGACACTCCGATTTCAACATCATAAATCATGTCTCCGATATACTCGTTGTCCTTTTGAAACCGCCGCACTTGTTGGATGCCGGGATTCGAAACCTTGATCGCCTGTTCCGACAACTTGACCTTGTATTGCCACGCGCGACCGGGCGCGCGCACGGCCGTGAGTTTGTACACCCCGCCCAGCGCGGGTTGGTCGTAGCCGGTGACCAACCGCGTGCCGACGCCCCAGACGTGGATCGCCGCGCCTTGTTCGCGCAAGCTCACGATGGTTTGCTCATCCAAATCGTTGCTCGCGACGATTTGTGTGCTGCCGAACCCGGCGGCATCGAGGATCTTTCTCGCTTCCATGCTGAGATAGGCCAAATCCCCCGAATCCAGCCGGACTCCGATCATTTCGTGTCCCTGGCTCCGAAGCCAGCGGCCGACTTCGACCGCCTTTCGAACGCCTGCCAGCGTGTCGTAGGTATCCACCAGGAACGTGCAATTATTCGGCAGCGCCAAGGCGTAAGCTTTGAAGGCTTCCAGTTCGTCGTCGAATGACATGACCCAGCTATGAGCGTGGGTCCCTCGCACCGGGATGCCAAAGAGTTTTCCGGCGAGCACATTCGACGTTGCCGCGCAGCCGCCGATGTAGGCCGCGCGGCTCGCGGCGAGCGCTCCATCCACGCCTTGGGCGCGCCGGAGGCCGAATTCGAGGACCGGATCGCCTCTTGTGGCCGAGCCAATGCGCGCGGCTTTGGTGGCAATGAGCGTCTGGAAATTGACGATGTTCAGGAGCGCAGTCTCCAGGATTTGACCTTCGATGATCGGTCCCTGAATCCGAAGGAGGGGTTCGTTTGGAAAAACCACCGTTCCCTCAGGAATGCCGTCGATCTGGACACTCAAACGAAGGCTTTTCAGATACTCCAAGAATCCCGGTTCGAACAATGGCCGGCCGTCCGCTCCCGTCAATCCGGCGAGATAGTTTAAGTCCGATTGCGAGAACTCAAAATTCTGGAGGTAACGGATGACATCTTCGAGCCCGCAATTGATGCTGAAGCCTGACTGGAACGGGTGCTTGCGGAAAAACAAGTGAAAGACCGCCTCCTTGGTGTGCGTCCCGGATTTCCAATAGGCACAGGCCATGGTCAATTGATACAGGTCGGTCAACAGTGCTGTGGGAGGGGGACGTTCGCTCATGGGGTTGAGGGGAGGGACAGGCATGGTGAATCGCGCATTGTGTCAATCCATCCGTGAATTGCCGATTCGTAGCCGCCGGGGTGACCCGGCGGACAATCTGCACAAAACCCAGATCCGCCTTCTTACGTCGGCGGCTACGATTCATGGTCCCAATTCGCGTTCATGCAGTCCACATCGCACTAGTTCGTCGTCGTTTCAAATGCGGTCGCGGCTGTCCGAACCGCACGCCGCATGACGCCTGGATACCGGGCTAAACATCGAAGAATATTCTGAAAGATGGATACTGGTCCGCACCATCCGGGCAATGACCAAAGGCGGGTGGCCCACTTGGAGAACTCCATGGACCGCTCGTTGGCGGGGCGCCGCCTGCGTTCATACTCCGCGAGCAAATCTTTCGCATCCGCCAGCCCCAGTTCCGCCAAGACACACGCGTCAGCGACCGACATGTTCGCCCCTTGCCCTCCGATCGGCGTGACCGGATGAGCCGCGTCCCCAATCAGGATGGCGCCTCCCGTGCCGTATTGAGACACGTGACCCCAGCCTCTGCGGATGGAAACGAAATCCCGTGGGAATTGTCTCTCCCGCACGATCTCAAGAATGGAGGGATTCGCGCTGCAGAAGCGTTTCCAAGATTCCTCGGGTGTGTCCGTGCCGTCGGCAATCCCAGGCCGCGCGCCGACGAAGCCGATGCCCTTTGTTCCAGGCAAGGGGGCGGCCGCAAGGACAATGACGCCCGACCTATCCCCGTCTTCGTTCAGCCAGACTCTCGCGGTGGTGCCCTCGAAACTCGCGGGCCACTCGAAGCCGAAGCAGTGAAAGTCCAAAGGAAACATGGTCCGCTCCATGGCGAACCCGCAGGCCTTCCTGACCACGGATTGCGGGCCGTCGTCCCCGACGATCCAGCGAGCCGACCACTCGCTCTGCTTGCCGGTAGTGACGTCCGAAGCGCGCACTCCCACGACGCGGTCCTTTTCTTTCAAAACGGATGTCACTTCGACACCGCGCCGGATCTCGAAGGCATCCAGACGCAACAATAACTCGCGTGTCAGATTCGGATTGGTAAACCAAGGTTGGATTTGGAGTTCGCCCAAGAGTGCCGGCGAGATCAGGGAAAAACTTCGCCGGCCAATGAATAGATCGATGCCACCCAGAGGGAGCGCGGCTTCCTGTTCCCAAGCCTTTTTTGGCGCCAGTGAGCACAGGACACCAATTGTCGCAGGCCACAGGATTTCCGGCCGCAGATAACCGGGCGGGCCGGTGTTTTTTTCGAGCAACACGACCTTCTTGCCGCCGCGACCGAGCAGTTCGCCCAGCACAGCGCCCCCAATGCCGCCACCGATGATCAGGAAGTCCGCTTGCATGAGACGGTGAATTGCTGCTTGGCCGCTCGCCGGACGAACATTCCCGTTACGTGTAAACAAGAAGCCGGGAACTTGAAAGCACGAAATGTGCTCCGCGGCCGGCGGGCGGTGTATTCCGGAGTTGTTGGCGATGGGAAGTAGCGGGGGGCGACTCGCCTGCCGTAGCGGGCCGCCAATTTCTCAGAGCGTGTTTTGAAATTGGGTAGCGCGGGCGACTCGCCCCTTCCGGTCGGCGACTCGCCAACCGGAAGGGCCGCGAGCCAGTTCGCGGGTAGGCCATCTGGACTGGGTCCGAACGTGTCTCCCGTTCCGCCGAGCGAGTCGCCCGACGGCACAGGCGGGTCGCCTGTGCTACCCCAGAACGATTTTCCGAACGCGCTCTCAGACAATGCCAGTTTCCCGCTGAGACCGCCGGGCGGGACGCACCAGCTCTACGGCAGGCGAGACGCCCGCCGCTTCGAACAAATTCGGGATGCGCCGCCGGGGTGGAGCAAGGGCTGCATCAAGTTCTCCATCCTCTCCCCGCGAGGAACGAGTGGGGAGTGGATCGAGGAGAGGGGGAACCAACAAATACGCGCCTCCTCTCCCCAGCCCTCTCCTCCATCTGATGGAGGAGAGGGAGGATTTCACGAGCTTGATGCTGCCCTGGGGAGGAGCCAGGGCGAAGGCATCGCGGAGCGCATCTGTCTGATCAATAGGATGTAATCACTTTTTGCGGGACAAACGGTCCGGAACTTTTTAGGCTCGCGGGATGA
>JACQWK010000572.1 GCA_016209525.1 Verrucomicrobiota bacterium
ATGCACAAAGCCGCCTGAGGAACTAACGGGTCTGAATAGGTCGACCCGTACCTTAATGATCGGTCGGCGCACGGCTCCACTTTAATCCTATATGAGAATGGGCCCTTGACGATTGGCGAATGGAGTCGATCACCGAGAACTATTGTCGAGACCGTTGGATGAACGACAGGTCGGCGTTTGTAGTCACGGCTATAAGCCGGTTGGGGCCGCCTAAAGGCGGGACTACAAACATTCCGCGTGGAGTCCATCCCGCGGTCTCCTCTGTAGCCCTCGATTACCCATCCCCAATCCGACCGGGTCCGTCAGCACTTCGGAGAGGATCCAAGCAACACTGGGCGGAAGATGTGAGCCGCGCCCCAGGCTCAGCGCCGTTCGCCGGTTCTCATTGCTGGTGCGGACGGTTACTGCAATAGTGGGCGCATGAATACTTCAAAACAGGCGCGTCTCGGCCTCGAGGTCGATGTTTCCTCTTCTTCCGCCAGCGTCAGCCGCCGCACCTGGCTCAAGACTGCGGCCGCTCTTGCAGGCACGGCAGTCGCGCCGGCGTTAGGCTCTGCTGAGGCGGCTCCGGAAGTCGAACCTGACTTCCGGGTCCGAAATGGCCGGATCAAGCAATCGATCATGGGCTGGACATACAATCCAATGCCGGCGCCTGAGCTCGCCCGCCACTGCAAGGAGATCGGACTCGTGGCGATGGAAGGCATCGACGCGAAGCATTACGCGATGATCCGCGAATTGGGACTGGCCGTGTCGTTGGTCGGAAGCCACGGATTCAGCCGAGGGCCGTTCAACCCGGCCAACCACGACTTTGTTGAGCAGAGGCTGCGAGAGGGAATTGACCTGGCGGCGCAGGTCCGCTGTCGAAACGTCATTACCTTCACCGGCATGCGCGAGCCCGGCATCACCGACGAAGCGGGCGCCCGCAATTGCGTCGAATGCTGGAAACGCGCGATCGGTTACGCGGAGCAGAAGAAAGTCAATCTCTGTCTGGAACACCTCAACAGCCGAGACAACTCCCATCCGATGAAAGGTCATCCTGGGTACTTCGGGGATAATGTGGATTTCTGCGTCGAACTCATCAAGCGCGTGGGCTCGCCGAACATGAAACTCCTGTTCGACATTTACCACGTGCAAATCATGAATGGCGATGTCATCCGCCGACTCCGACTATACAGGGATCTCATCGGCCACTATCATACGGCAGGGGTGCCGGGTCGGGGTGAATTGGATCAAACTCAGGAGCTGAACTATCCGGCTATCATGCGGGCGATCCTGGAAACCGGATTCGACGGCTACGTCGCGCAGGAATTCATTCCCACGTGGCCAGACCGCGTGCTGGCCCTCCGCCACGCCGCGAAGGTGTGCGACGTTTAGGATTAACTGCTCAGGTCAACCGCGAATGAACGCCAATGCACGCGAATGGAATAGGCGGGGAAATTCAAGAAGGCGGAAATGCCGCTTTTGATTCGCGTTGATTGGCGTCCATCAGCGGTTTTCCACCTGAATCATTGCGCTTAGAAAAGGCCGGATGCCGCGGACGCAGCAGGGTCCAGGAACCGGATCATGGTCTCGCCCGGCTTGACGTAGCCGAGCTTTTCACGGACCACTCGTTCGACGGCTTTCGGGTCGTTGCGAAGCGCTCGGATCCTGGCCTCGAGCCGCTTGGCCTGTTCCTCCTCCTGCTGGACTTGGCTGGCAAGAATCAGGATTTCTTTCCGGAGCGCCTCGTTGTTCTTGATCACCGGGATGTACCAAATGACCACACCGAGAACAATCGCGAACACCAGCAAGAAGATCACCAACCGGTTGAGCTTCGCCCAGATGCCAACGTCAACGCGCATAGCCGGAGTTAATCACGAATTCCCTCGCGGGGAAAGCAAATAAAGTCTTTCTGCCAGTCAGCGATTAAGAGGAAACCAACCGTTGTGAACACGTTTTTGCAATGCCCCTCACCGGTCCTACGAACACCCTCTCCCCATCGGATGGGGGTGTGTGTTTAGCGACGTAGGGATGGCGCGCCGCGCCGTCCGCGCCGCGTGCAGCGGCGCAATGCTTTGGCCCCGAAAGGACGCGTGCTCCACCCTCCTTCCGCCCGCTACTGCGCGGGCGTGGACATCGCAGCGCGATGTCCCTACCAAGCTAAACACGTACGGACGGGGAGGGATGGGGTGAGGGGTATTCGTCTCTGTTTGACAGGGATTTGAAATTACCGCTGCACTCTCCGCCAAGCCCGCAGGACGCCGTCCGGCGAAAAAGTCAATCGCAGGAAATAATCGGGCGAGGGCTGCTCGCTGTAATAATGAATCCAAGGGGAGCCGTAGTAATGGCCTCCCAATGAGGTCATCGTGCCGCTTGCGTATCCCCGGGAGGTCATCCACTCCGCCACTTTTGTCCCATCCTTCAGAGTTTCGGATTTCTCCGCTGGGCCAAGCTCCAGCACTGCCTGGTCATAGGTGTAACTTCCGACGCGCGTGTTCCAGTCGATCTTGGAAGTCGCGCAGCCAACCCAGCCGAGTGTCAGCAGCATCAGAGCAACCGAGGCGAATTCAAACCGAAGAAATGAAATGAGCCTTTGCATGGACCGAGAATAATCCGCGGCCGCTCCGACCAAAAGACAAATCATTCCTCCCCGGAAACTGCACAAACTCGTGGCGCAGATTTTCAATCTGCCGTTTCGCAGAATTGCATTCTGCGGCGTGGCCGACACGTTTCAGCGCCTGGGAGTTCTCGGCGCACTGCAAGTTGCGCTACGGAGAATTCTGTTCTGCGCGCTTGGCAGGTTCTGCGTCCAGGCTGTCTCGAACCAGGCGTGCGATGTGATCGGGCCGATACGGCTTGGCGAGGAATTTGAAATCCTTGCGCACCGCGGAACCGTGGTCGGTAATCTCCTTGGCGTAGCCGCTGGTCAAGAGGACCCGGAGGTCGGGCTTGTCGGCTCGGAGCCGTTCTGCCAGTTCCCAGCCGGTCAGCCCGCCGGGCATCACCACGTCGGTGAGTAAGAGCGCGATGCTGCTCTTGTGGTCGCGCCAGACGCTCAGCGCGGCAACGCCTGAGTCCGCTTCGAACACTTGATAACCATTGGACTCCAGGGTGGCTCGCAAAAGCTCCCGCAAGGCAACCTCGTCTTCCACCACCAAAACCACTTCGGATCCTCTGGGAACAGGAGCCGTGGGTTGTTGTTCTTCGAACGCTTCCCCGCAATCTCCGGCGGAAGGAAGGAGAATCTCAAACGTCGTGCCATGGTCCGGTTCACTCGCCACGTTGATCCATCCGTTGTGTTGCTGCACGATCCCATAGACCGTAGCGAGCCCCAAGCCGGTGCCATGGCCGGGATCCTTCGTTGTGTAGAACGGTTCAAAGACATGGGCGAGCTGTTCCGGTGGAATGCCGCATCCGGTGTCGCGAACCGCCAGGCAAACAAACGACTCGCGGCGAACTCCTGCGCTCAGATCCAACGGGATGTCGTGGCGGGTTTGAGCAAAAGTCTGGAGTCGCAACGTGCCGCCTTTGGGCATGGCATCGCGCGCGTTGAGCGCCAGGTTCATGATCACTTGCTCCATCATGCTTTGATCCGCGCAGACGGCAGGCAGCTTGGGAGCGTGCTCAACCTGAAGGGTGATGTCCTCGCCGAGGATCGGCTGCAGCATCCGGACCATGCTGGTCACCACATGGCGAAGATCAAGCTTCTTGGGCTGAAGGGGTTGTTTCCGGCTGAACATGAGCAACTGCCGCGTCAGGTTCGAGGCTCTCTTGGCTGCCATGGAAATTCTCTCGACGGAGCTGACGAACTCCGCCGGCAGATGCTTGGCCTCGAGCAGGAGGGACGAGTGACCATAGATGATGGTTAAAAGATTGTTGAAATCATGGGCGATTCCCCCCGCCAGTTTGCCGATCGACTCCAATTTCTGGGACTGGAGCAGCCGCGCCTCGAGTATTTGGTGTTCCCTTAAAAGCCGGTGGCGCTCGATGGCGTAGCGCATCGCGCGCACGAGCAGGTTGTGGTGAATTTGCCCCTTAACCAGATAGTCCTGCGCTCCTTCCCGAACGGCGTCGAGCGCGAAGCCTTCGTCGTCAAAACCGGTCAGAACCACGATAGGAATGTCGGGCGCCGCCTTGCGCATCCGGGTCACAGTCTCCAAGCCGCGGGCGTCGGGGAGGGAGAGATCCAGCAGCACCAAGCCGAAACGGCCCGGCTCCAGTTCTCGCAAGGCAGCGCCGAGGCTTTCCGCCTGGGCGAGTTCGAACGCGCTTCGGGGAGCTTCCTCCAAGATTTCGCGCAGCAGCCGGGCGTCGCCAGGGTTGTCCTCCACGAGCAAGACTTTGACCGGCTGGTTTACCATGGGCTGGAATCACTCGGGAGGCAGTTTCACGATGGTCAGCCAGAAGTCTTCGATCGCGCGCACCACCTTGATGAACTGGTCGAGATTGACCGGTTTGGTGATGTAACAATTGGCGTGGAGATTGTAGGTGCGGAGAATGTCTTCCTCGGCCCTGGAAGTCGTCAAAATAACCACCGGAATCCTCTTGAGATCCGGGTCTGCCTTGATTTCCAGGAGCACTTCGCGGCCATCCTTTTTCGGCAGGTTGAGATCCAGCAAGATCAGATCGGGCCGAAGGGCATCGGCATACCCGTTTTGGCCCCTCAAATAGGCCATCGCCTCAATGCCGTCCGGCACAACATTGAGGTTGTTTCGCACCTTGCTCTCGCGGAGAGACTCTTGGGTCAAGCGCACATCGCCGGCGCTGTCCTCAACCAAGAGGATTTCAATCGGTCTGCCGTTGGGTTGGATTCGCTTCATTGGTTGGAATGAACCGGGATGGTGAAAAAGAAAGTGGCTCCTTGGCCGAGTTGGGAATCCACCCAAATGCGGCCGCCGTGCCTCTCGACAATCTTCCTGCAGATCGCCAGGCCAATGCCGGTGCCGGGATACTGCGCCTGCGTGTGGAGCCTCTGAAAAATCACGAAGATGCGCTCCGAGTACTGCGGGTCAATCCCAATCCCGTTATCGCGGACGGAGAAGAGCCAGTCTTTTTCCTCGGCGGCGCCTGGGCGATCTCGCAACGCCGCCGAGACGTGGACTCGCGGAGCGTCTGAACCGTGAAACTTAAGCGCGTTGCTGATCAAGTTCTGAAGAAGTTGGACGAGTTGGGTAGCATCGCCGGAGACGGTTGGCAAGTCATCGTTCGTGACCAGAGCCGCCGACGCTTCGATGGCCTCCCGCAAGTTGGCGATGGCTTGCCCCAAGATCACCGCGCAATCCACCTTTCCGAATTCTTTCCCCTTCGATCCCACGCGCGAATAGGCGAGCAGATCGTTGATCAATTGCTGCATCCGATTGGCCCCATCGACCGCGTATTGGATGAACTCCAGCGCGTCGGCTCCGAGCTTCTCTTGATAGCGGCGGGCGAGAAGCTGGGTGTAACTCGCCACCATTCGGAGCGGTTCCTGCAGATCGTGGGAAGCGACATACGCGAATTGTTCGAGCTCGGCGTTGGACCGCGCCAATTCTTCGGCTTTCTGCGCGAGCGCTTCCTCCGCGCGCTTTCGCTCGGTCACATCCCAAAAAATCGCCTGAATCCCGACGATCTTCCAGCGCGAGTCGTAAAGGGGTGTTTTCACGACGTTGACAAACAGCCGCGTGCCCTGCGGCGTGTGATGTTCCTCGACGGCCTCGAATGTCATTCCGCTCGTGATGACGGCCTGGTCATCGCGCCGGTACTTTTCGGCGAGATCTTGAGGGAAGAAGTCGAAGTCGGTCTTGCCGATAATCTCTTCCGGCGGCTTCCGGAGCATGGCGCAGAACTTCTTGTTCCCAAACGTGAACCGGCCTTGGAGGTCCTTGCGAAGGATGCTCTGGGGCAGGACATCGACCAACGACGCGTAAAAAGCCCGCGACTCCCGGAGCTCTTCCTGGATTGATTCCTGTTTGGCCAGACCGGCGGTCAGAGTCGTGCGCCAGGTGTTCGCGGTGCGAATGACTTGCAGCCAGGCGGCGAGCGAAAGCACGAGCATCAACCCCGTCACCAGGACGATCTCAGCCTTCTGTTTCGGTTCAACATCGGGCGCGCGATAGAAAGCGTTCCAGCCAAGCCAGCCGGTCAATCCGGCCGTGAGCACGAGGGCGAGTAAGAGCAAACCAACGGGAAACGGATCTCCGAGACCCATGTTGGATTGGGGAGGGGCGATTTCCGAGGAAGTGCGTTGGGTCATGGTTGAGCGCACAGACCCTTTGTTCTTTGGGTCGGACGGCATGGTTATCGCCCACGCGCCTTCTTGACAACGGCCACGAATTCTTGGGCCAGTCGGGTGATCTCCGGCCACTTGGCTTCTTGCAGCAGTTTCGCCGAGACGAGCGACGACCCGGCGCCCAGCGCCACACAACCCGCTTTGATGAAGTCTGCCGCCGTGTTCAGATCCACTCCGCCGGTCGGAACGATTTTCAAATGCGGCAAAGGCGCTCGGAGGGCCTTGATGTAACTTGGACCCAAGCCGTCCGCCGGAAAAAGTTTAACGAAATCGGCTCCGAGTTCGTGCGCTGTCTGCGCTTCAGTGGGCGTGTAAGCGCCCAGCATCACCGGCCGATCCACCGCGTGCGCCGCTTCCACGATCTCGGCTTTCGTAATCGGGCTCACCACGAACTCCGCCCCTGCTTGAATCGCCGTCCGGCACGTCTTCCCGTCCAAAACCGTCCCCACGCCAATCAACGCGCGGGAGCCAAAGTGCTGTGTGGCTTCGCTGATCGCTTCGATGGCCTGAGGCGTGGTCATCGTGATTTCGACCGCGATGACTCCGCCTTGAACGAGAGCTTCGGTCAACGGCACGACTTGTTCGCGCTTTTGTGCGCGCACGACAGCGATGATGCCGGGATTAATCAGCAGCGAGATAACTTCGGATTTGAAACGCATGCGAGTAATTGAGTGGATTTGGAGCGTGTCAGCAACAGTATTTGTGCGGAAGTGGCCGGAGTTCTTGAGAAACCAGAGCGCTCGATTCTCCCTCTCCCAGCGGGTGAGAGCCGGGTGAGGGAGAATCGTCAGCAAGTCCCAATCGCCCAGGATTGTCGGGCATTTTCACCCTCACCCTGACCCAACTCCTGTTGAATTAAGAATGGATTCGATTCCATCCTGAGCCAGTCTTACTCTTACTCTTACTCGTAATCTTAATCTCTCCAGGGAGTTCCGGAGTAAGTGTAAGAGCACGATTAAGAGCAAGAAACGGGCGGTTGACCTTAATTCAACAGCAGTGCACCCTGACCCTCCCTCAAGGGAGGCACGCGTTTAGCGTGGAGCGCGGCCATCTTGGCCGCAGCGGGTTCGCACGCCGCGAACGAGCGAGAGATTGGGAGCGGGCCGCAATATGGCGGCTGCTGCGGCCTGGAAGGCCGCGCTCCGCTAAACACACACCAAGGGAGAGGGAATACGGTCAGAAGCGGCTGCGGCCCGACTTGCGGATCTTCTCGAGCAGTGCTTGTAACTGCTGAACTTTTTCAGGGCGTTTTTCCGCCAAGTTGATTGTCTCACTCAGATCGTCCGCGAGATGGTAGAGCTGAGGCTGCGGATCATTCCCGGTTTCAGTATTGGTGTTCTGGTTTACTTTCGGGCCTTTCCCAGGTTGGATGAGCTTCCAAGTTCCTTGGCGCAGCGCCAGGACACCGGCATGTTCGACTAAATGATCGCGGCCTGTCCGCGATTCGCCGAGCAGCGCCGCCAGCCCCTCAAAGCTGTCGGGCGCGTCGTCAGTGGCGAGTTTCTGGCCGGTCAACGCCGCCAGCGACGCGAACAGGTCGATCTGACCGAGCAACGCGTCCGACACGCCGGGTTTCACGCGCGAGGGCCAGCGCACGATGAACGGCACCCGCGTCCCACCCTCGAAATTGCTGTACTTGCCGCCGCGCAATGGACCGGAGGGCTTGTGGCCATCCAGTTTGGTCACAGCGTCGTCTTTGTACCCGTCATCGACCACCGGACCGTTGTCGCTGCTGAAAATGACCAACGTGTTTTCGGCAAGGTTCAAACGGTCGAGAGTCTTCAGGATTTCGCCCGCGCACCAGTCCAGCTCCACGATCACGTCCCCGCGCGGGCCGAGTTCGGTCTTGCCCGCAAAGCGCGCATGCGGCACGCGCGGCACGTGGATATCATGCGTTGCGAAGTAGAGGAAAAAGGGATCACCTTTGTGCCGCTCGATGAACGTCACGGCCTTCCGAGTGATCACGTCCGCCATGTCCTCATCGACCCAGCGCGCCGAGTGGCCGCCGCTCAGGTAGCCGATCCGGCTGATGCCATTGACAATCGTCATGTTGTGGCCGTGGCTCGGATGCATCTTGAGCAGCTCCGGTTGATCCTTGCCCGTGGGATCATCTCCAATCTTCGCGCTGTAACTCACACGGATGGGGTCCGTTGAGTCGAGGCCGGCCACACGATGGTTCTCAACATACACGCAAGGAACGCGGTCGCCGGTCGCCGGAATCAGGAAGCAGGAATCGAAACCGATTTCGAGTGGGCCTGGCTTGATCTCGCCGTTCCAGTCCACGTTGCCTTCACCAAGACCGAGATGCCATTTCCCGACCACGCCCGTCTTGTAACCGGCTTTTTGCAGAATGGATGGCAGCGTCGTGCGGCCCGGCTGAATGATGAGTCTCGCGTCGCCGGGCAGGACGCCGGTGCCCTTTTTGCGCCAGGCATATTCGCCGGTGAGGAGCGCGTAACGCGAGGGCGTGCAGGTGGCGGATGGCGAATGCGCGTCGGTGAAGCGCAAGCCTTCTTGCGCGAGGCGGTCGATGTTCGGCGTGCGGACCTTTGTCGTGCCATAACAGCCCAGGTCGCCGTAACCCAGATCGTCGGCATAGATAAGCACGATGTTGGGCAGCTTGGAACCGGACTCGGCCGCGTTGATGTTGATTACGACTTCCAGATTTGCCAGCCACGCCAGCATCAACCCCATCGCACCTTGCACACCTCTTCGCAGTAGAGTCCCTTTTGGCTTCATAGTGTCATCCCAAGTCCTGTCGCCGATCCCAACAGCATCCAGCGCATCCGCGCGAGCATAAGCTTTCACGCCCTGAATCCTAGAAGAAAAACCGGCTTGGAGCGCCGGTCTCCGACCCGGCGCGATTCCAAGCCACTACCTTCCGGACGGCGAAAAAGCACACTCCCTCTCCCAGCGGGAGAGGGCCGGGGTGAGGGAGAGATTGCCGTCCACTCCCGACGGCTCTGGTCTGTCCAGGCCACCCACCTCACCCTGACCCTCTCCCTCAAGGGAGAGGGAACACACGCCGGTCAGTCCGGCCGTTCTACATGGGCCCTTTCGCGGCTGCGATTTGCGCAGCGTTTCAATCTGTAGATGCTGCCGACGTGGGCGCAACTCCGAATGAGGACGGACCAAACGTCACCCTCTCTTCCAACGGATGGTGGAGGGGGACGGGGAGAGGAGGTCCGATTGCCGGGA
>JACQWK010000581.1 GCA_016209525.1 Verrucomicrobiota bacterium
CCGCCGTGTTCGCCGCAGATGCCGAGCTTGATGTCGGGCCGCGTCTTGTGTCCGAGGTCCACGGCCATCTGCATCAGTTTCCCGACGCCGGTTTGGTCCACGGAGGCAAAGGGATTCTTTTTCAGAATCTCCAATTCCTGGTAGGCGGGCAGGAACGAGCCGGAGTCGTCGCGGCTCATGCCCAGCGCCGTCTGGGTGAGGTCGTTGGTTCCGAAACTGAAAAACTGCGCGTCTTTCGCAATCTCATCCGCGATCAGGCAGGCGCGAGGGATCTCGATCATCGTGCCGACCAAGTATTTCACCTTCGTCTTTTTCTCTTCCTGAACCTGCTTGGCGACGCGATGCACGACCTCCAATTGCTGCTGGAGTTCTTTTGGGAATCCGACGAGGACGATCATGATCTCAGGCCGCACCGGAATGCCTTCCTTTTGCACCTGAGCCGCCGCCTCGATAATGGCGCGGGTCTGCATCTCCGTGATCTCGGGATACGCGATCCCCAAGCGGCAGCCCCGCAGGCCGAGCATCGGGTTGAACTCGTGCAACTCTTTGACGCGCTGCTCGATCTTCTCAACGGGCACTCCGAGCTTGTTCGCCAAATCCGCTTGCGCGGCCGGTTCGTGAGGCAGGAATTCGTGGAGCGGCGGGTCCAGCGTGCGGATGGTGGCCGGCAATCCTTTGAGTTCGCGAAAGATTCCAATGAAATCCTCCCGCTGATACGGCAACAATTTGGCCAGCGCTTTCTGCCGGTCCGCTTTGTTCTCCGCCAGGATCATCTGGCGCATCGCATCAATGCGATTGCCTTCAAAGAACATGTGTTCGGTCCGGCAAAGGCCGATCCCGGTCGCGCCGAAGGCGACGGCATTGGCGGTTTGTTCCGGCGTGTCCGCATTGGTCCGAACCTTCAAGCGGCTCACCTTGTCGCACCACTTCATCAGCTTGGCGAAATTTTGGTACGTCTGGCTCTGCTCGGACTTCAACGATTTTTCGACCAGGACTTGGACGATTTCCGAGGCCGCGGTTTTGACTTGTCCGGCATACACCTCGCCGGCGCTGCCGTCGATGGACAAATAATCGCCCTCCTTGAACGCCTGGCCATCGACCGTGAGCGTCTTGGTGTGGTAGTCGATTTGGAGCGCGCTCGCGCCGCAGACGCAGACTTTGCCCATTTGCCGCGAAACCAACGCGGCATGCGAGCTGACACCGCCGCGCGCGGTCAGGATGCCCTGGGCGGCGATCATTCCGCGGAGGTCTTCAGGGGACGTTTCCAAGCGCACCAAGAGAGCCTTCTCGCCTTTTTGAGCGGCTTCGACAGCGCGCTCGGCGTTGAAGTAAATCTTGCCGCAAGCGGCTCCCGGTCCGGCCGGCAGTCCGCGAGCGATCCGCTTTGCGGTCTTGATGGCTTGGCGGTCGAAGACCGGCGCGAGCACCTGGTCAAGCTGGTCTGCCGGCACGCGCCGAATGGCGGTTTTCCAATCGATAAGCTTCTCCTTTTCCATCTCGATCGCGAACCGGACCGCCGCCAGTCCAGTGCGTTTGCCGTTCCGCGTTTGGAGCATGAAGACCTTGCCGTCTTCGATGGTGAACTCGAAGTCCTGAACGTCCTTGAAATGATGTTCGAGGATGCTTCGAATGTTTTCAAGATCGGCGAAGGCCTGAGGCAAGACGCTCTTGAGCTTGGCCACGGGCATCGGCGTGCGGGTGCCGGCGACGACGTCCTCGCCTTGAGCATTGATGAGGAATTCGCCGTAGAAAACCTTTTCTCCTGTGGCAGGGTCGCGCGTAAAGGCGACGCCGGAACCGGAGCGATCGCCGGTGTTGCCATAGACCATCGCTTGGACGTTGACGGCGGTGCCCCATTCGTGGGGGATATTGTATTTGCGGCGATAAACGATCGCGCGGTCGTTCATCCACGAACCGAACACAGCGCCCACGGCGCCCCAGAGTTGTTCCCGTGGATCGTTCGGGAACTCCCGGCCCGTCCTCTCCTTGATGAGTGCCTTGAATCGGTTGACGAGTTCCTGCAGGTTTTTGGCGTCGATGCGGGTATCTTCGACGTGCTCTTGGCCGGGAAACAGCTCGCGTTTCAACTCCTCGATCACGGTCTCAAACGGTTCGTGCTCTTCGCCCGGACGTTTCTGCACGCCCATCACCACGTCGCCGTACATTTGGATGAAGCGCCGATAGCAGTCCCAAGCAAAGCGCTTGTTGTGGCTGGCTTTGGCCAGCGCGAGCACGGTTTGGTCATTCAGTCCAAGGTTGAGGATCGTGTCCATCATCCCCGGCATTGAATCGCGAGCGCCGGACCGGACTGAAATGAGCAACGGTTTCTCCTGATCACCGAATTTCTTGTCCAAAATATTCTCGATAAACTCGACTCCATCTTCCACCTGGGGCAGAAGCGATTTCGGGTAAGATCGCTTGTTTTCGTAGTAATAGGTACAGACCTCGGTGGTGATGGTGAATCCCGGCGGCACCGGTAAGCCGATGCGAGTCATTTCCGCCAGGTTGGCGCCTTTGCCACCGAGCAGAGGCTTCATCGATCCGTCCCCATCGGCCCTTCTATTGCCAAAGAGATAAACGTATTTCGGCGCCTTGGGCGCCTTTGAAGTTTTTGCCATAGATAAGACTTTCCAATTTCAGTGTTGTCAGCTTCGGAAAAAGACAAGAAGACTGAGAACGGAATCTAACAGAGGTCGGGGGGGTGTCAACGGCTGAGTGGGAAAAATGCTCGCTTTGCAGCGGTGCACCAAGCTCCTCGAATCCTCCCTCTCCTCCATCGGATGGAGGAGAGGGTTGGGGAGAGGAGGCACGTTGTTATTGGTTCCCCTCTCCTCGGTCCTCTCCCCACTCG
>JACQWK010000578.1 GCA_016209525.1 Verrucomicrobiota bacterium
CAGCAATTCTCATTTTGGCGGCAAGTGCGACTCGCGCCCCGCTTGTAGTCCCGGCTTTAGCCGGTTTCGCGCGCTGGCCGGCTGAAGCCGGGACTACATACAGGCCAAAATGAGAATCGCTGGGTCATGCCCTTGCCTCCTTTCCTTTGCCCGGTTAGAAGAAATAAGTCCCACTTTTTTTGCAATCCAGCTTCACGAAAACTTTAGAAGGAGGATGAGAGCGCATGACAACCCTGCTTGAAAACAGATCGAACGCCTGCCCGCGCTGCGGCGCGCCTTACGGCGAGCACGCGCGATTCGGTTTCTGCTCGCGCTGCGTGGCCACCGTGTCGTTCACCGAGACGGAAGCAGCCCAGCCGTCCGAAGACGAACTGGCCGCCGTGCTGCCCCGGACCGTGGCCGTCTCCGGTTCGCGGTCACGGTTCGGCGACTACGAATTGCTGGAAGAAATCGCGCGCGGTGGCATGGGCGTGGTCTATCGCGCCCGGCAACGGTCGCTCAACCGAATCGTCGCCGTGAAAATGCTCCTCTTCGGCGGGCTGGCCGGCGCGGACCGCTTGCGCCGATTCCAGAAGGAAGCGGCGGCGAGTGCGGCGCTGGAACACGCGAACATCGTGCGCGTGCTGGACGTAGGCGAACACGAAGGCCAGCCCTTCATCGCGATGGAATTCATCGCCGGCACCGACCTGGCGCAGTTGGTCCGGGAGCGGCCATTGGCCGCGCGCCAGGCTGCGGGTTATGTCGAGAAAATCGCGCGCGCGATCGAATTCGCCCATCAACGCGGAGTCCTGCATCGGGACTTGAAGCCGTCCAACGTGCTTCTGGACGCGTTTGACGAACCGCGCGTGACCGACTTTGGCCTGGCGAAGCAGTTTGGAGTTCCGCCTTCAGGCGGTTCCGGGCCGGCTGAAGCCGGAACTCCGAGCCAAGACCTTACGCTCACGGGTGAGGCACTCGGCTCCCCCAACTTCATGCCGCCCGAACAGGCGAGCGGTGATTTGCGGCGCATCGGCCCCGCGAGCGACGTCTATGGCCTGGGCGCGATTCTCTATCATCTGCTGACCGCCCGGCCACCGTTCCTCGGGGAAACGTTCGAAGCCACCCTTGTCGCGGTGCGCGAGCGCGAGCCTGTTCCGCTCGGGCAACTCAATGAAAAAGTTCCGCGCGATCTGGAAACCATCTGCCTCAAGTGCCTGGAGAAGGAACCGGAGAAGCGTTACGCCAGTGCGCAGGAACTGGCCGACGAACTGGGCCGCTTCCTCAAGGACGAACCGATCCACGCGCGACCGGTGACGCGCGTCGAACAGGCCTGGCGTTGGTGCCGGCGCAAACCGGCTTTGGCGACGGCCATCGTCCTGGTCTTCGTTCTCGTCCTCGTTGTCGGCATCGGTTCCCCCATCGCCGCCCTTCGGATTAATCACGCGCGCCGGCTGGCTGAACTGAGGGCTTACACTTCGGACATGAACGTTGTGCAGCAGGCGTGGGAACAGGGAAATCTCCGCCGCGCTCAGTCGCTGCTGCAAAAGTATCTGCCCAAGCCGGACGAACCGGACTTGCGGGGCTTCGAGTGGCGTTATCTCTGGAAACTCTGCCAGGACGAGAGCCGCTTCTCGTTCACCAACTTCCCTGCCGAAGTCAGAATCTCTCTGGCTCCAGACGGCAGCTTCATTGCCGCCAGCGGCGGACGCGCCATCAAGCTGCTCGATTATGTGAATGGACGCGAGCTGGACACGCTTCAGCTTCCGGAAGGCCCGTCCGCGATTAAGGCGCTCGCGTTCCACCCCACGGACACCAACGTCCTCGCCACCGTTTCCGGAAAGACCCTTTGCTTCTGGAATCTGGCCGGGAAGCGAATCACGAGCACGCTGACCCTCTCGAACGCCGCCGTTGCGCTGGCGTTTTCGCGTGACGGAAAGTTCCTGGCCGCGGTCGGTGGGTCTGACTACTCGGTCCAGTTGTGGCGCGTTGACGACCGTTCGTTGCTCTGGGTACGGCAGGTCGCGACCGCGCCGGAGAGTCTGGCGTTTGTGCCCGATGGCAAATCGCTGATCACCGCTGGCGGCGCGCTGTGTGAACCGCTGGCCTGGGATTTGGCCACCGGCAACTCCACGTCTTTTGCGAGCGAGCATCGCGCACGCGTCCGAGCCATTGAGTTCTCGCCCGATGGCCGCCTGATGGCAACGGGCGCCAACGACGGCACCGTCATCCTTTGGGATTTCCTGGAGCGCAAATCACTGGATCGCTTGATCGCACAGGCGTCGGGGACCGTCAATGACGTGGCTTTCTCGCCGGACAGTCGTTGGCTGGCCGCAGGCAATGCGGATTCCACCATTCGACTGTGGGACGTGGCGAAGCGACAACAAGAGACTCTGTACCGCGGACACCAATCCAGCGTCTTCCACGTTGCGTTTTCTCCAGACGGACGGTCGATCATTTCGAGCGGTTGGGACAAAGCCGTCAGGGTTTGGGATCTCGAACCGCGCTCGCGAGAAGACATTCTCTTCCGTGGCAAAGAGTGGATTCGAACATCCGTTTTCTCTCCCGATAGCAGGCGTCTGGCAATGACGGAGATTGCGCGGGGGATTCTGACCGTCTGGGATGTAGCGACCCGGAGCCGGCTCGCGGAGCTTGGCACGGCGGCCAATGGCGGAGGCGGCGCGGCCTTTTCGCCCGATGGCAAGACCCTGGTCCAAGTCTCGGGTCGGCTGATCCAGCTCTGGGATACCACCACGCTCACCGCTCGCGCTACTTGGACCAATGATTTCGATTCCATCTCGCTCGCATTCACTCCGGATAGCCGGACGTTGGCGGTATGCGGTCCGTCGAGTGATATTCTCGATGACTTCACGGACCGGCTTGCGTTCTGGGACCTCACCAGGCAAAGGAAGATCAACAAGCTCGCGGCGGCGGCGCCGTTCGCCTCGGTCCTTGCCTTCTCTCATGATGGGAAGAAGGCCGCCATCGGCTATGTCCAGGGCGAAGTGCGCGTGTGGGATTATGCAACCGAGCAATTGCTTGCGGAATTCACCGACCAGCGACAGCGCATTTGGTCCGTGGCCTTCAGCCCGGATGACACCTGGCTGGCGGCCGGCGGCTTCGAGGGAGTGGTGGTCTTCCACGATCTGCGCACACGTCGCACCTTCCGCTCGATCCGGACCTCGATGTGGATTGTGGGCCTGTGCTTCACGCCCGATGGCAAAACCCTTGCTTCCGCTGAAGCCGATGGAACGATCAGGCTTTGGAACGTCGCGACACGCGAAATCGCGCTCGAATTGAAGGGACACGTCGGATTGTTGAGCGTGGAAAATTCGTTTTCTCCGGACGGGAAATATCTGGCCACCTGCGGCGCGGACGGCACGGTGCGCCTGTGGCCGGCAGCAGCGCCGGACGAGATTCCAAAATTCAAAGGTACAAAATGAAAACCAAACTTGACTGGTCAACCATGCTGAACGACTGCGCGTCTCTCCGCGAAAGTCATCGGCGCTTACAGCGGCGCGGCATTTACGCCGCTTCAACTCACCTTTGCGACGGGGCATTGGAGTTCTTCGACGTCGTGCAAATTCAAACATTGAAGCGGCGTGAACGCCGCGCGCCGATCTCCGCATTCCCCGCTTCGCATTCCGCGTATGCTTTCACCCTCATCGAACTGCTCGTCGTCATCGCCATCATCGCGATCCTGGCGGGGATGCTGTTGCCGGCGCTGGCCAAAGCCAAATCAAAAGGGCAGTCCATCAAGTGCGTGAGCAACGTGAGACAGCTCGGATTGGCCTGGCACCTCTACACTCTCGACCACAATGACACGATGCCTCCAGACTTTGAGGGGCCGGATGCGGGCGGGCGGACCAAAAGCCTGCCAGGCTCCTGGGTCGTTGGCAACACGCAGACCGACACGACGACGAGCAATCTTCAAAGCGGTGTGCTCTACAGCTACCTCAACAGCCCTGGCGTTTATCGCTGCCCCGCCGACCAATCCACCGTCCTTGGCCAGCCGAGCCTCCCGCGCACGCGCAGTTACTCGCGCAATGTCTGGCTGAATACCGATGCGTCACGGATCGGACTTCCGCCTGAGTGGTTCATTCCGTACGCGAAAAAGAAACTCGGCCAATTAAAGAATCCGACCCAGATCTATACCTTCATCGATGAGCACGAATTGAGTATCGATAATGGTTCTTTCGTCACCGTTTTCCTCGAGGTGGCAGCGACGCCGGAGAATGCGAACAAATGGGCGAGTCTGCCGTCGGATCGCCACAATCAAGGAAGCAGCATCGCGTTTGCAGATGGCCATGCGGTGCCTTGGCGGTGGAAAGCTCCCAAGCAGTTCCGGGCCTCGAACCAGCTCGCCGCCCCCGAAGGCGATTTGAAAGACCTGCGGCAGATGCAATCGTGGGTTCCGCGAGAATGAAGGCGAAAGCTGGAAGTTTTCTTCAGCAGTCTGCGCAGCAGATTGCGACGTTATCGCTGGGGCTGTGCTGGTTTACTCTGCTGCCTCAGCGCGTGAGCGCGCAAACGATCCGATACGCGTTCACGAACTTCGTAGGGATGCCAGGCGGCTCTGGAAAAGCCGACGGTATAGGACCGAACGCGCGGTTTTACTCGATTAATGCCCTGGCGACAGATCGCGCAGGGAACCTTTACGCACTGGACGGTAATCGAGTCCGAGCGGTGTCAGCGGAAGGTGTTGTGAAAACAGCAGGAGACTTTTCAAGCCAGAAGCTGAACGAGAATCGCTATATTTCGGGGACGAGTCTGGCGATCGACCGTGAAGGGAACTGGTATCTCGCAGACTTCGGCGGCAGCGTCATTCTGAAACTGGTGCCCGCCGGTGATTGGACTGTATTGGCTGGCCAACCAGGACATCCCGGCTTTGCAGACGGCACCGGCAGCGAGGCTGGATTCTCCTCCCCGCGCTGCGTGGCGGTTGACACCTCCGGCAATATTTACGTCGCCGAACCCTCCCGAATTCGGAAAGTAACGGCTTCCGGTGTCGTCGCAACTGTAGCGGGGTCAACCAACCTGGGAACGGTGGACGGAACCGGGACGCAGGCGAGGTTCGTAGGCATATCCGGCATCGCACTGGACCCTGCGGGAAACCTGTACGTCGCCCAAGGTTACCTCCGCAAAGTCTCCCCCTCAGGTGTGGTTACCACCATTTCGGGCGTGACTCAGGCTCGATCTGTAGCGGTGGATGGGACTGGTAACATCCTTGTGGGCGGCGACAACGATCTGCTGAGGATCACTCCGACTGGTGATCGGACGATATTACTCTCCTGGCCGAACGGACCCGACTGGTCAGGCACGCCCGACCCGGAGGGTCCCGTCGGGTCTGTGAACTCCATCGCTTCGGATCCGGCGGGCAACGCCTACTTGGGAAATGTCACCGAAATCTGGAAAGTGACTCCGGAGGGCGTTGTCTCATCTCTGGCCGGCAGCCGCTCCCATTGGGGGAGCACTGACGGCAAAGGGAGCCAGGCGCGGTTCTATTTCGTGGGCTTTGAATTTGGACTCTTCGGAGATATGGCGGTGGACAACGCGGGAAATCTCTTCGTTGCGGATACTGGCAATGCGATCATTCGCAAGGTCAGCCCCGAGGGAGTTGTGACGACGCTGGCGGGCAGCCCGTGCGAGCTGGGCAGTGCCGATGGCCCCGGCCATGAAGCGCGGTTTCACTTTCCCGAGAGCATCGCAGTGGACAGCTTGGGTGACGTGTATGTGACCGATCGTTTCGGTCACACTCTCCGCAAAGTGACATCGACCGGATTGGTCACGACCCTGGCAGGCAATCCCTTCAACCTTGATTCGTTCGGCCGACTGGTCGGCGGGTTTTCCGACGGAATCGGGGCCAACGCGCTGTTCAATTTTCCTGAGGGCGTGGCCGTGGACAACACTGGCAACATTTTTGTTGTGGAGGCTGGGTTTCCAGAGGGGATTCGAAAGGTTTCTTCCTCAGGAGTTGTCACGACTCTAAAACTCATGGACACCGAAGGAGTGGCAGACGACTACCGGTGGGACATTGCGGCAGACAATCAGGGTACCCTCTTTGTCTCTTACTATACGACCATTCGAAAAGTGGCCCCGTCCGGCAAAATCACAACACTGACCGACGGTGGCGCCCGGGGGCTGACGGTGGACTCCGCAGGAAACGTCTTTGTGGCCGGCAATCACACCATTCGGAGAATTTCTTCGGACGGCATGGTGACAACCATCGGAGGCGCTGCGGGAGTCATTGGCGGTGCTGATGGAGTCGGGACCAACGCTTTGTTCAGCTATCCAACGTCTGTCGCGGTGGACTCCGCGGGAAATTTGTATGTTCTGGATGCGGGTAACTTTCGGATCTCCAAAGGCACGCCGATTCTGACTCCGGAGCCTCGCTTCAGCAGCCTCTCAATCAGCAGCGGGGTACTCACCGCGCAATTGTCCGGGCTTCTCGCCGGCTGGGCGATTATCATCGAATCCTCCAATAACCTGCGCGACTGGTCGCCGTTCCAAACCCATGTCGCAAGTGGTTCAACGCTCGTGATCAATCACCCGATTGATCCGGCTTCGGGCGCGAAGTTTCTGCGCGCCGTTGCGAAATGACGCTGAAATCGGAGACGTGGAAATGCAGTGCTCCATCCGGTGCACCATGGGCTTTTTTGCGACGGGCACGTCGAATCCAGTAATCCTGCGCGCATTCCGAAGGAAACGATTCAATTTTCTGATCATAGCATCACGAGATTCAAGCCGGACGAGGCCCACCCCAAACGCTGGAACCGCGACAACCAGCCGCACCCGGAAACGTGGCCCAAGAACTGAAAAACTCAGACGAGCAAATCATGAAGAACAAACGTCCTTTCATCGACAGCCGCCGGCCGCTTGAGTTTGCATTTGGCGCGGCCTTGCCGCGCGCCGGGCCTTGAGCGTTACGAAACGCATCAAGCCGAAACCAGAACCAGAAATTCCCAAAGGAGGAAACCGCGGTCGGAACCGCAGCGCTCCTCCTTTGTCTCGAAACAGCCAAAACAAACTAAAACTCAATTATAACTATGAGAACGAAACTGAACTTCTCAAGGGCGCAACTTGATACCACCACCGTAGCGCAGACTTCCGAGTCTGCTGTATCGCGGGTTTCCAAACCCGCACCCCGGACGCAGCGGCAAGCCTTGCCGACTTGGAAGTCGGCGATACGGCAGGTTGGGAAACCTGCGCTACCGTGCGTCCACCTCATGACCGCAGGAGTCGTTGTCGCAGTCCTGGTAGTGGCAACTGCCGCTCACGCCCAAACCACCTTCACCAAGATCACCAACAGCCCAGTCGTCTCCGACGCCGCTTCAAGTATCGCTGCGACCTGGGTGGACTTCGACTCCGACGGCGACTTGGACCTCTATGTCAGCAATTCCCGCGGGCCCAATCTGCTCTATCGAAATGACGGTCTCGGCGCATTCACTCGGATCACCAACGCGATCGTCAATGCGAGTCCAGGTTCGTTGAGTCCATCGTACACCAGCGCGGCCTGGGCCGATTACGACAATGACGGACGCATTGATCTTTTCATCGCGAGACTGTTTGAGCCTGGACTTCTCTTCCATCAAGAGGCAGACGGCACATTTGCCCGAACTACTTTCGGGGCATCGCCGGCCGGTGGACCAGCTTGGGCCGATTACGATAATGACGGCTGGCTGGACCTGCTCGTTCCCTACAATTCATTGCCGGCCCTCTGGCACAATGACGGTCGGGGCAACCTCGTGGCGGCGTCCACAATCTCGATCAGCGCGTCGGGAGCGAGCGTGACCTGGGCGGACCTTGACAACGATGGCGACATGGACGCGCTCGTCGCCGAAGGCGGCTCCTACGGTGGCTCCTCGGTTTCCACCCGTTTCTATCGGAACGACGGTCGAGGCGTGTTCACGGCGATCACCAGTGGCCAGGTGCCCCAACGAGCGAGGTTGGTGACAAACATTGCCTGGGGCGATTACGACAATGACGGCTTTCTCGATCTCTTCCTGTCGCGCGGAGGCCAGGGACAATCGCTGCCGGCGTTTCTGTTTCACAACAACCGTGATAGCACGTTCACTCAAGTGGAGGCCGCACCGTTCACCACCGACACCGGATTTACGCTCGGCAGCTCGTGGGGCGATTACGACAATGATGGCTGGCTGGACTTGTTTGTCGCGGAAACTACGGGCGCGCCCAACCGGCTCTATCACAATAATGGCGACGGGACTTTCTCCCGCGTCACTTCGGGCAGTATCGCGACTGATCCTGGGTTAGCGTCCGAGGGTGCTGTGTGGGGTGATTATGATCGAGACGGATTTCTCGATCTGTTTGTTGCCAATGGCCTCTACAGCAGCCCGCAACCGAACGATTACCTCTATCACAACGACGGCAACAGCAACGCCTGGCTCACGATCAAGTGTGTGGGCACGCGATCGAACCGCTCGGCTATTGGCGCAAAGGTGCGGGTGAAGGCGACGATCAACGGAAGATCATACTGGCAACTGCGTGAGATCAACACTGGTGACGGCTGGTCTGGTAATCCGCTCGAAGCCCACTTCGGCCTCGGCCACGCGACGAATGTCGAGACGCTTCGCATCGAATGGCCCTCGGGCACGGTGCAGGAATTTCAGAACGTGGCCGCGAAACAATTGTTGACTATCATCGAGCCCCCCCGCCTTCAGATCACACCGCCACAAACCGGCAGTCCTTTGAAGCTCACGCTGCGCGGTGGCATCGGCTTCACCTATGCGCTGGAAGCATCTGACGATTTGCTCTCTTGGACTCCAGTTCGGACTAATACAGCCACAGCTTTCACCCTGGAGGTTGAGGACGCGGACGCCGTGAACTTTCCCCGCCGCTTCTACCGCGCCCGAAGGCAACCATGAACGGCAAGTCGCGGCGTCGGAGCCGTAACCTTCCACCGCCGGTCGTAGAGCACCCGGTTGTTCCGGGATAGCAGTCATCTATGACGAAGCGCGCCGAGCCGCGAGCTCTCGCTCGATTTCGTCCACACGTTTTTGGTTCAGCGGGTAAATCATCAGCGCGCCGGCTTTGAGCAGCGCAAGAAATCCAGGCGCGATCGAGAAGGCGAGCGTGATGCCGAGCAACGCCGTGGTCGTCTGCGCCGCGTTCCGCACGAAGCCGAATTGATCCAGGAAAAGCGGCAAAAGAAAACCGCCCACGACCATGCCCGTCTTGATAGCGAACAGGGATGCCGAATAGACGAGGCCCATGGACCGGCGTCCGTATTTCCATTCGCCGTAATCCGCCACGTCCCCGTAAAGCGCCCAGGTGAGGGCGGAAGTCGGACCCGCGCAGAATTGAGCGAATGCATTGAGGGCGAGTTGAAGGCCAAAGCTGTCTTTGGGCAGGAAGAAGAACGAAGTCTGGAACCCGTGCATTTCGTTTCCGCCGCCGAGGTGTTTCACGAGTGGCCGGACGAAAAGCGAGATGAGCAACGCTCCGGCAAATGCGCCGACGAAGCGAAAGCTCGATGCGACCGTCCGGGTCCGCGAGGACGGACTGATCACGCCCAGCAGCGAAGAGTAGGGCACGTTGATGACCGTGTAGCTCGTCAGCATCAGCGCGTAAGTGATGTAGGCATAGACAAGTCTGCCGGTCGGACTCAAATCCGGGCCGGCAAACACCAGATACCCGCAAATGCCGTAAGGAATCGCGCCCCAGAGGAGATATGGACGAAACTTGCCCCAGCGCGTATTCGTCCGGTCGGCAATCAAGCCCATGATCGGATCGTCAAACGCGCCGATGAGGCGGACAATCGGCATCATCCACAGCAGCGCGGTCGCGGGGATACCCCAGACGTCCACGTAGTAGTAGGTCAGAAAAATGTTGAAGGTCTGGAAAAAGAAATTCGACGCGGTGTCGCCCAGAGCGTAGCCGATGTATTCGCGCGTCTTGAGACGATCGCCGGCGCCGGGAGGTCGTGGCGAAGGGGAGTTCATCGAGCTACTGAGGAGACGGTGAGATGAACGACAACGGGGTGCTCGTAGTCCCGGCTTTAGCCGGCCTGGGCCGCCTAAAGGCGGGACAACACACTTTTATCGTGTAGTCCATGTTACGGTCTCCTCAGTATGTCACCCACGCTTAGGGTGAACCCCTGCAGCGGTTTTTCCTCCGCGTCGAGAAATCGCGCGCAAAAGTCGGTCGCTCCACCGCCGTTGATGACGGCACAGCGCACGATGTTGGGCCCCTTCCTGAGCGTAAGGCGTTTGGAGACGCCGTCGTCGATGACGCACTGGCGGTCGCCGTAGATGCCAATGACTTCCTGGCCGTTGACCCACCAGACGGACGCCGCGTTGGAGCCGATGGCCAGGCGCACGCCCGAAATCTCTTTGGGGCAGTGGACGATGGTGACGGCCCAGAACAGGACGTTGGACGTCGGTTTGCCAAGAGCGTAAGCGAAGTGATAGAGGTTGACATTGTATTCCTGCGTGTCCACGGCGCGCCACGTGAGTTCTGTGCCGTTGACCGTCACCTTGTCACCGTCGCGCGGGATGCTGGTGAGCTGGTTGGGAAAGTATTCCGTGTTGACCGCGGCGCGAACGGCGCTGTCGGTAAGTCCGCTGGCGCGGATCGGCTCAAGGATGAGCCAGCGCCGCAAGAAGCCGTCGGCATCGGGACGTTTTTCGGCCGAGTCGGGGCGCGTGAGGGAGGGCGCGGGGCCGCGCGCAGTGTTGTCGGCGGCAATCGCAAGAAGGGCCGAGCCAGCAACGAGAGCGAGTGCCGGCATGAGGAGGTTGCGGAGCGGAATCATGGGAGGCCTTTAGCGGGGTTCTGATTTCTGAACGTTGATTTCCGAGACACGATTTCAAGACTAGCCGCAAAAGAAGGATCTAGCCGCAAAAGATCGCAAAGATCGCAAAGAACTTTCTTCCTTTCTTTGCGATCTTTGCGTTCCTTCGCGGCTAAAAATCTTCGCGGGAATGATCGATTTGGACGGCGTGCACTGCAAAGACCACAGGGCGGCACAGCCGCAACGAAAACGGAGCGCGGCTGTGATCGAAGACCGAGCCGCAGCGCGTTCGAACCTCCGGGCCGCTGTGGCTGGCGATGCGCACACCGCAGCGCTCCGAAAAATCGTCGCGGCTTGCGAAGGACTTCGAGCACTGCCATGAGCCAGGAATTCTTTGGGTTTAATGTTAAGAAGAGCAGTTGGAACCACGAAACACGCGAAAGGAGGAGAAGATTCGAACGGAAGAGTTCTCCTCCAGAAGGTGAGTGTAGTGTTCCTCGCAACCTCTCTTGATTACGTGTCATTCGTGTTTTTCGTGAGCGCAACCGAATTCGCTTCCGATCTTCGAATTGGGCTCAGGGCGCTTTGAAAAGCCAGCGTTGTTTGTCGCTGTCGGGATTGAACCGGCCGAGCGTCGCGAAACTGCTGCCGATGGCTGAAAGAGCGAACGGCTCCTTCGTGTTCGGCACAGACTTCGGCATGATGCGCCACGCGCCGTCGATAAGCTGATCAATGCGCCAAAGTTGTTCGGGCTCGCCGGTAAATTTGGGGCAGGCGACCAATTCGCCGTCCTCGGTCGCGGCCAACGTGCGCTCGGTGCCGACGATGGTGATCTTGAAATAGGGCGAGCCGGGGTAGCCGCCGGCGTTGGCGACGGGCGTAATCGTCCACTTCTGCTGGGCCTGGCACATGTAATTGGCCAGGCGGATACCAAGGTTGCCAGCGGGCCAATTCGTCGAAACCTGCGCGACGTCCTGCGGTGGAATCGGGCTGCCACCTCCGCTGCCGCGTCCGCCAAATCCCGGTCCGCCCCCTCGCCCGCCGCGTCTGCCACCGACCGGCACTCCCTCCATGGCAAGCTCCAGTGCCGTGCCGGTGCGAACGGATTCGATTTCATACGTGCCTTCCTTGAAGTTTTCGCCGGCGACGGGCCAGCCGTCCTTCCATAGCAGCGGGCGGATGTCCAGCACGCTGATGCCGCCTCTGTCGAGATCGGCCTCATAATGGCAGGAAAATTTCTGCACGCCGTCGCCCAAGTCGAGCAGGCCGAAGTGGCCGGGCCCAACGACGCGGCCGCCCGATCCGACGAAAAACTTGCCGCCGCCTTTGAGCATTTCGATGCCCAGGTGGTCGAGGAAAGGACCGGTAACTTTTTTCGCGCGTCCCACGCGAATGTTGTAGCCCGAGTCGGCACCGCGACAGCAACTGCCGTGGGTAGCCAGCAGGTAATACCAACCGTCGCGGTAAATCATGATGGACGCTTCGCAATTGATCGCGATGTTCACAGGCTGATCGTTTGGATTGAGACGCTTGCCGGTCTTGGGATCGAGTTCGACCAACCGGATGTAGCCGAAATAGGAGCCATAGACCAACCACAGCCTGCCGTCGTTGGGATCAAGAAATACGCCCGGATCAATGGCGTTGCAGTCTTCGACGCCGTCAGACGAGGCGACCACGCCGCCGTCTTCCCATTTGTAATCGGGGGAATTCGAGTCGAGGGTCTTGTTCCAGATCATGTTGATGTCGGCTCTGGGCTGCGCCCCGACGTTTCTGGCGATATACATGTAGTAGCGATTGCCGATCTGGATGATGTCGGGAGCCATTCCGCTGCGCGAGGGCGTGATGCCGCGACGCCAAGTCCAGCCGTCGTCGGAGACCAAGGTAGTACCGCCGGTGCCGAAGGTGTAGAACTTGCCGTCGCACTGGACGATTGTGGACGGATCATGGATTTGGACTTGGCCGTCGAGCGCGAACGCGCGAGAGACCAGCGGGAGAATGGCTGCTAGCAAAAAAACGAGTGGAGAAGAACGGAGGTTAATCATGCAAGTCCTCCAAAAGAATTTGCTTCAAATAGCTTCATGGGCTGGGCCGCGACCGAATCATCGCGCTCGTCGCAGGCCGCAGTCAAGACCACTTGCGTCCAGCAATTCTCATTTGGGCCGTTTGTAGTCCCGGCTATAAGCCGGTCGGCGCGCAGAAACCGGCTGAAGCCGGGACTACTAACGGGGCGCCGGGCACCGCCCGATGCCAAAATGAGAATGTCTGACTTGCGTGGCTGATCGCGGACTTTCCACTCTCTTGACGGTCACAACGCCGCCGCATACGTTGCGCATTCATGTCCAACTTGGCTTGCAGCCGCGGCATTCTGGCCGGAGCGGATTCGCGCGTCGTCCAACAAGCGGCGTCGCCCTTGCCCGTGTTTAGCGTAGCGCAGAGTTGCACTCTGCCGTATCGCAGAATTGCATTCTGCGCCGCGTCGGCGAACCCGAAGCGCCGGGACGAGTCTGATGCCGGGCCGACTGCAAGTCGGCGATACGGCAGAAGCCCGCGCTACGTTGAAAACCCGGACGCTAAACAAGTACTGGCTCTCGATCCATGAGATTTGCTCAACAATTCCCGTCATCTGATTCTATGAAGACTCGATGGAAATCCTTGCTCGGCGTCGCTCTTAGCGCGGCCGTTGCCGCTCTCGCGCCGGCCGCTGAACCGGTCCTGGGCAAGTCGCAGCGCTATTGCAATCCGTTGCCCATGGACAGCGGCGGCGGGGCTTCGGCCGCCGGCGACGTTACCGTAATTCGCGACGGCGGAAAGTACTTCATGTATTGCACGGGCGGCGGGGCTTGGATTTCCGGCGACCTCGTGAACTGGACCTTTCAGCGGGTCGCCAATGTCCCGGTGGCGCCGGACGTCGTGAAATACAACGGCGCGTTCTACCTATGCGGCAATAGCGGGCCGCTTTTCAAGGCCGACAACCCGCTGGGGCCCTTCACCAGCGTCGGCAATTGGCCGCAAGCAACCAACGGGTGGTACGGTCCGTTCGACATGCACCTCTTCATCGACGACGACAACGAACCGTATCTTTACTATCCCGGCCGCGGCGTCACCGGCATCTTCGTCGTGCCGCTCGACCCGAACGACCTGACCCAATTCGCCGGCCAACCGAAACGCCTCTTCACTTTCAACAAGGACCACGTCTGGGAGCGCTACGGCGAGATGAACGAATACACCGAAGTCGCGTGGATCGAAGGGCCGTGGGTGCAGAAACACAACGGCACATACTATCTCGAGTACTCCGCCTCCGGCACGCAATGGAAGACGTATGCCGAGGGTTATTACACGGCCAAGCGTCCGACGGGACCGTTCACGTATGCGCCGAACAATCCTCTCCTGCGCAGAACCGATGGCCTTGTCACCGGCACAGCCCACGGGAGCATCGTCGAAGGTCCCGATCAGCGCCTCTGGCAGTTCTACACCATCGTGCTCAGCAATCCGCCGGGCGGACGGCGCGTCGGCATGGACCCGATTGCTTTCGACAAGGTCGGCAACATGTCCGTCCGCATCACCGATACACCGCAGGGGGCACCGGGCGTTGTCGCTGATCCCGCCAAGGACGGTGATTCCGGTTCCATTCCGGTTTCCATCAACAAAGTTCGGGCGATGAATGCGCAATCGCGATTCTCCTCGCAACAGCCCGGTCGCGACGCCGCCTATGCCGTGGACAACTCCAGCGGCACCTGGTGGGAGCCCGGTCCAACCGACGCGCAGCCGACGCTGACGCTGGACCTCGGCCCGGCGACGCGGTTCGATGCTGTGCAATTGTTCACGATTGACTCCGTGCGCCTGTTGTTCACCGGCGGCCGGCGCTTCGGCGGTCAGGGAGGAACGACATCCGCGACGCCGGTCAACACGGCGCCCGCTGCGACCACCGCGCCGGCTGTGCTGCCAACGAATGCCTATCAATACAAAATCGATGTCTCCACCGACGGCAACACGTATGCGAC
>JACQWK010000574.1 GCA_016209525.1 Verrucomicrobiota bacterium
CTGCTGAACGTGCTGAAGCGCCGCCGCGACCGGATCGCCGAGCACTGGTTCCGCAGGATCGGGCCGCTGGATCGGTTCCGAATCGAACAGGGCCTCTTGTGGTTCGATGATCTCGCAGTTCAAGGCGGATACGACTGCGTGGATTGTGCGAGCTATCAGGTGAATGTTGCGGGCCGGAGTGAAATCTTGAAAGCGGGAGAACCAGTGGTGTTACCGGAGTTGGATCACATCCGAGTCCGGCTCACGCGCATCTCGAAGGGCTGGCCCCAGCGCAGTGTGGACGTACATATCCGGCGAGAGAACGGTGTGGTCAAAATTGTGGGTGTGAAGCGATGAATGCGCTGCGATCTTTTCTAAGATTAGAACGCGGAGAAGAATGGCCCGCTCTTCTCGTGTTTCTGTACCTCACGCTTGCGCTGACTTCCTACATCATCGCTAAAGCTGTGCGCGATTCGCTGTTTCTGAATCAATTCAGCGCTCTCGCGCTACCGTATGTTTACATCGGCGTCGCTGTCCTGATTGGCTTTATCGTGGCCATCTATGTCCGGCTGTCCTCCCGGATGCGGCAGTCGTCCTTGATTTCGGGCACGCTGCTGTTCTTTATCGTCAACACGGTGTTTCTCTGGTGGGCGGCGCGCGTGAGCTGGGCGCCGATCTCCATCATCTTCTACATCTGGGCCAACATCTTTGGGATCATCATTACCGCGCAGGTGTGGACTGTCGCCAGTACCGTCTTTGATACACGACAGGCCAAGCGATTATTTCCGCTCATCGGCAGCGGCGGTATTCTGGGCAGCGCGCTGGGCGGCTTGATCGCAACGGCCGTCGTCCGATCGGTTGGCACCGACAACCTGCTGCTGGCACTGGTCCTCCTTCTCGGCGTGTCCATTGTGATTGTCCAGGTTCTGTCGCGCCGCTATAGCCCGCCTGTAGCGGCCGCCATCGGCGGCCGCCAGTCTTCAAGGCGGAACGTTAGCATCAAGTCCGTCCTTGAGATTACGGCTCGCTCCAGATATTTGCGGTTGATCGCGACATTGTTGGCGCTGTCCGCGATCGTCACCCTGATCATCGATTTCCAGTTCAAGCTTATCGTCCAGCAGTCGCTCCTATCCAAAGACGAGCTGACCGCGTTCTTTGGCTCCTTCTACGCCTATGTCGGCCTTTTTTCGTTCCTCCTCCAGTTCCTTGCGGGATCGCGCATTGTCGAGAGGTATGGCGTGAAGCTCACATTGATGATGCTCCCTTTGGCGCTGCTGGGCGGAACCGCGATCCTGCTGGCGTATCCGGCAAGGCTTTGGGCGGGCATTCTGCTGAAAGGCAGCGACGGGATGCTGCGTTACTCGATCGACAAATCGACGCTGGAGTTGCTGTACGTCCCGGTGCCGCAGTCGACGAAAGCACAAGTGAAAGCCGTCATCGATATGGTTTTGCAGCGTCTGTCCGATGGTATTGGCGGCCTGTTGCTGCTGTTGATGACGAGCGTGTTGGGCTTTGGCCTTGTGGGCGTAGGTTTCTTCAATGTTGCACTGCTGATGCTCTGGGTCTGGGCCGCCCGTGAAACGCGAAAGGAATATGTCTCCACAGTCCGGGCCAGCCTGGCCGAGCGGGAAATTCTGCCAGAAACAGCGTTGCGAGCAGCCTTTTTGGAGCCGGCATCGCGCGAGGCGATGCGATCGATGCTTCGGCAGAAAGACGAAGAAGTCGTCTTGTACGCTATGGACCTTGCGCTTGCCATCGGTTTGAAGGACCTCATTACACCGGATCTGCTCAGGCATCCCTCGCGCCTCGTCCGGTTGAAAGCCGTCGAGACTGTGCCAGTGACGGGCGCGGAAACTCTTGAACGGCTTCTTTCAGATCCTGATGCCGCTGTCCGCGCGAGAACGATTGCGCGTGTGTGCGAGCTGGAGAGCCCAAATCGCCCGATGGCCACTGTCGTGAAACATCTTGGCGCGCCCGGCCTCAGAGTGCGACTGGCATCGCTGGCCTGTCTGGCACAACACTTGGGAAAAGCGGGAACCGAGACCGTAAGGAAGCATCTGACCAACAACATCAGTGAACTGGATGATGCATCCGACGAGTGGAGGGATGTCGCTGAGTCTCTGGGTGAAATTCCTGGCACAGCGGCTTTAGATCTGCATGTTCGATTGCTGCATTATGCGGATCGCGATGTCAGGCGCCGGGCAGTCATTAGCGCCGGCCGGGCGCAACACCGCGAACTGGCGCCCATCCTCGTTAGGTTATTGGCTGACCGTGCACTTGCGGCCGAAGCGCGGGACGCTTTACGCCAATATGGGTCTCGCATCCTTGGAACACTCCAAGACCTTTTACATGAAAGACGAGAGGACATCGAAGTCCGCCGGCAGATCCCACTGGTTCTGGCCAACATCGCGAACCAACAAAGTGTAAATACATTACTCGACAGCCTCTTTGAAGAAGACGGTCTGCTGCGTTTTCGCGCCATCCGCGCCCTGAATAAGCTCAGAATCAGCGGGGAACCCTTGCGCTTCGATCCCGAAAGAACCAGCCGCCGCATTCGGGAAGAAGGCGAGAAGCTTGATCGATACCGGCACGCACTCGCCACTCTGTATCCCGCGGGCGAGAGCCCGGACCTGCTACCTCATCTCCTGAAGGACAAAATCAACCAGGGCCAAGAAAGGGTTTTCCGCTTGCTGGCCCTGATGCTCCCGCCAACTGCCGCGCACGCCAGCTATAAGGCGCTCGTCGAGAATGACCGCCTGAAAAGAGCCAGCGCGGCAGAGTACCTGGACAATGTTCTACCACGGCAGGTGAAACGGTGGGTTCTTCCCTTGGTCGAAGCTAAAGAAATGGCGCCGAGAGGGAGCGTTCGCGAGATTCTCAAATCGTTTCTGGAGAATGGCGATGCGTTAATTCAAGAATGCACGGTGGAAGCGATCGCAAAAAATCGTTGGCCGGAGTTTTCCAGCCCGGACTGGACGTTAACCCGGCTGCAGGAGGGATACACCTATGGATGAACCGATCCTCCCCGATTCCCTCATTTGCGGAACCGGCACGGCCCGCGGCCAACTGACCGCTCTTCAGAAGGTCGAATGCCTGCGACACGTGGATCTGTTCTCACACGCAACAGTAGAAGAGTTGGTGCGGTTGGCCGCAATCTCTACCGAGGTTCACTTCAACGCTGGGGACATCATCTTTAGCGAGGGCGATATCGGCGATGCGCTTTACGTGGTCATTCGCGGAAGGGTGTCGCTGACGCGGGGTGGAACCGAGGACAATGAGACCGTCGGCTCGTTACGGGCTTTCGGCACCTATTCGGTATTGACCCGCGAGCCCCGGTACTTCACGGCAGAAGCCCTGGAGGACACGTTCGCTCTAAGGATCGATGCAGAAGATTTCTTCGATCTTCTTTCCCACAATATGGAGATCGTGGTCGGCATATTCAAACTTTTCGCGCGGAAAATGGGCGTCGCTGTCTTTTAACTCAAGACAGATCATCGGAGGTGGGCACGGATGGCAATACGGCTTTCGTTCTTCGGGGCTGCCGGCACGGTGACGGGGTCGCGCTATCTCCTCCAGGCGGGCCAAACCTCGATATTGATCGACTGCGGACTGTTTCAGGGCAACAAAGAGCTGCGCTTGCGGAATTGGAGCGACCCTTTGGTCCATCCCGCCAGGGTCAGTGGAATCGTGCTCACACATGCCCATATCGATCACTCCGGATATTTGCCGCGTTTCGTCAAGCTCGGTTTTAGAGGCCCCATCCATTGCACCGCCGCAACGCGCGACCTGACCGAGATTTTACTGCTCGATTCGGCTCACATCCAGGAAGAGGATGCCGACTTCTACAACCGAAAAGGCATTTCCAAACACAAGCCCGCTGTTCCGCTGTACACGACGGAAGACGCCACCCGGGCCATCCGGTTGTTGCAGCCGCATCCGTACAACGAGTGGATCCAGTTGTCCGGTGGCGTGAGCTTTCGATTCTTGAGTAACGGGCACATTCTCGGTTCCGCAATGGTGCATGTGCAAGCGACCGAGGGTTCTCGGAAAGTGTCCCTCCTTTTCAGTGGCGAC
>JACQWK010000588.1 GCA_016209525.1 Verrucomicrobiota bacterium
AAGTTGACATGAAGAATGCCCCTCACCCTATCCCTCTCCCCATCGGATGGGGAGAGGGAGTCCGAAGGACGGGTGAAGGGTGTCTATCAACTTCTGAACTCATTAGAAAGGTCAAGCGCAAGGTGAACACAAGATTCGCGCCGGGTCGGAGACCGGCGCTCCGTCACGTTAGCCCCCTTCGCATCGCGAAGCCGAGGGTAGCTCGCCCCAACACTTTTCGGGAGCGAAGAGCCGGCCTCGAGACGCTTCTCTGTTTAACATTGGCCATCAGTGCCCTGGTGCCTGGACAGACTCAGGGCGCGGACAAGCCTTTCAAAAAACTGATCGAATTCGGATGGGACGAGCCTGACACGGCCTTCATGCGCGAACACATCGCGGAGATGGAGCGCACCCCGTTCGATGGTTGCGTGTTTCACATCAACTACTCCAAGCCGGACGGCGGCAAAGGCAACTTCACCTGGGAGTGCTGGGGACAACGCGCCTTCACGGAAATGGAACTCAGTCCTGCGCTTGAAGATCTCAAAGCCACACCCTTCCGCCGCTTTCAATGCAATTTTCTCCGCTTCAACACGACGCCCGCCAAGCTCGATTGGTTTGACGATCACACGGCGGTTCTCCAGAACGCCCGCCTGGCTGCGCAAGTGGCGCGTCAGGGCAATTGCGCGGGCCTCTTGTTCGACATTGAACAATACGAAGGCCCGCTCTTCGACTACCGCAAGCAGCGCGACACAAAAGAGAAATCGTGGGATATTTACGCGGCCCAGGTCCGGCTCCGCGGACGCGAAGTCATGACGGCGTTTCAGGACGGTTATCCCGATCTCACGGTCTTCCTCACGTTCGGTTACTGCTTGCCTTGGGCCCAATCCGGAGCGGGCAAGAAAGCGCTGGCCGATTGCCCTTACGGTTTGCTCGCGCCGTTTCTCGACGGAATGCTCGAAGCCGCGAAGGACCGTGCCAAACTTGTCGATGGCCACGAGCTCTCCTACGGCTTCAAGGATGTGGAACGATTCCCCACAGCCTATGCAACCATGCGCGAAACGCTCCTCCCCATCGTGCGCGATGCGGAGAAGTATCGTCGCTTTTTCTCCTTTGGCTTCGGTGTTTGGATGGACCAAGACTGGCGCAAGAATGGATGGAATCCGGACGACTTGGCGAAGAATTATTTCTCGCCTGACGCCTTCCAAGCCAGCGTGCGACGGGCGCTCGAAGTCGCTGACGAGTTCGTCTGGGTTTATGCCGAGACTCCGCGCTGGTGGTCGGCGGAAGGCAAGCCCGTCAAGCTGCCGGATGCGTACCAAGCCGCCGTGCGCAAGGCGCGAATTGGCTTGGCGAATGATTGAGACAAGTCTGCGCTACACCGCTTCGGAGCCGTATTGGCCTGAAAAGCGTGTGAGAAATAACCGGGCTTGGCGCCAAACGCAACGAGGTTACCCTTGGCCGATTTTTCTTGCTGCTGCGTCCTCAACGGTCAAGCGGTCTGAAGACACGGTGGCCGCGGCACAGCAGTCCTGACCGGCCGATTTCGGGTGGCCTGGGTGGCCATTGCTGGCGGAGTTTGCTTGGAGTGCCGCCTTCGCCTCGGCCAAGTGCCCTTTGCCTAGGGACGCGCCGTTGAAGGCCTGCACTTTGCCGCCCTCAGCATAGGGCCTGGGTCGCGGCCAGAAGTTGTATTTGAAGTTCTTCCAGTTGTCGCCGCGCCGGTAGTTGGTTCCGAGCGCACCGCTGGGGTCGTAGCCGCAATGGACCATGCAGTTCTCGCAACGCGAATCGCGCGCCAGGCCGTCCACGACTCCGTATTTGTTCCAATCCACCCGCTCCAGCATCTCCCGGTAGCTCGGGTAATGGCCGTCGGTCATCAAGTAACACGGCGCCTTCCAGCCTTTGACGTTGCGCGTGGGGATCGCCCAGGCGGTGCAGGTCAACTCGCGTTTTCCGGCGAGGAACTCCTGATAGACCGGGGTGCCGAAGATGGTGAAATGTTTTCCCCAGCGTTCGATGTCTTTGAATTTCTCCCGCGTCATGTCGCGCGTGAGAAAGAAATCTTTCGGGTCCTTCCCCAAGCGCTTCACCATGTCCTTTTTGGCGGCATCGTAATCGTAACCGGGTGAAATCGTGTGGCCATCGACTCCGAGCCAGGAGAAGAATTTGAACATGTCCTCGATTTCCCGGACATCGGTTTCCTTATAGACGGTCGTGTTGGTGGCGACTTGATAGCCGAGCAGTTTGGCCATCTTGATCGCTTCCACGCATTCTTGGAAAACGCCCTCGCGCTCGACGATGAGGTCGTGGGTATATTCGAGCCCGTCGATGTGTACGTTCCAGTACATCCATGGAGTAGGCTGGATCGAGGGACGCCCGTCGCTTTTGCCGTGGCGAATCACCGCCGCCTCTTTCTCGGTCAGCAGTTTTTCCGACGCCAGTTTGGCGAGGGTCGGCTCCAGACTGGTGGTGTAGATACTCGCAAGATATTCCCTCATTTTGCGGCGCATGAACACGCCGTTGGTGCACACGTAAACGAGGCGGCCTTTTCCCAGCAACCCGTCCACAAGCTCGTCGATCTTGGGATAGATCAGCGGCTCGCCCCCGCAAATGGAGACCATCGGAGCGTCGCATTCCTCGGCCGAAGCCAGACAATCCTCCAGACTCATCATATCTTTGAGGCTGGTGGAATACTCCCGGATGCGTCCGCAGCCGGTGCAGGTCAGGTTGCAGGTGTGAAGGGGTTCGAGTTGCAGCACCAGAGCAAACCGAGGCGTGCGGCGCAGCTTGTGTTTAATGATGTGTCCGGCGATTTTGGTCGTCAGAGCCAGAGGGAATCGCATAGCTATATTCGTGAGAAGCTTCTGTCCATCTCGCCCTTCCACCCCCGTCCGTGCCTGGCGAGGCGGAGCCCATGATCGGAAACGGGATTAGGATGAGGAGATAGGCGCGCTGTTGTGCGTCGTTAGTGCAAGGGCTTGTTGGATTGAGCGACCAATGGCGACGCAGGTTGCGCCGAATCGTGCGGCGTCAAGCGCAGGTTGTCGGGCGGCGCTGACCCCAGCCCAGGCAGGAAGAAAGTCGCGGGTGAGACGCTGTGGGATGCGCTGATTCCCGCGCACCCCGCGCACAGCAGACCCAGCAACGCGATGCTCCCTAGCCGGAGGAAACTCGAAATGATTCGCACACTTGCAGTATAAGGGGGAACGGCCTTCGCGCAATACATTATTGGCCCTATTCAGCGCAATTCTTGGTTGCGGGCTAAAGTCTCCTCAGAAGTTGCCGATTATCCCGGATGAGCGGGCGATACGCAGGTATCGCCAGGCTCGGAGAAACGGCTGCGATCGTTTCCGACGGCAAGGATGCCGTCAGCGGACAAGAGACAAAAGGATTTGTCTTATGATCATAAAGTTTGGCGATGTGGAGGCGCGGGCGGCCGATTCGGCCGTGTCAACCCGACCTCTGACCGAGTTTCAAAGCTTCGAGCCACTGGCGCGGAAGATCGTTGTTTTTGATCCAACCTTCTCGGCAGCGTCCAGCACGGCTTGGGCCAAGGCGTTCCGACCAGTCTCCGCTTCCAGTCGGAGTGGGTCTGGTCGGTTCGCAGAATCATTGAGGATGGCTCCTGAAGTCGGATTAGAGCCGACGGTTCTGAGGACGGCCAACGCTCCACGCCACGAGGCTGCCGGCGACGTTCCTTCGAAGGTCATCGATTCAGGGATTACGAATCGTTCCGGCGAATTTTTCCCTGAAGCCGCTTGAGCTGGACGGACCATCCCAAAGCCAAGCAACGGATTGACGGCAACGAGCGGGGTTGGTTGTTTCAGCGACCGGCGGGATCTCCATCGAGGGCGGTGGGCTCGAATTGCTCAGATAACGCACTCAGCCGATTAGAGTGGAAGAAGAACCAACTGCGAGAAAAGGTCTCCGATGAGCGATAAAATAAGCGCCTCGGTGGCAGGTTCACGCTTGCCCGCCGACGCGCGTGCGCAAACCTACCAGTTCAATCGACAAAAAAAATCCCGTGAGGAAAGCCAGACCGTGGCCGGCAGTGACATGGTGGTAATCGACGCTTCCCGGACAAGGTATCTGGACAGCGTTTCACCCGGGCGGCCGGATGTGGAAGAGGCCGTTTCGTTCACCCAGACGCAGGCCGCGTTCCTCGGATTGGTCGGCCAGGCGCTGGACCGGATGGGAGAATTGAGCGTCCTGTGTCAGGATGCCGCCAAGAGCGACGGGGATCGGGCCGATTTGACGGTGGAGTTCACGCAGCTTCAGAATTTCATCAGCGACATCGGCACCAAGAAATTCAGTGGAATTGAGCTCTTCGGCGGCGCGTCACCCAAAGTCGGCCATCAAGGAGAGAGCACGTTTGTCCCTCTGAACCCGATCCACTGGACCGGAACCGAACAGGGGCAAGGAATGGCTCTCGCTTACGACCCCGTTGCCACAGAAGTTGCGACGGACGGCGGGGCCGGCCGCGCCCTGGCCAACATCCGGGAAGCCTTGAAAAATCTTGGCCTGATGCAGGCCAAGGTGGCCGCGAATCTCCAGCGACTGAATCTTTCGGGCGAACAATTGTTGGTTTTGAACGAGAACCTCTCGGCCGCAAATAATCGAATTAATGACATTGACTGGGCCAGGAAGCTGACCGAAGTCGCGCGATTCAGAATGCTGGATGAGGCGAACGCCGCCCAATCTGCCCAGGCCAACACTTCACCTCAGACGGCCATCCGGTTGCTGAATTCAAACGGCTGAACCGAGAGTTTCCTCCCTTCATTCCGCCATGAAGCCGATCGAACCGCCCGACAAACACTTTCTACTCGCCGCCCAGGGCTGGATGGAACTGGGCGACCAACTCGAGGCCTTCAGAGAATTGAAGCGAATCGCTCCCGAATTCAGCCGGCATCCGGAGGTCGTGAACGCGCGCTTGGAATTATACAGCCAAATCCGGGGAGAACAGGGCGCGCGAATCATCGCCGATATCATTTCCGAGTTCGACTTGAGCGAACTGGTGATCCAAGTGCGCCGGTCTCGCGACTCGCACGCCGCACATCGGAAGACGAGCGCCTGCCGGCAAACGCCTTGTGTTCCACTGCGGCTGCCGCTGCTCTTTGCGGTGCCGTACAACCTCGCCTGCTATGCCTGCCAACTCGGAAACCTCACCGAAGCTTGGGAATGGCTTCAGGTGGCCGTGGAACTCTGCGACGCGACTGAAATTCGCAACCTCGCGCTGAACGATCCGGACCTTGAGGCTCTGTGGGATCGCATCAAGGAACTTTAGAATCCCTTGGGATTGCGCCGGGGTGAGCGGTGACTTTGCTCCTTCGGGCCGATTCAGGTTCCGATTTCATACGAAGTGTCGGAAACTCACTCGAGCTGTCGAGCGAACTCGGCGAGCTGTTTGGAAAAGGCGCTGGGTTTAAAATCGGGCAAGGATTGGACGGCGCGGAAGAGATCATCAAGTTTCTTAGTCGCCATGGCCTCCGCGACGTTGGCCGGCAGGGCGGTGACCAATCTATCCAACGCCAAAACCAACCGTTCAGCGCGGCGGGCATGAACTTCCGGTTTTGTCTTTCCATCGTCGAATTCCTTGGAAGTGGAGGCGAGTTGCCGGAGAAGTTTTCGCGCCGAATCGAGGGACCATTTCATCTCGGCCGCTTTGCGGGCCAATTGATCGGCGGCCTCTTCGACCTGCTTGAGATTGCCCCGGCTGGTCTCAAAAGAGAACTGGGTCAAAGACGGAAGCGCCGAATCCGCCCCGCCGGCTTTTTGGAGCAACCAGAGCAGTCCGGCCCAGCGGTGGATTTGCCTCGGGTCCGGCGGGTCTTGTTCCGAAAGTTGCCAGCTCATTTCGCGCAAAGCTGCCGCCTGGCCGACCATCCATAGCGCCGGGCCGTACAACTCGCTTTCTTCACGCCAATGGCGAGGCTGTGTCACAGACTGGCCGTCTAACTCGAACAGGAGTTCCGGGTGGCCGGCCTTGAGCAGGGCCGGCTCCATGTTTTGATGGCAGGCGACACACGTGTTGGCGCGAACGTAGAGATGCTTCAAGTCGCGCATCCCCGCCGCGACCTTTTGCGTGCGCGGGAAATCTTCCACCGGCCGGGTATGGGAGCGAATCCACGCTTCCGCGGGACCATGACAGTTCTCGCAAGAAACGCCTTCGGTGATATTCACTTCGTGCGAGTGCTTTTCCCGAGGCACTTCGTAAAGCGGCGCGTGGCAACTCGTGCAAACCTGGCTCCGGGTCGGATCTTTGATATTGAGGACCTCAGCCAGCCGCGCGGACCGGGCCGTCGTTAAAGTCGCGTAAGCCCGCAAATGAAAATCGCGGCGCGACCAAACGAGGTATTGGTCTTTGTTCGCACCGGCGCCCCCGTGGCATCCCGATGAGGCGCAGGATTGCGCGCCCAAGAAATCGGGCCGCGCGCCGGAACCCGTGACGGCGGGATTCGGGCGGGAGGCCACGACGCACGCCGCCGCAGCGAAAACGAGGAGCTGCCGAAAACCGATTCGCGCCGGGGCAGGGCTCTTAGGCGGGCGCACGCACGGCGGAATGCTCAATTTTTTGCGAAGGCCTCCGAATAAGAGTTTACTTGGCACAGGCTTTTTGTTAAAGAATCACCGCGCTAAATGCAATCCCTTCTGGAGAACTGGAGAGCGTTGGAGCAGGGAAACTGGGCGCTACCGGTCGCGTATTTGTTGGTGGCGGCAATTGCGCTTCAAGTGCTGCTCATGCTGTACGGCACGGCACGCCGGCAATTGGCCGAGCGGGAGCAGATGCGGCTCTCGACGCGGCGTCTAGGACTTGAAGTGGAGACCGCGATGCTCCGGTACCGTGAAGCAGAGCAGACGAAATTCGTCTGGAACGGCTACCGCAAGTTCAGAGTGGCGCAAAAAACCCTAGAATGTAAGGGCGTCTTCTCCTTTCATCTTACACCGCACGACGGCAAGCCTCTGCCTCCGTTCAAACCGGGGCAGTTCTTAACGTTCCAACTAAAGGTCCCAGGCCAAGCCAAGCCTGTGGTTCGCTGCTATTCGTTGTCCGACGGACCCAACCATTTGGACCACTATCGCGTCACGATCAAGAAAGAGTTGCCTCCGCCCGACAAACCGAATGTTCCTCCCGGCGTGGCTTCGAGCTTTTTCTGTGATTCGGTCGAACCGGGGGAGATTCTGGATGTCAAGGCGCCCGGCGGCAATTTTTACCTCGATTTGACCAAGGATACCGGAATGGTCCTAATTTCCGCCGGCGTCGGAGTGACGCCGATGTTGAGCATGCTCAACGCCGTCGTGGCGAACAAGTCCCAGCGCGAGGTTTGGTTCTTTTTTGGCGTGCGAAACAAGTCCGAGCACATCCAGAAGGAGTATTTGGAACGCGTCGCGGCGGAGCACGACAACGTCCATTTGCATGTTAGCTACAGCAAGCCAACCCCTGAGGATCGTTTGAGAGTAGATTACCAGCACGCCGGACGGGTGAGCGTCGAGCTCTTCAAGCAGTTGTTGCCGTCGAATAACTACGAATACTTCCTCTGCGGTCCGGGGGCGTTCATGAAGAGCATCACGGACGGCCTCAGTGAGTGGGGAGTGCCCAGCCAAAGCGTCTTCTTCGAGGCCTTTGGCCCGGCCACGATCAAGAAAGCAGCTCCTCCCGTGGCAGCGAGCGCGGCGGCGCAGGCCGTAGAAGTCAACTTCAGCCGCTCGGGAAAGGTCTGCCAGTGGAAGCCGGAGTCTGGCTCTTTGCTCGACCTGGCCGAAGCGAACGGCATCAAGATCGAGTGCGGCTGCCGCACCGGCAACTGCGGCACCTGCCTGGTCGCCATCAAATCGGGCAAGATCGATTACATGGCCGGGCATGGCGCCGCCTCCGAGGACGGGTCATGTCTGACCTGCATCTGCAAACCGCAATCGGATTTGGTTTTGGATGCGTAGTGCCGCGCCAAACTTGCGTTTATTATGCCCGAGGCTCCCCTAGTCGTGCAGCGTCCCGAACGTTGGGACGCCTCGTTCGACCCGGACATGACCGAGGCCGAAGTCGATCGGATTCTCTCCCTGCCGCCGTTCAAAGACATGGATGCGAAAGCTTTCGCGCCGCGGATCCCACTTCGGGGGATCATTCTTCACGACACGCGGATTCGAAGATTTGGAAATGGCGAAATTATCGTCCGCCAAGGAGACTACGGGACCTCGGCCTTCATGATCATTTCGGGGTCGGTGGATGTCGTCCTCCGGCCAGGTTTGCCGGCTTCGATGCTGGGTCGTCGTGAAAGCAAGCGCAAAGGTCCCTTCCGCATGATGGCGCAGCTTTGGTCGAGCTGGAAGCACCCGGAAAGTTTCAATGTCTCGAAACTGAAACAAGACAAGCAATTCCGAGAGGAGCGAGATCAGGATGAAGTGAGGGTCTTTCTCCAGGACATACCGCGCGTCCTCCAAAATCACAAAACGGAAACGATGGGGCCGGGAGAATTCTTCGGCGAAATGGCCGCGCTCAGCCGGATGCCGCGAGCCGCTACCATCTACGGAAAATCAGACGAGGCGGAACTGATCGAGATTCGGTGGCAAGGCTTGCGGGATTTGATGCGCTACGATGGCACCCTGCGGGCTCATGTGGATCGAATCTACCGCGAACGGGCGCTCGCGGCCTACCTGCGAAGCCTTCCGCTGTTCGCCCATCTCTCGGATCTCGATCTGCAAAAAGTCCGGGAAAAGACGGAATTCGCGACCTATGGGGAATATGATTGGTCGGGGAAGTATAAGAAACTGGTGAAGTCCTCTGGCGCAGTCCCCGCTGCCAAAGAACCAGTGATTGCGGAAGAGGGAGATTATCCCAACGGAGTCATCATGATTCGGGCGGGCTTTGCACGCGTGACTCAGAGAATGGGCCATGGACATCGCACGCTCAATTACCTTGGGGCCGGCCAGTATTACGGCTTGGCGGAAATCGTTCACAACTGGCGAAGACCCGAAGCCCCAATCCAGCTTCAAAACACCCTTCGCGTCATTGGATACACTCACCTCCTGATCATACCCACCTCCGTCATGGAAGGTGTGGTGCTGCCCGGCGTGCCCAAAGGCAGGCTGCCGCCGCCGATGGAGCCCACTCCATCCAGGCGGGTCGGATCGGCCCCGAACGATGCGACGGCGAGAATCGGCCCCGATTTGCTCGAGTTTCTGACCGAGAATCGTTTTTTCAATGGCACAGCCGCCATGGTGCTCGATCTGGATCGATGCACTCGTTGCGACGACTGCGTACGGGCCTGCGCCTCCACGCACGATAACAACCCTCGTTTTCTGAGACACGGGCCGGCCAGCGGGAACATCATGGTGGCCAATGCCTGCATGCATTGCGCGGATCCCGTGTGCATGATCGGGTGCCCGACCGGCGCGATCGCTCGCGAGGTGGCCGGCGGCCAAGTCGTTATCAATCCGTTGACCTGCATCGGCTGTGAAGCCTGTTTTAGAAATTGCCCCTACGATGCCATACGGATGGTCGAAATCCGGGATGAAAATGGCGCGATCCTTCTGGATAACCAGCGCAAGCCGATTTTGAAGGCAACCAAGTGCGACCTGTGCGTCGAACAAATTGGCGGCCCGGCCTGTCAGCGCGCGTGCCCGCACGGCGCCTTGCTTCGGGTGAACCTGAATGACCTCGACACTTTCGCTCCTTGGTTGAAACGATGATCTCTTTTGCGCGACAACGATGGTCGGGTCTCATTTTCCTCCTCCTGACGTCCGCTTGCGTTCTATGGAGCTATCAACGGTTCGCGGCCCAAATTCCCCGTTTTCCATACTTAACGGGCTGGGTGCTGTTCGCGCTCATGCTGATCCTTTCACTGTACAATGCCCGGAAAAAACTCCCGTTCCTGCCCGCTGGCAACTCGGAGGGCTGGTTGCAGTTCCATCTCTGGGCGGGGTTGCTGACCGGAGTGCTATTTCTCGCGCACGTCAGTTTCAAATGGCCGACCGGTTGGTTCGAAGGAACTCTGACCTGCCTTTATCTGATCGTGGCCCTGAGCGGCGTGGCCGGGTGGATTCTGTCGCGGTTGATTCCCAAACGGCTGACGACGCGCGGCGGGGAGGTCCTCTTCGAACGGATTCCTGCGATTCGCACGGCTTTGGAGACGCAAGTTGAAGCATTGGTTTTGAAGTCGATTGAAGAAGCGCGCTCCTCGACCATCGCCGATTTCTACACGCAGAATCTGAAAGGATTCTTCGGGAGGCGCCGAAATTTCTGGCCGCACGTGTTCGGGTCGCGACATCCCCTGAACACGTTGCTGAATAGGATCAACGACCTGAATCGATATCTGGACGACAAAGAGCGGGAGATGCTGGGTGAAATCGCGAGTCTCGTGAGACAGAAGGATGGGCTGGATTATCATTATGCGTTGCAGCTTTTGCTGAAGAGCTGGCTCTTCGTGCACGTTCCTTTGACCTACAGCTTGCTGCTCTTTATCCTCGTTCACGTTGTTCTCGTGTTCGCTTTCTCCGGAGGAGCCCAGTGAAGTCCTGATGAAAGACGAACTTCCAGCGCCTGCTTTCGACAGCGAAAGCTACGAGCGTCCGACCCAGCCATGGCTCTGCGGCCATGCGGCCCAGGGCAAGCCCTGCCCTCGGGGTCCCGACGCCCGAGGACGCTGCGGCGCCACGTTCGAATGCTCTCCCCACCTCAACCTGAAAGAAGGAGAGACGAAGGGCCGTTACTCTTGCACTCGGACGGACGGGCACGGCGGACGTTGCCCTTGCGAGGGCGGACCGCTTCCGGACGGCACTTGCAGCCATCCGATCCCAAAATGTCAGCCCGTCCGAACCTTGCGATCCAGGCGCGGACTCCTCACGGCGAACGTAGTGGCGCTGACGTTCGCGGCTCTGGCGTTGCTCCTCGGTGGCAGGGGTCGCTACGCGTTTGTGAATCCTGGCGGACTCTCCATCCAACATTCCGGCGCGACCTTCGCGCAGGCTCGCGAACAATTGGGGATCAAAGGGCCTGCGGGCCCGGAGAATTGCGCCGCCTGTCACAAACCGGCGGAAGCCGGACTGGAGCGGTGGATTGCGGCGGCGCTGGGAGCCAGCCCCGGACCGTTTGAGTTTAGACAGTTGGTCTCGACGTCAGTTCCCGGCATGAGCTCCATCGATGTCTCGTGTCTGCGCTGCCACAACCTCCACAGATTTCACCAACCCAATGTGGACCGCTCGTTGTCATGCTCAGTGTGCCACCAGGAACATCTCGGCGCCCAGCCCATGAAGGCACCCGCCGGAAAGAATTGTCTTTCGTGCCACGGAAGTCCGGCCGTGATGGAAACGTCGTTTCAGATTGGGAAGCGCCTGCCTTCGTCGGCGTTCGATTATCGGCCGAGCCTTGGACGCATTCACTTCCAGGCGCCAAGGCCGGCCCGCGGCTATACGCAGATCTTTCATTCCTTCGCGGCGGATCATCCGGAGTTTCAAGCGCTCGCCGAAGATTTGAAAGATCCGAGCACTCTGAAGTTCAATCACCAACGGCATTTCGCCGAGGACATCCCGCTGTTGCGCAGCCGGAAATTGGAGTGCGTGAGTTGCCACCAACGCGACGCGGCGGGGGCCTACCATATGAAGCTGACCTATGAACAACACTGCCAAGCCTGCCATAGCCTGCAATTTGACTTGCAGAATCCGAAATTGCTGATTCCGCACGGCAGTTCGGAGGCTGTTCGAGCATTTCTGCAAAGCTTGCCGGCACAATACGCCGATTACGGCGCGCGCGAGAAACAAATCACAGGCCGACGCGAGTCGGAAGACTTCGTTCGCCAAAGCCTCCGCTCACTTCGCGAACAACTTCTTGCGGGAGAGAATTTGGAGGACAAAGTCTTCTTCAGCACCAAACGGTGGGCGCCGGGAGTGCGTGTCGGAGAACTGCCGGGCCCCGAGAGGCCGCTCTTCTACGGTTGCGCTTATTGCCATGAAGTCAAATCCGGCACGCAGGCGGCTCCGGTGGTGACGCCTCCTGTGATGCCGGATCGATGGTTCATTCGAGCCGAGTTTAACCACACCAAGCATGACAATGTCGCCTGCGCCAGTTGCCACGGCGCATCGGGCAGCCGCGAAACCTCGGATATCCTCCTTCCTTCGAAATCTGTCTGCGTGGAATGCCACAGCCCGCAAGGCGGCGTGGCGAACGATTGCTCACGTTGCCATGCGTATCACACTCACGTCGGCCAGAAATCGCGCGGCGCGAAGTAAATGCGGTTTTCCATTAGAACGACGAAGGATTTCTCGGAAACTTTGCGAACGGCAATCGGGCGCCCCGATAGCTGAATCGATCCGCGCGGATGGAATCCGGAGGCAGATAGTTTCCCGCCCCCGTTGCCGCGATCAAATCGTCTTGGTCCACGCCGTCGCCGCTCACGCCAATAGCGCCGATCAGGACGCCATTCCGATAGAGAGGAAAACCCCCGGGGAAAATCGTGATTCCGTTCGGAAGATTCGGATCATCCGCCGGCGGCGCCGTTACGGCGGCGCCATTCAAGGGATTCACGGCGCCGAGCGGCAATTGGGAGAACTTCTCCTGCAGGCCGAGAAAGATGCCGGGCGACGTCCCAATGATCCCGGGCGGGAAGAGGCTTTGCGAAAGAAAACCGACAGTTCGCGATGAAAAGGCCCTCGTGTTGCTGGAGAAGAAGAGGGCGGTGCGCGCTTTTTGCACGGCGACATCCCAACTGAAGATCGTCGCGTCCGGCGTGCGGAAAGTGCCGAGAACCATCGGCGCCGCGGGCTCGGAGGCATTCGGATTGTTGACCACGCTGATGAATACTTGCGCCGGAAGACCGCGGGGAAGCCGGATGCCCGCCCGCGTTCGTTGGGCTCGCAGGGCGGCGGCCGCCAGGATCTCGGACACCTCCACAGCGCTGAGTCTTGGCTGGCCGTTGATAAGACCGGGAACGGGGTCGTCGATGATCGGCTGGCGGATTTCTCCGTTCACGACACCGAGAACCGCCGGAGGGTAGGCCACAGAAGACGAGGCACGCAGGGTATAGGGCAAGACTTCCTTGCCCGGCAAATCGGCCAAGCGCTTTGGATTTTGAAGGCTCGTCGAACTGTTGACGTAGGCGAAGCGAATGCCATCGACGAAAACATGAGACCCAAGGATCCGCTTGCTCGGTTCGAATCCCATTTGTCCCGCCAAGGCGACGTCCTCGTCCAAGTCATAGACCTGTTCGGTTTGGATCGCCAACTCGTTATCGCCATCCCCGGCAACACCGATGCCGCCGATGAGTTTTCCATTCCTATAGAGGGGCACGCCGCCGGGGGAGCCGATTAAGCCGCCCGTGACCGGCATCGGGACGGATTTTCCGTTGGTCCCTCCTTCCAACGCCGGGCCGAAGGGCGGGCCTTTGTAGCGATTCACGTCGGAAAAAGACAGGCTCGAAAAATTGACTCCGACCAGGGGTCCGGGCGGCTTGTTATCCACGCCCGGAGGAAAATGTTGTTGCACGATGAAGCCGGCCGTCCGGGACGTAAAAGCATGCTCATTGCTGCTCAGAAAGGCGGCGGTGCCGGCTTTGGCGATGGCATTCGCCACGTCATTCCCGAAATTCAAAAGCGGAGTCGTGTCGAACGCCGGAAGGTCAAGGCGAAGACTCCACACGCCCAGCACGAATCCCTCACGATCGACCACCGCGATGACACTCTTGGGAGAAATCTCCAGAGCGCGCGTGGCCGCTTGTGCAATCACCGCTCGCACCTCTTCCACAGTCATCGGCGGCGAAATTTGAGCCAGGGTTGGAAAAGCCGGGAGCAGAGCAAGGATGTGAATAAAAACCCGGCGCAGGCTTTTCATATTGGCAATTCTCAGGGGAGTCTGCTATCTGACAAGAATAATCTTGCATAAGGACCTCGTTGAAGAGCGCAACAGGCAAGACATCATCGAACATCACTCAGGCGTTTCTGTGGAGCAGAATCCTTGGTTTCGTAATCGCTGTCTCGTCACGCATCGCATTTGGTGCCATCAGTGTGGACACCGCTGGACCCAGCCATGGTCTTGGAGCTGATCATCGCATGGAACTTGGCGAACGATTTGGGACGAACGTTCTGCTCCGGCTCCAGTTCCAAACTCTAAGCCGCGGTGAACCCCCGCAATCCCCGGAGACATTCAATCCCGATTCCGGCGTTCCGCCAATTTCGGCGCCATTGTTCGGGGAAAGCGAACTCCAGCTCCAGTTCAGGGTGCGAGTCAGCCCGGCCCCAGTCCCGCAAGCGCCGGCCGTGTTCAATCCGGACCCCGGCGCCTGGCAGGCGCGACCGGAGCCGAAGCCGATTCTGGACACCCAGTTTTCCATCCTTCCGCCCTATCGCGGCGAGCCGATCGAACAAAACCTGGATCTGCCGCGAGAAAGCATCCGGCGGGGCGAATTGGAACCTGTTGAATCTCCTCCCGCAGTTTCCGTTTCGGAGCCGGTGCCCAACGACTTGAAACTGCCGCGCACAAACACATGGGCGAATCAGCGGATCGAATTTGAGTTTCACAATCCGGACTACCCGCTGAGCCGGCAAGGCCAGGGCTATCCAACCAATGCCATTCCACGGCCGGATCGATGGAGGATCGGATTCGTTCCCTGGCGCCGATACACCGTCGGGAGAGCCGAGATGCCGTATGAATCGCCCGCGCCGCTGCTCTGGCACCCGTATCGACAAAGTTTGCTCAAGGGGGATTTGCCGATTATCGGCCCGGACATTTTTCTAAATCTGACCGCCTCCTCCTCGACCGAGTTCGAAGCCAGGCGCATTCCGACTCCCAGCGGGGTCAGCGCCGCGCGTGCGGACAACGCCGAGTTCTTCGGCCAGAGCGAGCAATTCCTCGTTCAACAGTACTTCGGATTCAATGCGGATCTCTTCAAAGGCGAAACTTCCTTCAAGCCGGTGAAGTGGGCCGTTCGCCTGCAACCGGTCGCCAACATCAACTACCTCTATGCGAGGGAAACCGGCGTCGTTTCGCCGGACCCGCGCGGCTTGGATGAACGAGATAACCGGCCGCCCCCAATTAACTCGAGGGTCGCGGGTCCGGCGGACGTCGAGAGCCTCCTCCAGGGGGAGCTTTCGCCGGCGCCCCGGAGTTATGAAGGGGAAAGTCATTCTTCACGCACACGCGATGAGATCGCTTTGCAGGAGGGATTCGTGGAAGTCCATCTGGCCGACCTTTCCGACAACTACGATTTCATCGCTGTCCGGGTCGGGAGCCAGGTGTTCAACAGCGATTTCCGCGGGTTCATTTTCAATGACGTGAACTTGGGCGCCCGGTTTTTTGGCAACGCCGATAACAATCGCCTCCAATACAACCTGGCCGCCTTTCAGATGCGCGAGAAGGACACTTTCTCCGACCTGAACACGTTCGACGAGCGCGGCCAAAGAGTCTTGATCGCGAATGTGTACCGCCAGGACTTCATCTGGAGGGGCTACACGGCGCAGCTCAGCTTCCACGCCAACTTCGATGAAGGCGGCCGGCACTACGATCGCGCGGGCAACATCGCTCGTCCGGCTCCGATTGGCGCAGTCCGCGACCACGATGTTCAGGCGTACTATTTTGGCTGGGCTGGCGATGGCCACATTGGCCGCCTGAACCTCTCCCACGCGGTCTATCAAGCAATCGGCCGCGACGAATTCAACGGACTGGCCGGACAGCCCGCCGACATCAACGCTCAGATGGCCGCGCTGGAACTGTCTTACGACCGGGATTGGATTCGCTACAAAGCCTCCTTCTTCTACGCCTCAGGGGATGATGAGGCCGAAGACGGGAACGCCAACGGATTCGACACGATCTTGGAAAATCCGAACTTCACCGGGGGCCCCTTCAGCTTTTACGTGCGCCAGGGATTTAACCTGGCCGGCACTTCGGTCGGCCTCAAGCAGCGTGGAAGTCTCGTCACAGACCTGCGAACGAGCAAGACCGAGGGGCAAGCGAATTTCGTGAATCCGGGCGTTTTCGTTTACGGGCTCGGCGCCGAAATCGACGTCACCCCGAAACTGCGGTCCTTCGTGAACGCCAATTATGTCCGGTTTGCGGAAACCGACCCGATTCAAACCTCGCTCTTGGCCGACCGAATCGACCGCAAACTGGGTTACGATTTGAGCCTCGGCTTCCAGTATCGGCCGTTGTTGACCGACAACATCATCCTCTCCGCCGGCTTTGGCGCATTTTTGCCAGGACAGGGTTACAAAGACATCTACCGGCGCAGCACCGACCCGTTGCCGGGTTTGAATAGCCTGAGCGACCGCGGCCGAGTCGATGATTTCCTTTACAGCGCTCTCTTGGCGGTGACTCTTCGATATTAGACGCCCAATCTTGAGACCTCTCATGATATCTCCCAAATCCCCAACGCAGATTTCCAATCTGTCTGTGCCGGCTGGAATCGTCGCGTGGCGCGGCGGAGCCGCAACCAAATTGGGTGGGGCGAGACTCTGTCGAGCCCTGGAATCCTTATTGGCAAAGAAGTCAGGGCTCGACGGGAGTCTCGTCCCACCAGGGAATTCGCACGCCCTGCGACGATTCCTGGTGATACTGATAGACTTCAAGTCAGCGCTACAAGGCTTCGGGGCCATGTTCGGCCGAAACACGTGCGCGATCTTCGGGCTAATTCTGGCGTATCTCCATGGCGCATTCGCGGCGCAAGCCGCCGAAGTGACCAGTGACGGCCAAGGCTTCGGTCCCAAGATTTCGGTTTCGCGAGATCTTCCCAAATCTCCCTGGACGATCCCGCGCAACTGGATTGACCAGACTGCCGCCGAAGCCGAATTGAAAAGCCGCGGTTGCGTGCAGTGCCACGAAGGGATTGAACCCATGCACAAGTCACCGCACGTCGTCCTGGGCTGTACGGATTGCCATGGAGGCAATCCGACTCCCGATCTCACTCAACGAAAGGCGCACGTCCAACCGCGCGATCCGAATTTCTGGCTGAGTTCAGCCAATCCCAACGACTCCAGCGTCCTGCTGAACCATGAATCGGCGGAGTTCATCCAATTCGTGAATCCCGGCGATCTTCGCGTGGCCGATCGGGCTTGTGGCCTTTGCCACAAGGAGGTGATTGGCCAGGTCCAGCTCAGCATGATGAATCACGGCGCGATGCTCTGGGGAGCGGCGCTTTACAACAACGGATCCTTTCCGCTCAAGAACTATCGCTTTGGCCAGGCCTACGGCGCGGATGGCGTCCCCTTGCGCTTGGAGAATCCCTCGGCGGTCACCGCGGATCAAACCCTGAAGGAGGGCCTCTTGCCATTTCTCGATCCGCTGCCGCGTTTTCCGCTGAGCCAGCCTGGAAATATCTTGCGCATCTTTGAGAAAGGCGGCGAACAGCCGCTGCAACTGGGCATTCCCACGCCCAACGAGCCGCCCGGCAAACCCTTGCGGCGCCTTTCCGAACGGGGACTCGGCACCCTGAGCCGGATTGATCCGGTCTTCCTGAATCTGCAGAAGACGCGCCTCCACGACCCGCTGCTCGGTTTCATGGGTTCGAACAATCATCCCGGCGATTACCGGTCCAGTGGTTGCTCCGCGTGCCACGTGGTCTATGCCAACGACCGGTCCCCGACCCATTCGAGCTACTACAGCCGCTACGGCCACCAGGGCTTGAGTTTCAGCCGCGACCACTCGATTCTGAAGAACGAGCGCGGCCATCCGATCCGGCACCAGTTCACCCGCGCCATCCCTACGAGCCAATGCATGGTCTGCCACATGCACCAAGGAAATCTGTTTGTGAACCCTTATCTCGGTTACCTTTGGTGGGATCAGGAATCCGACGGCGAGTTCATGTATCCAAAGCAACAGAAAAACCCGACGGAGGCCGAATTGGCCGCTTCCTTGCGCCATAATCCGGAGGCGGCCGCCGCTCGCGGATTGTGGGGCGACTTGGACTTCCTGGAGAAGGTGGCCGAACTCAATCCGAAACTCCGCCACACGCAATTCGCCGATTATCATGGTCACGGCTGGGTCTTCCGCGCGGTCTTCAAGAAGGACCGGCAAGGAAATCTGCTCGATTTGGACGACAACCTCATCCCTCATGACGACACCCGCAAATGGGCCAGGGCGGTTCACCTAAAAGACGTCCACCTCGCGCGCGGCATGCATTGCGTCGATTGTCATTTTCTCCAAGATGTGCACGGGAACGGAAAGTTGTATGGGGAGCCGCGCGCCGCCACGACCATCGAGTGCATCGATTGCCACGGCACGGTCAATCGTCGGCCGACGCTGATCACTTCGGGCAATGGCGGCCAAGTGGACTTGCGCCGGAGCAATACGCCTTGGGGGCCGCGCTTTCAATCCGACGGCAGCAAACTTTTTCAACGCTCGACCCTCAGCCCGGATATCCGCTGGGAGGTGCCGCAGACCGTCGATACGATTGATCCTGCATCGCGGCACTACAATGTGAAATCCCGCTACGCTAAAACGCTCTACCGGGATGGAGTCACTTGGGGTGACGTGCCGCCGGAAAAGGAATGCCCGAAGAAACTCGCCCATGACAACGGATCGATCTCCTGCCAAATCTGCCACTCGTCCTGGGCGACCAGTTGTTTTGGGTGCCACTTGCCGATGAAGGCCAATCAGCGCGTGCCGCTGAACAAGTTCGAGGGCATCACGACCCGGAATTACACGTCTTACAACCCCCAAGTTGTGCACGACGACGTCTTCCAGTTGGGGATTGACGCCACCTACAAAAATCATCGGCTGGCGGTCATTCGATCTTCCAGCGCCGTGATCGTCGGGTCGCAAAACGCCAATCGGGAATGGGTTTATTCCCAGCAACAGACCGTTTCGGCCGAGGGCTACAGCGGCCAGGCTTTCAATCCTCATTTTCCGCACACGACCAGCGGTGTTGGGACGACGAAGAATTGCACGGATTGCCATCTTTCCGCCCAGAACGACAACAACGCGATCATGGCGCAACTCCTGGGCTTCGGCACAGGCACGGTGAATTTCTTTGGACGCTATGCCTACGTCGGCGCAGGCCGCGAGGGACTTTACGGGATCGTCTGGACGGAACAGGACGAGCCCCAGGCCGCGCTGGGCAGTCACCTCCATGCCCTGGCCTACCCGGAGAACTATCGGAGGCATGTCGAAGCCAATCAAGGCCTCCTCAAGGAAGGACACCACCATCATGGAAAGGAGATCCTCGATCTGACCCTGCGCGGAGAATACCTCTATACCGCAAACGGGCCGGATGGCTTTGAGGTGTTCGATGTCGCGAACATCGACCAAAAGGGTTTTTCGGAACGGATCGTGTCGTCACCGGTTTCGCCGCTGGGCCAAAGGACCTACGTCCGGACGAAATATGCGACCTCGGTCACGCTCCCCAGCACGCTGGGCATTGATCCGCTGCGGAAGCATTATCCCAAGATCACGGCGCATCCGGAATTTGGGGAGCTTTCGACGGCCAATCAGGAGCAGGACATCTCGCTGATTTACGCTTGGGTTTTTGTCACCGACCGAGAAGAGGGCCTGATTATGGTGTCGGTCGGCACGCTGGTGGACGGAAATCCGGACAACAACTTCCTCGATGAAGCTCACCACGAAAAAATCTTCCGATTCAACCCTGACGGCAAACTTGCCGGGGCGATGCATTCCTACATGTCGGGCACCAACCTTTTCGTCGTGGCGAAACGCGGCCTGTTCGTGTTGGGACTGAGTAACACTGAGCTCAAGCCGCCGATGCTGCTCGCGGAATTGGCCAACGGCGAGTTCAAGAACCCGCGCGCAGTTGGGGTGCAATTCCGTTATGCCTTCGTCACGGATGATGAAGGAATCAAAGTCGTGGATATTTCCGAACCCACTCGTCCCAGGCTGGTCCCAGGAGCGGTCGTGCCGCTCAAACATGCCCAGCGTTTTTACCTGGCGCGGACCTACGCTTACGTCGCGAACGGTCCCGAGGGACTCGCGATCATCGATATCACCAATCCGGCCAAGCCCGCTTTGACGCAAATGTATGATGCCGGCGGCCAGCTCAATGACTCGCGCGCGGTCCAAATCGGTTCGATCAACGCCTCCATGTTTGCCTTGGTGGCCGACGGCAAGAACGGTTTGCGCGTGCTGCAACTGATCTCGCCCGACACCGTGCCGGGCTCCATGGGGTTCAGTCCTCCGCCGAACCCCAAGTTGATCGCGACCTATCCCACGCACGGTGAAGCGGTGGCCGTTTCGCGCGGGCTGGATCGGGACCGCGTGGTTGACGAAACCGGCAACCAAACGGTCGTCTTTGGCCGGCGCGGATCGCGCCCCTTTAATTTGAAGGAAATGTCGGCCTTCTACAGGCACCATGCCGACACGTATTCCACAGACCGAAATGCCGAACGGACCGGTGCGCTTTATCAGGTCGAGGATGTGAGCGTGCGCCAAGCGCAACTGCTCACCCGAAGCGGACAGTGGCTTCGGGAACCGCGGGCGTTCATCGCGCCGCCGAGTCCTGAATCAAAGGTGTCCGAAATCCCGCGCGACCGGATATTCCGGCGTGGCAAATGAGCACACGTGTATCCAAAGAAACTCGCCGCGCAAAATCGCGGGCCTCGCAGGTCCCGCCTGAATTGTCCCCGGCGCATGTCGTTCAACTCAAAAAGGTCGTCGCGCGTCTGAAGTCCGGGAAGCTTCCGCTCCATCGGCTCCGAGCCATTTGGGAAACTCGCCCTTCGGAAAGCTGGTCCCTGTTTCTCGACGGATTTGTGGCGTTAGCCGAGCAACTGATTCAGAAGAGCGAGCCGTTTTTGGGACACGATGTCGCTGCCGAAGGCCTGAAACATTTTCCTGAGAATTTGCGCCTGCGCCAGCTCCAGGCTCTGGCCTTGGCGCAGAGCGGGGCACCGCGGGCTGCGAACCGAATTTTGCAGGGACTCAAAAAAGAAGGATACACCGATGCGGAGACTTTTGGGCTGCTCGCCCGAACGCACAAGGACTTCTGGCGTCTCGCGCGAGATCCGGCCACCGCCAGAGCCGAGTTGAAGCGCGCTTTCCTTTACTACCGCCAAGGTTTTGCGGCGGAGCGAAAATATTATCCCGGGATCAATGCCGCGACCCTGGCGCTGATTTTGGGAAAAGAGAAGGAGGCCCAAGAACTCGCCGCCCGGGTGCGGAAGATTTGCTCCCGTGAAATCCGGAAGAACGGCGGTTCGTACTGGAGCGTGGCGACATTAGCCGAAGCGTGCTTGATTCGGGGTGAACTCGCCGAAGCGCGGCGGCATTATTTGGGGGCCGTCTCACAAAGCCCCGCCGATTGGCTCGCCATTGGAAGCACCCGCCGACAGGCCCGATTGATCGCGCAGCAAAGGTTCGGCGAGGCTCGCGCGCTCGACGACTGTTTTCACGTCTCGCCGGTTGTCGTGTTTTGCGGGCACATGATTGATGCTCCGGACCGCCGGGCACCCCGCTTTCCCGCCGCCCGCGCCCCCGCGGTCAAGAAAGCGATTCGCGCGAAGCTCGGCCAGTGGGACGCCAAGATCGGGTACAGTTCCGCGGCGTGCGGATCGGACATTCTGTTCCTCGAAGCGATGCTCGAAAGAGGGGGAGAGGTTCACGTCGTATTGCCGTTTGCGCTGTCCGATTTTCGGAAGCTGAGCGTGGGCCTCGGTCGAAAACGCGGCTGGGGCCGCCGCTTGAACCGAATTCTCAGTCGAGCCGCGAGCGTTACCTATGCCGCGCAGCACCGATATGCGGGCCATCCCATTGTCTTCGAGTATGCCAACCGTCTGTTGCTCGGCCTGGCCATGCTCAAATCCAAGGTGCTGGAAACCGAACTGCGGCCGCTCGCGGTGTGGGATGGCAAAGCCGGCCCGGAGATCGGAGGCACGGCCCATGCCGTGCGCATTTGGCGAGCCGCAAAACATCGCGTCGAGATTCTTCATCCGCGGAATCCTGCCGCGGGCGTTCGGCCGGTGGCAGGCGGCATCCGCCGCGCAGCGATTGCCGCCAAACGCGCTCCGGAAAAGATCAAGCAGGAAATCAAGGCGATGCTCTTCGCCGATGTCGTCGGCTACAGCAAATTGGATGAAACCGAGATTCCCATTTACATGGAATGTTTCATGGGGCAAGCGGCCGCGCTGCTCAAATCGACGCGCCACCGGCCCGTGGTCAAGAACACGTGGGGCGACGCCTTTTACCTGGTTTTCAACTCCGTGCGAGAGGCGGGAATGTTCGCGTTGGAATTGCGCGATATGATCCGCCGCACGGAATGGCGGACGAGCGGACTCGGCCAGCCGCTGAACATCAGAATCGGTTTGCATGCCGGTCCGGTGTTTTCATTTCGTGATCCCGTGCTGCAAAAACGCACCTACACGGGTTCGCACGTGAGCCGAACGGCGCGCATCGAACCGATTGCGGAGGAAGGCCAAATCTATGCCAGTGAACCGTTCGCTGCGTTAAGCGCGGCGGCGCGAGTCGCTGAATTCGCGTGTGATTATGTCGGGGAAAGGAGTCTCGCCAAAAAATATGGCGCCGCGCGGATTTACTTGGTCCGGGAACAATGGAACGAGCGTTGACTGCAATACGGCAGATGCAAAATCTGCGCCACGAGCGCGTGAAATCTCCCACCTAATTCCAATTCGCTTTCAAAATGAGACGAATGCACCTCACCCCGTCCCTCCCCATCTGATGGGAGGAGGGTGTCCGACTTGTCCGCCATAGCCTTGGCGAAGGCGGAAGGACGGGTGAGGGGTTTTTCAAACAGTGCGTTCATGATGATTAGTCTCATCTTGATCGCTCATTGGTATGATTCCTTGTTCCCCGATTCCTCCCTGGCAATGCCAATCAATTCCTCGGCTCACTCAAGCCAAGGCCAGTCACGGCCAAAGATGTGGTGAACAGCTTTTTCCTCAGCATGAATTGCCAAGCGTTGTCAAGAAGATGTTGAGGCTTTTTGCTCTGGTCATCTGCCGAAGTCGCGCCGCCAGCACCAATTCACATGGCATCCTGAACTCTTTGCTGGCGGTTGCTGGAGATATTTCGTGCGTTGTGAGCCAATTTTCATCGGTCGGCAGCCATTTCTTGTCAGTCGAATACGATTGACCAATTGTCGGCGATGCTTTCGAATCGCTCTTGAGACAATTGATGACGGCGATCCCGCATGGTGCACGATTCCAAAGCCATTTCCTGGCGATTCGGATTCATCTCCGGAACGTCACCGGCGTTGTTCCTTGGAGCTTGTCTCAAAAGTAGGGCAGGCATCTTGCCTGCCTCCCAGTTCATGAAGGTGTCATGAAGGTGTCCCTCCTAATTTCTAACCGTTGGCGGCCAGCGGAGTTGGCGTGAGGAAAGAACGATGACGCTCGAATCAGCCTGAACTCGGCAGTTCAAACCACGAAACACACAGGACGGCGAAGCCGCAACTGAACTGCGTGGGGCGAGACTCCGTCGAGCCCTGGAATCCTTATTGGCAAAGAAGTCAGGGCTCGACGGGAGTCTCGCCCCACCGACAACTTTGGATTTCGGGCGTTCGAGTCTGTTTCGGATTCCGAGTTTCGGATTTCGGACAAAGGCAGGACCGCCTCTTCGGAACGATCCTGCAAACCGCGAGATCCACTCCACGTAGGTCTGCTCCGTGCGATAGGACAGGTGCTTGAGCCGAAACTG
>JACQWK010000580.1 GCA_016209525.1 Verrucomicrobiota bacterium
AGACGCTCAGCGGCGGTTCGTCTCCAGCGATTTGTTAGCCAACGTCCTCGTCATACTACTCAAAATAATAATGGAGAGCGACGAACCCACCTCCGCCGCTCTCCTGCCATGCCTTGCCTTACCGCGCGTCCACATCTCTTTGGCCTTTCCGATGGGTGGTCACCGTGTTGGAAGTCCAACAGCCCGGCCTGTGGTGATCCCGCTGTGCAATGGGTTTTTGGGCGATGCGGTCAGTATTGCTTTCATGCGGCAACACCTCCTCACTCGGAGTCCATCTTGGCGCAGTCTCTGACCCTGGGCACGGCGCGCAGGTATCGAGGCTCAAACCGCAGAACTCCGAAATTGGTGTGGAAGCTCTCATGGCGTTCGAGCGGGCTACGACCAAGATGGCACGGCGGACCCGCGACTCCAGACGACAAGAGACGCGCCAACCGGCGCTGCCTGGAGCGATTTGTTAGCCATGTGTCATTGTGAGTAAGATTAGAACCGCAACGGCGATGAATGCGCAAAGCATGATCAGGCATCCTGACCCTTTTGCCGGGCCGATGACTGCTGACTCGATTGGCTTCCTTGGCACTGGCTTCTTCTCAGGCGACCGCCCATCGACGCAACTCGGGAATGTTGATGTGAGCCTCACGAAGAATACATCCTTCTTGTTCTTGGCCTGCCACCACTGCGCGTTCTCTTGTGTTAGTGCAGCAATGACCTGCTTAATCTTTGCCTTTGTAAGCTTCTCCGAGGCGCCAACAACCCGAGAGCGCACATACGCATGCAACATCTGGGGAAGCTCGTCCTCCAGCATACGCTGAATCTCTGACGCATAGAGATCGGGATAAAGGATAAATCTGTCGGTAATCCAGTCCGACTGTCTCTCGCGAAGCCGCTCACACAGATCAAAATCTTCAGTGTTGAACAATTTGTCGATGGCCTCCGACGCCTCCTCCTTGCTCATCAGTTGGGCTGCTTGAATGCCCATGTAAGAGAGATAGGCGACCTGTTTGGGCGTGGCGGATGAGGCATTCATTCTGTGGCTAACGCCGGAACTGAGCGACCAGAGGCAGCCGCCCTTGGCGCTCGAATTGGAGGACAACCGTGACCGGCTGCCTCTGGTTCGCTCCAGTGATTTTGTTAGGTGCTTGTCTCATCTGTCTCCTCTTTCGGCTCGGCCGCGCTGTCCACACGAGAACCCATGTAGAACAGCAAGGAGAGTATCGAACTGAGAAGAACTCCAATCTGCGCCAGAAACAGACAAACTCCAAAGACCAGAAAGCGAACTGCCTCCTCGAAAGGCATGAGACATGAAACGAGAAGGAAAATAACCCCCACTGTGCCAAGGACAGTCACCGTGACGAAGACACCGATCAAATGGGTTTTGGTGAACCCCATCGTCTGCCACCACCAACCACGTCTCTGATAAACGTCTTTCGTATTCATGGGCTAGACGCTCCGCTTCACCTAACGAATCAGCTCACCGATGGCGGTCCCTCCGTGACGCCCAAATTTCCAGACTGGGTGGCGGGGCCGCCATTCGGTGCAGCGCATTGTTCTGCCAACGAATTCAGGTTCTTCCGGGATTTCCTGGTGATTTTTCATTGGAGATTCTTGCGTCGTTGGCGCGCCTATTCGTGCGGGCTGGGCGAGTCCGTTACGCGGTGGCGACCGGCGGCGACGCGAGCTGGAGGCTCGAACCGCTCGTCGCCGCCGCTCGCCCGCCCGCACGAATCAACGGCGCGATCAAGCGTCGGGTGATTTTCCGGGCTGTAAGCGAATGCAGTCGGCATTCTAGCGGCTGTTTCATTGGGTTTTGGCAAACTGGGATCGATTTGGAGCAATGAAAAATCACCGGGAAATCCCGGAAGAGTCCGAATTCAAGAATGTTGCCAACGGCTCTCTTGCGATTGAGTTCAATCGAATCTCTCCGTCACCATCCTGGTCGAAACACTCTCGACAGAGCCAGGAAATGTTCGACATTTTGCCGAACGCAGGGACACCTTCCTCAAGTTCCTCTACTACCGCCGATAGACAGAAAAACTGTGGATGCACGTTGGCTGGACGATAGATTGACCGTTGATTGCTCAATCGAGCAAGGAAGTTTCGCTCCCAGTTCTTCAGATTCGGCCAAATACCTTTTAGTCGCTGGAGTATTCTCTTCCTTTCGTTCTCCGCTTCGATGAGCACACGTCGTCCAAATGCTGTATCATCCGTGATATTCTCATACTCAGCATATGCATAGGCGAAATCTGCCGGACTCTCATAGAGATATTCTTCGGCGATCTTCCCAGAATCGATTAGCAGCTCCGCGTCTATAGCCTCTACAATGTTGTAGATTCCGAAATCCCAGTCGCCAGAATGGAAATCAACCCAATTGATATCGCGGAGACTCCTGCCGCCACCAATGTCCCATTCAGGCACGGCACCAGAAAACACCACCGGAATGAACCATGCAGTTTTTGATGGTCGAAGGCGGATCTCTTCCACGGCAAGAGTGAGTTCCTCATTCATGTAAGATTTCTGCTTTTCGCCATACTCTTTGGAAAAGCAGGCCAGGAAATAATCACCGCTCCGAATTGCGGTTCGAATTGCATCCTTCCAGAAATCACCAGGCTTCAGGCGAGTCCGGTCCAACCAAATCGATAGGCCAAAGTTGGTGAGCGCCTTCGCAAGGCGCTCCACTTCAGCATGGTTCTCTCTTACGTAGGAGATGAAGATATGGTTCATGGAAATCTAGGTCTTGGCAGAACAGATATTGGGCAGACGTGACTGATATTGTGCTAGGCAGATTCTGTCTAGTTCAATAATAGTCACAGAAGCCCCAGCTTGGGTCTCCCGTTTCATCTGGCCCCGATTCATGGCCAGGATCGTCTCGCTTTCGGACCAGCGTGTCAAGGTGAGCGCCATCAGTGCCGCTGGACGGCAGAACGAAAACCGCGGCTTAGTTTCGTACGCGGCAGTCTGGGAAGAAAGCTCAGCCGCCGCGCCGACCTCAGAGCTCAGAAAACTGACCGGCAGAAGATCGGCATCATTGAAGGCGAGCCGCAATGCCGTTTCGTCAATGTCGAGCAGATGCCTGTCGCAGTTCTTTCGGAGGTTTCACTCCGAGAAGCAACCGCAAACTGTTGAGCACGACGACCACGGTGCTGCCTTCGTGGCCGACGACGCCGACGGTGAGCGGGATGCTGCCGAATAGTGCAAAGGCGACCAAGACGGCCACCGTGCCCAGCGAGACCACCAGATTCTGCCGGATAATACGGCGCGCCCGCTGGCTCAATTGGAAGGCCGCCAGGAAATTCTCCAACCGGTCGTGCATGAGCACCACTTCGGCTTGCTCCAACGCCGCGTCCGAGCCGCGCGCGCCCATCGCGACACCCACGTGCGCCGCGGCGAGGCTGGGCGCGTCGTTCACTCCGTCTCCGACCATGGCTACCTTCCGGCGCTCGCGAATGAAAGCGGCGATGATCTCGACTTTCTGTTCCGGTTTCAGCTCGGCGCGAATCTCATCCAGCGCCAGCCGTTCCTTAAGATAGTCGGCCGCGCCGCGCCGGTCGCCGGTTAAAACCACCGACGTTAGGCCGAGCCGTCGGATGTCCTCAAGCAAGCCGGCGGCCCGCGGGCGGATGTCGTCGCGCAGAAGAACGCACCCCACCAAGGAGTCCTTCGCCAACCAGACTTCGGAGAACGCCAAATCCGTCGGAGCCTGCTCGATCGGTATTGACTCTCGCCGAATCTGCTCCAACCATTGGCGCCGGCCGAGGAAAACTTCACCGGCACCCAGCTTGGCGCGGAGACCCGAGCCGGTCACCGATTCGAAGTTCTGCAGGTCGAGCGGTTTGAGTCGTTGTTGCTTTCCGAAACGCGTGATGGCGCGCGCCAGCGGATGAGTTGACAGTCGCTCCAAGGAATAGGCCAGTTGGGCCACCTCGGCTTCGCGTCCGGGTGGAAAACTCTCCACGCGTTCGACGCGCAGTTCTCCCGTGGTCAGCGTTCCGGTTTTGTCCATGGCCACGATGGTGACTTCGGCCAGTTTCTCCACGGCCGCACCCCCTCGGAACAAGATGCCTCGGCGCGCCGCCCAGGCAATCGCAGCCAAGATGGCCGAAGGGATCGAAAGGACCAGCGCGCACGGGGAGGCCACCACGAGCAAGGTCATCGCGCGATAGAAGGCGCTCCGATTTTGCTCGTTCGAGAGAAAGGCCGGGACTCCGGCGCCGAGCCACCAGACGAAAAACATCGAGAGCGTCAATCCGAGGATCGCGTAGGTGTAGCCCGTGCCAAACCGATCGGTGAGGCGTTGGGACGGGGCTTTGAGGTGCTGGGCTTCGCGGATGAGGTGGATGATTTTCTGCAATGCGCTCTGGCTGGCAGGCCTGAGCGCGAGGACTTCCACCACGCCCCAAAGATTCAGCGTACCCGCCAGCACGGAATCACCAATGCCTTTTTCGGCCGGGGTCGATTCGCCGGTCAGGTTTGATTCATCGGCGGCGGTGGATCCTTTGGCAACCTCGGCGTCCACGGGGAACTGCTCGCCCGGTTTGACCAACAGCCTCATGCCCGGACGAAGTTGGTCCACCGGGCAGGCGAATTGGTTCCCTTGATCATCCAGGCGAGTCGCGACCTTTGGCGCCGTGCGAAACAGAGATCTGATTTCGCGGTGGGTGCGACCCATCGCGTAATGTTCGAGCGCGCCCGAAAGGGAGAATAAGAACAGAAGAGTCGCGCCTTCGCCCCAGGCCCCGATGCTCGCGCTGCCCACGGCGACGGCGAGCATGAGGAAATGCACGTCGAGCGCGCCCTTCTGCAGGCGTTCCCAAACCTCATGAGCCGTGAACCAAGCGCCGGCCACGTAGGCCAAGAGATAAGCCAGGATGGCCAGCGGCCGGCCCGCCAGTAGGAACGCCGCCAAGCCGGACGCCCCGCAGAGCACGGCAGCGGCCAATTGCAATTTCCATTCGTGCTCATGCTCAGCATCCTCCGGCAACACGACCTCGCGCGGAACGAACTTGGGCCAGGGCGAATCGCGCCAGCGCCAAAGCCGGGGCGCGGTTGGACAGGTGATGCGCGCGATCGTCGTGCTGTGCCCGTCGTGTTGGATGGTGATCTTCTCTCGCTCAGCGGCCGCCATCGGGACTGGACAGGTCGAACAATCGGTTTTCCCATCCAACAACTCGCAAGGCTCGTTCGCCGCGGTCTCCTCCAGATGGCGGATTTGAGCGGTCAACTGATCCTCCCGCCCGGTGGCCGACGCGGGTTTCCCCAAGGTGGCCACGGAAATGGAACGTTGTCGGCGATCGATTTTTACCGCGCTGAGCGCAGGCTCCTCCTTCATCGCATCCGCGACCAACCGCACCAAGCAGCGTTCGGAGGATTCGGAATGGGTCGGACCTGGGCCCGGAGATTTCATGTCAAATTCAATCGCTTTGGCCGAGGGAACGAAGGAAGGCGACGCCTTGGTCCGACTGATCCGTGAAAACGCCGTCCACGCCCGCTTTCAGGAAGAAGAGATGAAACAACTCCTCCAACGACAAAACGTACTCCGGCAGCGCGTCAGCCCGAAAGGTGTACGGATGAACCTCCAACTTCAACTTGTGCGCATGCTGCACCAAGTCTGTGAATCTGAACTCGGCGTTCACTTTGCCGGTGACAACCTGCGGCAGGGCCGGGCCAATGCCGTCGGCGACCTTGGCGATGGCACTGAGTCCTTCGCGGGTCCTTAGCCAATTGTAGTCTGTGGGGGATTCGGCTGAGTTTTTTTCGCCGATGAGCTGCACGAGCTTGCCGCGATAACCCAGTTGGTTGCGGATGCGCTTCAGCTCTTCGAAGTCGAAACACTGAAGATAAATCTTGTCCGACTTCGTCCTGTAACCGTAGCGGGCCAGCAGTTCGAGGACGATGCGGGTGATATCCTGGCCTTGTTGCCGGTGCCAGGCGGGGGCCTTGATCTCCGGATAAATTCCGGTTTCTTTGCCGGTGCTTTGATTCAGGCCTTGGATCAACTGCAACTCCTCTTCAAACGTCGGGATTTCGAAGGACGACCGCCACATGGGAAAGCGGCTTTCATAAACCGGTTGTCCGGTTTTGGGATCGAATCGTTCGGTCACTCGGAGCTGTCTGATTTCCGACAACGTGAAATCGATTGCGTAAAACCGCCCGTCGTTGCGCTTGCGGTCCGGGAAGCGTTTGGCGGCGTCGGAAACCGTGTCCAGGTGAATGTCGTGGAGCACCACGGGAACGCCGTCCTTGGTCAACACGATGTCCTGTTCGATGTAGTCGGCATCCATCGCGTGGGCCATGGCCACGGCTTCCAGCGTGTGTTCCGGCAAGTATCCGCTCGCCCCGCGATGGGCGATGATGATTTTTTCGCCTGCCACGGCCAGGAAGTTGGATGCGGCCACGCCCAATGACAAGGCCGAAAGGAGGTTTGTCCGCATTTTCATAGAACTGGATGCCGGATTTGTCTCCCTCTCATAACCGTTTCAAGCTGCGTCACGCAAGCGGAGGTTTGGCGCGGGCAGCAATTTGGTTTTGGCCCGTAACGCGGACGCTCCGGTCCGCAAGCCCGTCGAGGATGAGCGGACAGGAGTGTCCGCGTTACGGGCGGCGCGGGCACCGACGCGGCGTGAACGCCGCGCTCCGATTTAGTCGGAGGCTTTCCGGAGCGAAGTCAGATACTCGACGAGATCGACCAGGTCCTGGACCGACATCGCTTGCTGCAGGCCGGCCGGCATGGTTGAGGTGGTCATCTTTTGGCGACTGGCGATCTCGTTCTTTTGGTAGTGGCTTACGATGCCGTTTTGGGTTTTAAGCGCGAGTTCGTCGGCGGTCTCGCTGACGATCAGACCGTAGGCATCATCACCGTTTTTGAACTGCACCTGCCACGCTTCGTAGTCGAAGGAGATGCCGGCGCTGGGATCCAAAATCGCCTCGTAAAGCCCCTCTGGACCCAGCTTCGCGCCGATTTCCGAGAGCCTGGGGCCGAAATCAATTCCCTTGCCGTTGACTTGATGGCAATTGATGCACGCCACGTTGGGACGAGTGAACACCTCCGCGCCGCGCGCTGCGTCGCCCTTCATTTTAACGAGCGCGGAAATGGGAGGCAGAGGTTCCGCGCTTCGGCTTTGCGGAGGCGGCAAAATTCGCGCCGATTCTTTTCGGATCGCCGGCCACTGGACTTGGTTGAGCTCGATGGCGGCGACTAACTTCAGGTCGGCAGCCAACTTGTCTTCTCTGGCGAGCTTGAGGAGGAAGCCGGCGCCTTCTTGAGTTCGAGTCAGTGCCCGAACGGCACCCTTGCGCAAGGAAAGATCACGCTTCGGATCATTCACCAGAGGTTCCAGCAACGGCACGATCTGGTTGCCGCCAACGTTACCCAGCGCGTCAGTGAGGCAAGCCGCGGCGGCGACGTTTGTGCCGCTGAGGGCATTTCTCACCAACTCGAGACCTTGAAAATCAAGGAGCAAGCGGAGAGCCTCCACGCCGAAAGCGTCCTTCGGGTTCTTGAACACCAGTTCAAGCAAGGCGGGATTTTGGTCCTTGATTTGAAATCTTCGAACGAGCTCCACAAATCTGGACGTGCCCCGGGTCGCCTTCAGAACCTGCGCCAGGACGTTCTCAAGTTTTGGGTTTGACTTGACCTGGGCAGGCTCGAGACGGCTCAACACTTCCACCATCAAGTTCAGCCGGTCTTGATCGACAGATTGACAGAGTCCGGAGGTCAGATGCAAAGAGACGAGAATCACCCAGCAAGCCCTTAGCCCGTACACTTCAAACGCTTTTCGAGTCAACGCGGCTCCGAGGCTCTGTAGCGCAAACTTCATGTCTATCAGTATCCACGAGAATCGTCTCGCGGTGCGCGAATTCTTGGGTGGGGCGAGACTCCTATCGAGCCCTGACTTCTTTGCCGGCAAGGATTCCAGGGATCGACGGAGCTTCGCCCCACCGGATTTGGTCGCGGCTGCGCCGCGCCGCGCTGTATCGCCACCTTGCAGTCGGCAGGGCGTCGAACGATCCAGCCGGTTCGGAGCGGTCGAGCCGCCGCAGGCTGCAAGCCTGCGATACGGCAGATTGAAAATCTGCGCCACGAATATGTGAGGTTTTCGGGTTGGAGCCTGTGCCAAGGGGCGGTCTTCCAGCCTGCCGCGTTTGAGTACCCCCCTATTGTTATCAGGGGCAGGCAAGATGCCCGCCCTACTCTGAACGCTCCCTCTTCGGAGAGAAGCAAGTGCCAAACGGAAGACCGACATCGTCACTTGAGTGAGCTCAACGCAAGTTCAGCGAGGGCCGCCTCTTTCTCCGGTGATTTGGGAATGAAATCCATCGACCGCAAGTAGCGCGGCTTTTCGCCGGCGGAAGTGTTCGGGTCCGTGAGAATCTTCACCAGCAAAGCCGGCGTCTTTGTCGCACGCGACCGCCAGATGATATCTCTCCCGGCCAGTGTATTCCATTTCTCTGCGGCCTGATCCAGCCAAGCTCCGAGGAATGCATCCCACTGTTGGTCGGCGCCGATGCCCAGCGCTTCGACGTACCACCGGTCTTTGCCATCGTGTTGCATGGCCAACTGAGCCCAGAGTTTGGGCGCCTCCGGCGATTTGTTGTGCCGCAGCGCAATCGCGCATTCGCGCCGAACTTGGGCGGAAGAATCGCCCGCCAGCGCTCGAACGTAGGTGAGAACTTCGAATTTCAAGGCGCGGGCGATGCGGAGTGCCGTGACGCGGATGTCAGGGCTGCTGTCTTTCAGGGCGAGGTCCAAGTATTTTTTCTCGCGGCCGTTGATGCGAGCCAGCAATTGGAGGGCTCTGGCCCGGAAATACGGATCGGCGCTTCGCCAAAGTTTCAGCAAATCCTTTTCCGCCTCGCCCTGCAATTGGTGGAGCTTCGTCCACGCGAGGTAGCGAATCGCGTGGTTCGGGGATTGCAAGGCGCCCACGCAACCGTTGGCGGTGTCCAGCGCATAGACTGGCGCGTGCGGCTTGTGTCCTTTGGGGGCAACGCGGTAAATGCGCCCGGTCATCGTTTCGAATTTTTGATCCGCCATGAAATGGCCTCCCACGCCGGCGTCATTCCAGTCCGCCACGTAGATCGATCCATCAGGGGCCACGCAAACATCGGCGGGCCGGAACCAGGTGTCGTCGCTCGACAGGATGTTCGCGATCTCGGCTTTGTAGCCCGCGCCGTCGGGCTGCGCTGGATAGGCGCGAACCACGCGAGGCCCGGCGTCGCAATGGATAATCTGATTCTGGAAAGGCCAGCCTCGGAGCCGTCCCTCGTAGAAGACGATGCCGGTGGGCGAACCGTTGCCGGTTTGCAGCAAGTTTGGAACGACGCCAGGGTCATATTGATGGAAATGGTAGGAAGGGCGCTCCTCCTCTTGCGCACCTTTGGTTTGGGCCTGCTTCCAGGCGACGTTCCATCCCGCTCCGGTGATTTCATCGGCATAACCGTAGTTGCCGTATTCCATGACAAAATTGATGCGGACCCCGCGATTGCCGTCATCGTCATTATCGGACTGCCACAGGTTCCCGAAGGAATCGACCGCGACTTCGTAGTTGTTTCGGAAATTATGGCCGAGCACTTCGAAATCGCTCCCGTCCATATTGCAGCGGAAAACGAGCCCTTGGCGGTAGCGCCGGGCTCGGGTGTTCACCTCGTTTCCTTCCACGTCGATCACCGGTGAACCGTCCGGGCGTTTGATTTGCTGGCCTGAGTTGCCCATGTTGAAGTAAAGCTTCCCCTCCGGCCCAAAGACCACCGCATGAACGCCGTGGTCGTGATCGACACCAGAGATGCCTGTGAAAAGGAGTTCCTTTTTGTCGGATTTATCATCGCCATCCGTGTCGGAGAAGACGAAGATATTGGGCGAACAGGAGACGATGACCTTGTTTCCCAGGACGCAAATGCCGAGCGCCGTATTGATGTCGTTGCCCTGATAGAAGGTGGTCTCCTGGTCGGCCGTGCCGTCGTGGTTCGTGTCCTCCAGAATCACGATCCGGTCCCCTTCCGGGCGGAGCCTGCCCCATTTCTGAAACGAGGAACGGTAATTGACTCCCTCGGTGATCCAAATCCGTCCGCGCGCATCGATATCCATGTTGGCCGGATTCCGGACCATCGGTTCGCAAGCGAACAGCGCCGCTTCGAGCCCATCCGCGACCATGAGAGACTTGAGTTGTTCGCGTGCGGCTTGCGGACCGGAACGGGTCGAGTTATCCGCGGCGAAGAGTGGCAAAGAGGCGGCGGCGAGGGCTTCCAGCAGGCAGATCCATTTCAGCGGCGAAGCGATATTTTTCATAAATCAATCCAGAGATTGGAGCGGTACGCACGAAGGCGAGATCAGGGCACATTCAGCGGCGCTCTCGTTAAATGCGGACGCTCTTGTAACCCATCGGGACTGTCGTGGCAAGTTCGAGGCGTGAGAAAAGCACACGCCGGCTTTGCGAAGCAAGATGCCGTGTGAAGTTCGGACGTCGCAGGTTGGATTTCCGGAAGTGTCGCTGTGGTGTTCAGCGCGAACTTGTTCGGTGGCGAATCAGCGCCGTTGACTGAGGGCAAGCAGGCGAGACTACTTCACCTTCTTCGCCGTCCAAGTCCCTTCGCCGATGTCGCCAAACCGCACCGTGCCCTTCAGGCTGTCTGCGCTTTCGACTTTGCCGGTGTACGTGACCGCGGCGGCCTGGTCCTGGAAGGTGACGTCGAACGAAAACCTCAACTCCTGATTCCTCAAACTGCCGCTGAATTCGGCTTCGCCGAACAATCCTTTGTAGGTCCCTACCACATTCGGGCCCGCCTGGACAAAGGTGAAGGACGGCGTCCCGGTGCCGCCGGATGTTTCCACTTGGAATTCCCAGGCGCCCGTGATGTTGGTGGTCGCGGCGGGCTGGCCTTTCGGGTCCAAGTGCTTGGTGAACTCGTCCAGAGGCAGCGTGGATTGGACTCCATCCGCGGGCACATCCATTTTGGCGAGCCAGAGCAGGGCATTCAAAACGACCTTGCGGAAATTGGCGTTCGCCCAGTTGGCATGCATGTGACCGCCGGTAAATCCGAAGCCTCGTCCGCCGTCGGCCCGTTCGACAGCCCACATCAACGTCTCGGAACGTCCGCTGGCCGCGACAATGTGCGGGTAGGGCCCGCGGGGAGATGCCGTTCGACCTTGCCGCGTCTCGTCCGTCGGCTTCGCCACGAGGATTGGCGTGACGCCTTTCATCTCGGGGCGGAAGCGCATGTTGAAATACCATTCGTCGCGTATCTTGAAAGGTTTCACTCCGCGCGTAATCGGATGTTTGGGAAAATCCTTAATGTCGGCATCCCAGTGGGGATTCGTGGAGAACGCCGTCTCGTAGTAACCGCCGATCCAATCGAGAAACTCCGGCCCGCCCTTGTCTTTCGGAACTTCCACGGCGTAGTGCGCGCAGCCCAAGCCGACACCTTTCCGCATGAGTTCGCCCAACGTTTTCAGGCGATCGGACTGAATGGCGGGATGGCCTCCGCCGCCGTCCATGAACAAAAAAATTGCGTCGGCGCCGTCAAAGGCGTTCGCCTCTTTCGGCCAGCCATTCGAATAGACGGCCGTTTTCACGCCGGGCACTTGATCTAGGCACTTTTGCAGCACCAAGCAACCGGCGTTGTGTTCATGGTCGCCGGGGCCATGGCTGGGGCGGCCGGCGACTATAACGATCTTCTTTTCGGCCGCGACGGCGTTAAAAGTTGTGCCAAACACCACAAGGCAAACCGAGAGTCGGTGAAGCGCAGATTTCATCGGCGTAAAGAGATTCTGATTCCACATGGTTTCGAAATGAGATGAACACTTCTCACGCGAGCCGAACGGATTCTTGCATCGCGTTGACTGCTAGATTGCAGGTCTGCGCTACGACCGAGGCGTGGAGTTCCTTGCACATGTCCAATGGGGCGGGGGCGCGTTTCAAGTCGGATTTCCTCAGTGCTGTTTAAGAGCAACTTCACTTGCCCTTCGGATCGAGGTTCTTCGTGAGATCTTCGGCGGTGATGGGACAATCGACGCCGTCTCGCGGAACTTCCACCTTAGCGGTCCACAGGAGGGCGTTCAGAACGATCTTTCGGAAGTTTTCATCCCCCCAATTCTTGTGGAAATGAGCGCCAGTAAAGCCAAAGCCGCGCCCTCCATCCGGCCGTTCGAAGGCCCAGGCGACATGTTCGGGCATTCCTTTGCGCGCCCGGACATGAGGATTACTTCCGTGGGTGCTATCGGTCGTGCCTCGAGTGCTGTCGGGCGGCACGGCCGTCAAAATCGGTGTGACCCCCTTCATGTTCTCCGGAAAACGCATGTGATAGTACCATTCGTCCCTGATTTTGAACGATCTTACGCCGCGTGTGATTGGATGCGTGGGAAATTCTTTGAATTCCGCGTCCCAGTGTGGGTTGACCGACCAGAATGTTTCGAAATAACCGCCGAGCCATTGGAGGAACTCCGCGCCGCCGCGGTCCTTGGGCACCTCCACGGCGTAATGGACGCAGACCAGGCCGACGCCCTTCTTCATCGACTCGCCCAGGATCTGCAGATGCTCCCCCTGAATGGCCGGGTGTCCTCCGCCTCCGTCGGCGAAGAACAAAATCGTATCCGCGCCGTCGAAGGCGCGCGGATCTTTCGGCCAGCCGTTCAGATGAAAAGTGGAAGTGACGCCGGGCACACCTTGCAGGCATTTGTGGAGCAGTTGCACGCCGGCGTTGTGTTCGTGTTGGCCCGGGCCGTGGCTGGGCCGCCCGGCGACCAAAACGATCTTCTTGTCGGCGGCTGCAAGCTCCAAGCGGCCGATCAATCCCATTGCGACGAACCAAAGCAGAATTTTCATAGGCTGTATTTTAGGCGTGGCCAAAACCGATTCCCAAAATCCTCAACAGTTCTCGGCAGCCAGCGTCGAAGCCCGGCTGGAAGTTTATCATCTGGTAGGCCGAGAGCGTCCATGAGAGTGCAATGAGACAAGAAAATCTCCTGCGGAACCATCGGATTCCTTCATCGAAGGTCAGTCACGGCGACAAGGGACTCGGTGATTTCTTGTACCAATCTATCAAGCCCCTCTGGTTTTGCCAGACGCAGGAAATGGAACCGTTCGAGTGCCCAGGGCAACGCAGGGAATTGCGTTTGTGCCGTGTCGCCAACCAAAACCGGCAGCAGACGATGGCGATAGGCTTTGCTGCCCAACGCAAACCCAATATCCCATTCGACATGGTTCGAACGGATTGCCTCCGGTGTAACGAGCACAACCATCGCCTGAGAATCGTTAAGTGCCTCGGAGATCCTCTCCGCCCAGTTATCACCCGGCAAGATTTCTTCTTGAGCCAACCACACTCGCAAACCTTCCTTGCGGAGTCGTCGCGTCAGCTCACGCGCCAGATCCGCTCCGTCGTTGGCGTGGCTTATGAAGACATTCATAGATCAACTTTAACAGCGGCGGCGGCCACTCGCAACAAAGTTGCCCGGCTCAACTTCACTCCAGTTTCTTGATCCGAATATCCTTGAACTGAACGGTCATCGGCGGCCCCACGTGAATTTGCAGCGCGAGGATGCCGGACTTCGCGGCTTTGGCCTTGTGCTCGTCCACCACATCGACAGTCTGGACGCCATTAATGAAATGCTGGAGGTGATTCCCTTTGGCGATCACGACGTAATCGTTCCAGTCTTCGTTTTTGATCTTGGCCTGAATCTCGGCCGAACTGCCCAGCGATCCGACGGCTTCGATTTTGGGCCGGTTGGGATCATTTGCATCGGCCTTGATCCCGGTCTTTTGGCCGCGTTGCGCCAGGATGCCTCGTCCGCGCTCTTCGTAGAGGATTCCGGAATAGGTTTTGCCCGCTTCAAAGTCGGCTTGGTAACCGCCCACGATGGGGCCGAACTTGCCTTGCTCGACGACCTTACTGCGGTACTGGATGCCGGAGTTGCCGCCCACGATGCGATAGGAGAGCCGCAATTCGAAATCGCTCACTGGGCCGCCGGTGTAAACGAGGAACGTATTGTGCGTGAGCTTGGGATCGGCCTTGGTCACGCCGGTGATGGCGCCGTCCTTGACCGACCAGAGGTCAGGATTCCCTTCCCAGCCGGAGAGGTCTTTGCCGTTGAAGAGGGGCTTAAAGTCCTGTTGCTGTTGCGCTCCGCTTGGAGAGTTTCTGTCGGTGGCGCAGCCGCCGCCGAGTATGGCAACCGTTAGAATGCCACTTATGGCCAGGGCGACAGAGGTGAGCGATTGGATTTTGAGGCTGAAGCGCGAGATGAATTTCATGTGCGGATTCATAGTCATAGACGAATCATACAGTGTCTAGGACAGTTTCAACGGTTTTGTGAAAATGGCGCTTGGCTCTGGACGGAAGGTCGATGGGAATGAACAATGAGGCAGGATATAGATAATCTTCGCCGGAATCATCGATGATCCGCAAGAAACCTTCAGCAGCCGCCTTTCGATCGGCCAACACTTGATAAACTTTTCTTGTCGTCAGATCGGATTCTGTTTCGACCCGGACACAAAGGACAAACCTAGGCCTGCGCTTGCCCCATAAAAACGTCGCAGCGCGCGTGTCATCGTTTTTTTGATTTGGCGACTCGGTCTAATTTTATGATTTCAACCATGTCGGAAAAGCGGGCGTAGCCTTTCCACAGGGTCTCGAATCCCGGCGCG
>JACQWK010000594.1 GCA_016209525.1 Verrucomicrobiota bacterium
GAGTAACATCGTACAGGTTCAAGTCCTGTCGCGGGCACCAACTTGAAATTGCCGCCACGCAAGCCCCTTTTTCCGCTGGGAAAACACCGACACGCTCCGAATCAGCAGCCATGACCACAGTCGTCCGGCAAGGAACAATGAGCGATGCGGCCCAATATCTGGAGCTGCTCAAGATTGCGTTGGGCGACGACTATCCGGACCGGCAGATTTACGATCCCTCCTGGAGCGCCGCGCAGTTTGGCCCGGCATCCGATATTGAAACGTGGATCGTGGAAAAGAGCGGCCGGTTGGGCGGCAGTGTGTCCTTCCTGCCGCCACTGCTGAACAACACCAACCCCATCGCCAATCTAGGCCGGATGTTTGTCCGTCCCGAATCCTACGCGGACGGGACCGCCGAAGAACTGTTGAAAAAGGTGACCGACTTGACGGTGGCGAGGAAACAGCATGCCGTGACTCGCGTGCCCGCGAGCGATTACGCCCAGCAGGAGTTGTTTGAAAAAGCCGGGTATGCTTGCGTGGGTTACCAGCCTTTCAAGCACATGAATCGAGTGCGCGAGGGCATGTTGTTCTATGTCCGGCCGACGCATCCCGAACTGCTCGCCCGATTGCCCCTGTCCGATGCTCTCCCACAGATCAAAGAATTGTCGGAGGCTGTTTTGGCGAATCTGAAGATTCCGCATCCCATCTCCATCCAGGACGGAACGATTGGCTACCCTCTGCAAACCGAGGTCGCCTGCGTGGATGCCTCCATCGGAGATTTCGAGCGATTCCGGGAAGAGGCGCAGACGGTGAGTCCCACGCTGGATATCTCAGGCACTTTCAATATGGGTTTCGGATACCTGCGGACCAGCTCCAAGGCGCCGTTTCGGTCGATTCTCGCTCGGCGAGGGGAGATGGTGACCGCCGGGCTGGCTTACAACGTCGATCCCTTTGATCGTTGCGTCCGCTTGGTAAGTTCGTTCTCCCGCGATGATCTCTCGATGGGCACGCTGCTCCGGGAGGCCCTCAAAAACAGCCAAGAACAACTCAGCGCCGTCTATGTCGAGATGGATATCCTCGTGACCGGGCGCCGCATGTTGAAGACGGCCGAGCAGCTTGGATTCGTGCCGATTGCGTATCTGGCAGAGTTCTTCGTGCGGGATGGTCTCTACACCGACGTGGTCAAAATGGTGAAGCTGAACATGGTGTTCTCAACCGATAACTCCAAATTTACACCCAGCGCGCGGGCCATTGTGGAGATCATCGACCGCAATTTCCAAGATCAGAAGGTGGGGGTGGCCATTGTCAACCTGTTGAGCGGCTTGCCGATTTTTGAAGGTTTGGGGGACGGAGAATTGCGAAAGATAGCCCGTTTGTTTGTCCAAAGATTGTTTCGTGCGGGCGAACGCATCTTCAGCAAGGGAGACTCCGGCAAGGAGGCTTACGTCGTCATGCGTGGAGCGGTTGACATTTTGTTCGAAGAGGGTTCAAAACCGATCGCTTCCATCGGAAACGGCCAGATCTTCGGCGAATTGGCCTTTCTGGACGGCGCAGCCCGCGGTGCGATCGCCGTGGCGAATCAGCCGAGCATCCTTTTGATCATCCAGAGGACCGCCTTCAACGATTTGGTCCACCGAGAACCCCATTTGGGGACGGTCGTGATGCGGAACATCGCCACTGAGCTTTCGAACCGGCTCCGCAGAACCAACCTCGCCGTCATTGCCGCACAAAAGTAAAGTCGCACGACGTGCGCATCGTTTGGACGGCGACGCTTCTCGCAGTACGGACTTTCGAACTCCTGTCGAAACGGGCGCATCTTGGCACTGCCACCGTTGTTTTCTCCCTCTCCCGCGACGGAGGAGTGGGAGAGGGAGTTACGACGTTGGAGATTCGGTGGCAGCGTCAAGTTGCGGCTGGTTCAAACCGGCGGTCTGCTCTGTTCCTGCGGCCTGATCCAGGCAACGACACACCCTTGCGGGTTGAGATACTTGCGCGCGACAATTTTGATTTGTTCCAGCGTCACGGCCTCGTAGTGCCGGTCCTCGGTGTCGCAGTTGGCGTAACCCAGGCCGTAGAGTTCATCCAGGGCGGTCGTCATGGCGTACGAGCCCAAGTCTTGTCGGGCGATTTTCTTGTGGCCGACGATCTTGGCCTTGGCGCGCTTGAGTTCGCTCTCGGTGAGACCTTCCTCTCCCAATTGCTTGGCTTCAATCAGAAGTTCAGTTTCGACCAACGCTGCTTTCTCAGGAGCGGTCCCGGCATAAAAGGCGAAGTAGCCCGGCTGCAATCCCGCAAGATTCTGCGCTCCGACGAAGTACGCCAGCCCCAGGTTTTCCCGGATGCGGATGAACAATCGCGAGCCTAAATCGCTCAACGCTTCCTGGAGCAACTCCAGCGCGTACCGGTCCGGATCGTTCAGGTGGACGCCTGGAAATCCGACGACCAGCACCGCCTGTTTTTTGTCTCGCGTTTCGGACACGTGAACTATTTCCGACGGTGGGCGAATGGGCAATGGAGCCGCCGCGACGGAAGGGCCTTTGCGCCAGCGTCCGAGCCATCGTTCCACCGCTTCCTTTACGGGAAGCGCCTCAATGTCGCCGTAGATGGCGAGGACACAGTTCTGGGGCGTGACGAGCCGCTGGTGGAGGGCGTTGAGATCGGGCACCTGAAGCTTGGCGACGGTTTCCTCGGAGCCAGTCAGATCGAGCCCATAGCCTGTTTCACCGAAGAGCGCCCGGCGCATGATCCGGCCGGCCGACTGCAACAGGTGATCTTTTTGGGCTCTGATGCCGGCAAGCTGGACTTCCCGCTCCCGTTCCAACTGGGCCGGAGGAAACGCAGGATCGAGCAGAACATCGGCGAGGAGATCGATCCCGGTTTCGAAGTCGCCGTTCAGCACTTCGGCACTGACACCGAAGCTGTTGTTCCCACCGTAGCTGTCGATGCTGCCGCCGACGGATTCAATTTCGGTGACGATCTGCTCCGCGCTGCGGCGTGAGGTGCCTTTCAGAAGCATCTTGGCCATCAACAGCGAGAGGCCGTTGTTGGCCGCCGTCTCTGCCAGGACGCCCCCTTGCAACGCGGCCCGGAATTGGACGAAGGGCAAACGGTGGTCTTCCTTGACGAGGAGCCGAAGCCCATTGGGCAGAACGAACAGTTGAATCGGATGCTCTAGGGCTTGAACCGCGGCGAGGGCGGGTTTGGGTGCGGACCCGCGCGGCAGAAGGGCATACGTGGTTCTGTTATCGGTCGTGAGGTATTGGCGCGCCACGCGTTGAAGATCCTCGGGAGTCAAGCGCTTGACCGCCGCCAGATAGCGTTCGGAGAAGTTTAGGTCGGTGGCTGCCAGCCAATTGGCGCCCAAGTCTTGGGCCTGTCCCTGCATCGTCTTGCGGGTGGCGAGCGTGGCGGCGGTAAACTGCTTCACGGCCTTGGCGAGTTCGGCTGATGCGACCCATTCGTTTTTCATGCGGTCGAGTTCGAACAGCATCGCCTCGCGAGCTTCTTTGAATCGGGGAGCGTCCACCATGGCGCTCATGCCGAATAAGCCCGGATTCCCCGGATTGTAGGTAAAAGCATCCGCCGAGTGAACGCACCCCTTCTTCTCGCGGACTTCCTGGTAGAGCCGCGAACTTTGTCCGCTACCGAGCAAGGTGGCCAGGACATCCAGAGCCGGGATGTCAGGGTGCCGCACGTCGGGAATGTGCCAAGCCATGTGGAAGTGGCCGAGTTCGATGGGCGCTTCCTCGATGACTTCCCGTTCGCCCGCCTGTTTTGGCTCGTCCGGAAGCACGCTGGCCGGCAGAGGCTTGGTGCGAACTTGGGCGAACGCTTGGCGAATCTGATCTTCAACCTCCCCCGCTTGAAAATCGCCGACGATCACGAAAAAGAGGTTGGCGGGGACGTACTTCTCCCGATAGTACGCGACGACATCCTCTCGCTGCACCTGGTTAAAAACATCCGGGTAACCGATAATCGCGTAGCGGTAAGGACTGCGCGTATAGGCCGTCTCGAACAGGCGGCGACCGGAGCGGCGTCCCGGATCATCCTGGCACATGTCCATTTCCCGCAGGATGACTTGCTTCTCCTTCACCAGTTCATCTTCCGGCAGCGTGGCGTGCTTCATGATGTCGCAGAGAATGTCGATCGCCACGGCGGTGCCGGTGCTTGGCACATTAATGTAGTACACGGTGCGGTCGAATGAGGTGTAGGCGTTCATCTGGCCGCCCGCATCCTGGATCTCTTGGTCGATTCTCCCCGGGCCGCGAGTCGTTGTTCCCTTGAACAGCATGTGTTCGAGGATGTGAGAAAGTCCGGCGCCCAACCATTGGCCTTCGTCGATGCTGCCCGCTTTGCACCACGCTTGCGCCGAGGTGACCGGAGCGCTGTGATCCTCCCGCAGGATCAAGGTCAAACCGTTCTCGAGGGTGGCCAGGTGGGTGTTGGCTGGAATGACAGGGATTTCCGTTTCTGTGCCGTGAACCGGGCTTGGCAAATGCTCAGTCATCATAACATGGTTCAGGCCTGGGCAGGATTCGATTTCCGAGGCTGAGTGATGGCGCCTTTTTTCCCCGGAAGAAATGGCCTGCGAAACGCCGTGTCGAAATCGTAGCCGCCTTTGAAATCCTCGCGGCTGTCGTTCTCGGTCTTGCTGAGAAGTCCGTGCTCGACCATGTTGAAGACAATTTCGCCAAAATCTTCACAACGCCGGATGCCCCATTCGTTGAGGACCATCGCGGTCATGGGGCCGAACTGCTCCAAACCATAATCGCGGAGACCCGCCAGGAGTTCCTGGCCAGTGATGTGCCGGATCTCATTCTTGTTCGTCTTGGCGATCTGCTTCTGAGCGTAATCCAATCCTTCTCTCAGAAACAGATAGGCGTCGCGACGGTATCTCGGATCTTTCACGAGAATCTTGGCCAGGACTTCGTCAAAATTCAGTGTCTGCATGGATGGGATTCAAGGTTGTCACTTACGGCGCTGCAGACAGAAGTTCCCCTCCTAGGAGGGGTAAAGGGGCGGGTCGGTTCATGGCAAGGATTGAGAATTTGTGCCCTGGGCAACCGGCGGATGGGCCGTTCGGTACGCCTTCACCGCCCAGCCTGTTAGGAGCAGGAGAATCACGATGATCAGCACTGTTTGTTCCTGTTTTGTGAGGCGCAACATTGCGAAGGCCAATGGGCATTACGCCGCCACAATATTGACCAGCTTCTTCGGCACAACGATGATTTTGTTGATCGTTTTTCCGTCAATAAACGGTTTCACCTTTTCGTTGTTCAGAGCGGCGGCCTCAATTTGCGGCACGCCGGCATTAGCGGCAATCAAAATGCGGCCCCGGAGCTTCCCGTTCACCTGCACGGGCAGTTCGAGGGTATCTTCCACGAGCAGGGCCGGGTCGTACTTCGGCCACGGCTGGTAGGACAGAGGGATTTGAGATTTCAGATTTGAGATTGGAGCTTCTGCGAGTTTGGCGAAGAGTTCTTCGGCCAAATGGGGCGCGAACGGGTGAAGCAGCATTAAGAAGTCGCGCAGGATCGGTCGCGGTTTCCTTGGCCAAGTCATCGCCTCGTTGACGAACACCATGAGCGCGGAGATCGCCGTGTTGAATCGCATGCGGTCCAGGTCTTCGGTGACTTTCTTCATGCAGGCATGAAGTGCTTTGAGCTGCGGGGTTGTGGGTTCAATGTCTTGCACCGCCCCGTCGAGCCGAATGCGGTCAAGGAGTTCTGCGCCAGCGTGCGGATGGACGGTCTGGCTCTGTTCAAACTCCGCCTCGCTCTGTTCATCGACAAACAAACGCCAGACCCGGCCTAAAAAACGATAAACGCCCTCGACGCCTTTGGTGCTCCACGGTTTGACATCCTCGAGCGGGCCCATGAACATCTCATAAAGCCGGAGCGCATCCGCGCCGAACTCGCGGACCATGTCGTCGGGATTCACGACGTTTCCGCGCGCTTTCGACATCTTCTGGCTGTCTTCGCCCAAAATGAGACCCTGGTTGACCAGTTTGAAAAACGGTTCTGGCGTTGAAACGCAGCCGAGATCATAGAGCACCTTGTGCCAGAAGCGGGCGTAGAGAAGGTGGAGGACTGCGTGTTCGGCGCCGCCGACGTACAAATCCACTCCCGGAGTCGTTGATTCGTTCAGTTCCAAGTTCAAGGTTTCAGGTGCCAAGTTGCTTGCGACGGCTGAGCCTTCGGACTTTGAACCTTGAACTTTGAACTTTGAACGGGCACGAGCGCCCATCCAATACCGCTCGGTCTCGCTCGCAGAGATGGCCTGGTCGTTCGTGGGATCGAGGTAACGCAAATAGTACCAGCAACTGCCCGCCCATTGCGGCATGGTGTTGGTTTCGCGGCTTGAACCGTCCGGCAACTGAACCCATTCCTTCGCCCGGGCCAAAGGCGGATCTCCGGCGCTCGTCGGCTTGTAATCGGTCAATTCCGGAGGCAGGAGCGGAAGCGCGCTCTCCGGCAAGGCCTGGTGATACGTCTGGCCCCCGGCGTCCGTTTTCCACACGATTGGAAATGGTTCGCCCCAGTATCGCTGGCGGCTGAACAGCCAATCGCGCAACTTGTAGTTAATCGTCTTGTGGCCGAGCCCCTTTTCTTCCAGCCAGGCGGTGATCGTCCTTTTGGCTTCCGGCGTGCGCAGGCCTGTGATGAGGCCGGAGTTCACACTCTCCCCGTCATCGACATAACCCACGGAGTCCTTTCCTGCGGGCGCCTGCACGACCACGCGAATGGGCAGGTTGAACCTCCGCGCAAACTCCAAATCTCTCGTGTCGTGTGCCGGAACGGCCATGATCGCTCCCGTGCCATAGGTGGCCAATACGTAGTCCGCAATCCATATGGGGATGCGCTCGCCGTTGACGGGATTGCGGGCGAAGGCGCCGATGAAAACGCCGGTTTTCTCTTTGGCGAGGTCGGTTCGTTCGAGGTCGCTCTTGCTGGCCGCATAGGCGCGATAGGCGGCGACCGCGGATTGGGGATTCCGCGCTGCCGATTTGTCATCGCCTTTCCATGCGTCGGGAGTGTCCGCCGGCCATTCCGCCGCGGTAATCTGAGCGACTAGCTTGTGCTCCGGCGCAAGCACCATGTAAGTCGCGCCGAATAACGTGTCCGGACGTGTCGTGAAGACCGTGATCGAGCAATCAGTCTTCAGCGAGCCAGTCTCGGTTACTGAACCCTGTTTACTGACCACTGACCACTGATCACTGATCACTGAAAACTTCACCTCCGCCCCTTCCGAGCGCCCGATCCAGTTTCGCTGCATTTCCTTGAGTGAATGACTCCAATCAATGCTGTCCAAGTCTTGGAGAAGGCGTTCGGCGTAGGAGGTGATGCGCAGCATCCATTGGCGCATGGCCCTCCGGACCACGGGATAGCCGCCGCGTTCGCTTTTGCCGTCAATGACTTCCTCGTTGGCAAGCACGGTTCCGAGTTCTTCGCACCACCACACAGGCATTTCGGCGACGTAGGCGAGCCGTTTGCTATCGCGATAGGCTAGGCGTTTGTGTTCGAGGGCAGAGTCGGGCGAGGAGCCGGGTCCGATTTGCAGCTCCTGCGGATACAGCAGAGTTTCGATGGGTTCGGCTTTGTTGGTTTGTGGATTGAACCACGAGTGGTAGAGCCTAAGAAAAATCCACTGCGTCCATCTGAAATACTTCGGATCCGTGGTGTCGATTTCCCGGCTCCAATCGTAACTAAAGCCAAGGGATTTGATCTGGCGCTTGAACGTCGCGATGTTCTGCTCGGTGGTTTTGCGCGGGTGTTGGCCGGTCGAGATGGCATATTGCTCCGCGGGCAATCCGAACGCGTCCCAGCCCATGGGATGGAGGACGTTGAAGCCCAGCGCGCGCTTGTAGCGCGCCAGAATATCTGTGGCCGTATATCCTTCTGGGTGGCCCACGTGCAACCCGGCGCCAGAAGGGTAAGGAAACATGTCAAGAATGTAGGATTTGGGGAGGTCTTCGGCGCGCCGACCCGGATGCCGCTGGGCAAATGGATGCTCCGGTGGAATGGCCGCGCCCGGATTCCAGGCGCGGAACGTCTGCTGGTCATCCCAAATCTTCTGCCACTTCGGCTCGATCAGCCGAAATGGATACTGTTTCCGCTCACTCGACATAGCGCGCGGATTTTGCGGAAACCGACCTTGGAGAGCAATGGAAGAATTCGCGGAGCCGCGTCGGGGCTTGTTCAGCCGTAGCGCAGATTTTCAATCCATCAGCATCTGCCAAAATCGTCGCTGACCACGCGAATTTTTGGGTGGGGCGAGACTCCCGTCGAGCCCTGACCTTCTTGCCGGCAAGGATTCCAGGGCTCGACAGCGTCTCGCCCCACCGGATTTGGTTGCGGCTTCGCCGCGCAGATCCATTACTGCGCAGAGTGATCA
>JACQWK010000082.1 GCA_016209525.1 Verrucomicrobiota bacterium
GCCAACGGACCGCGCGTGCCGGAACTTTCGACGCCCTGCCGACTTCAAGTCGGCGATACGGCAGACTGCAAGTCAGCGCTACGAGACACCGCACGCTAAACGCGTACCGGCGCCCCGTCGGTCGGAACGGGCGCGTGGTTGGGTCACTCGACGGCGACTTGTTTCAACACGCCAGCGTGGTCGGCGATGGCGCCGACCACGGCACGCGAGGACGCACGCACTCCCCAGTTCACGTGAGTAGCGACGGCTAATTCTAATGAGCGATAGAGATGACACTGATGTTATGGATGTTCTGTTTCAAATACCCCTCACCCGTCCTACGGACACCCTCTCCCCATCAGATGGGGAGAGGGGCGGGGTGAGGGGCCTTCGTCTGATTCCGAAAGCGAATTGGAATAAAAGCGTGTTCTAAAAGTGGGGCAGGCATCTGGCCTGCCTCCCATTGGTTGTTGAAATTGTCTAAAGAAGGCAGGCTGGAAGCCTGCCTACGTTGGGAAAACCGACTGTTAAAACTCTTTCGAAGTCCGGTCACCAGTCAGGGGTATCTTCAATTCATTTTGCCACCGTCACTTTGGTCGAGCCTTTGCCGCCGAAGGCCCCCTCCACCGTAATCGTCGCAGTCCCGGGTTTCCGGGCCGTCACCTTCCCGGTGGCATCGATCGAAGCCACGCCGGCGTTTGAGCTGGTCCACCGGCCACTTGTCCGAGAGGAACCGATCGATGCGGACAATTGCAGCGGCTCGGCGCCCATCCGAATCGTCGGATTCTGGGGCTCAATCTTCATTTCGGGCGGCACGGGGGTTACCGTAGTCGAAACCTTTCCGATGGGCCCGGCAAAGGTGACCGTGATCTTGCCCGGTTTCCCTCCGTCCACTCGGCCCAGCGAATTGACCGCACCAATAGCAGAATCTGAGCTGGCCCACTGGCCAGAGGTTGGTGCAAGTGGAGTCTTGTCGTCGAAAACGATCAGAGCCAAGGGCGGGCTGCCCAGGACGAACTTCGGGTTCAGCGGCTCAATTCGAAGCGTGGACGGCTCAATCGTTACTTTCGTTGTGCCCTTGGTCCCTCCCGTCTCGAAAGTAATCATGGCAGTCCCCGGTTTCCGAGCGGTCAACAGTCCGGAAGCATCGATCGAAGCAATGCCGGGAGCCGAGCTCACCCATCGCCCGCTCGCCGGGTTTGAACCGAGAAATGCAGCCAATCTCAACGGTGCGGTTCCAACACGAACCTTTGGGTCCTGCGGTTCGATCCGCAACGCGAGGGCTTGCAAGGTCAAAGTTGTCGAAACTTTCCCCATCGGACCTTCGAACGTCACCGTAACCGTCCCGGCCTTCGTCCCAGTCACGCGACCGTCGGGCGCAACTCCGCCAATCGCAGGATTCGCACTGGTCCATCGACCCGCAGTCGGCGGCAGCCGCTTGTCGCCGTCAAAAACGGCCAGAACAAACGAAGGCCCTCCAAGCTGGACTTTCGGGTCTTGTGGCTCGATTCGCAGCGAAGAAGCTTCCACCTTTACAGTCGTGGACGCTTGACCGGACGTTCCCGCATCCACCGAGATGGTCGCAGTCCCGGGTTTGCGGGCCGTCACAACGCCGTTAGGATCGATGGACGCAATGCCGGAATCTGAGCTGCTCCACTTGCCACTCGTCCGATTCGCGCCGGAAAGCGCGGCCAGTTGCGTTGGCGCAGAGCCAAGGCGCAGCTTCGCGTTCTGCGGCTCAGTCCGCAGAGGCGGCGGAGGTGGCGGAGCGTCCACAACCGCTAAATCGAAGGTCGCCGGTTTCGCCTCATCCGCCGTCACGATGACTTGGAACGGACCCGACGCGTAATAGACCCTCAGACTCTTCCCACCCATTTGGTTCAGAATGGCCACACCATTTCCGTCCGTTATCACCGTCGTGCCTGCGCCGCCGCCACCCGGGGAAAACTGGATGGCCATCGCTGGCGGCCCGGACATGCGAAAGCTCAGGCGCGCTCCAGGAATCGGCTTGCCAGCGCCATCCTTTAGCGCCACGGACAGCGGCTCAAAGAGGGCTGTTCCTCCGGGCACGTCTGAACCCGCTCGCGGAACTTTCTGACCGTTTCCAGCCACGATGGTCAATTGCCGTCCCTGAGGCGCGTCGCCCGGTCCCGCGGGCACGACCGACAAGTTGAAACTCACTCGGCTCGCGCCCTGAGTGGCCGTGACCACGAAATCGCCATCCGCATAGTAACCGTGCACACTGTTGCCACCCATCCGATTCGTCGTCGCCACGCCATTGCCGTCGGTCGGCGCCACGGAAGTTTTCGCCCCACCCGGATCGATTTGGGCAGCCATCGGTCCGGGCTTGGCTGTCACTTCAAAGGTGACGGGAATCCCGGCGACTGGACGACCGTTCGAATCCTTGGCCGCCACCTGGAGTGGCGCAAACTTCGCCCGGTCGATAAAAGAGGGTTAACCTGATAGGGGCGGATTCCACTCCATGTGCGCCACGCTTTGTGGAGCGACCGCAGCAGAAGTCCGAACGGGCCAGTCCTGGCTATTGGATCAGACCTCAGAAACCCGAAAGATGCAGCTCGGGGCAGGTGTCCGACGCAATTCCCCAACTTCTCCGTTTTCTTCGTGGCCTTTTGTTCGGAAAACAGAAGTCAACGGAGGAAACGGAGGGGGCAAGCAAGGAACAGCAATCTCCGCATTCGGATTCTATCGAGGCCGCTTTTTAGTGAGTTCGGTTCTCAGGGAGGAGAGGGAGAACTGTTCGCATCGCAACCCTATCGAGGCTACTCAAGGTCTTGTGCCTAAGTCCGGGAAGGGTCGGTTTCGATAGGCCATTCGAAAGCGGCGATAAATCGACCGCACTCCAAACGTTGGCGCGCGGTGGCTGGCCTCTCCTGCGAACTCTCACGTACAGGTTCGAGTGTCGCTCCGGTTCTAAATGGTGACTTGTTTCAACAAGCCGGTGTGGCCGGCGAGGGCGCCGACCGCTGCGCGCGGAGGCGTGTGCGCTCCCCAGTTCCACTGATTCCAATTCGCTTTCAAAATGAGACGAATGCCCCTCACCCCGTCCCTCTCCCCATCGGATGGGGAGAGGGTGTCCGTATGGCTCCTCCAAGTTCCTGGAGTAGGAGGATGACTCGAAATAGGAACAGGACTGCTCAGTTTTGGCTTTTTGTTGCCTCCATTCAGATCAATCCGCTTTTCCTGTGAAGAGGTTCGTGATACGGTCTGGATCATGAACACTGAAGTTCTGGAACAGATCGAACGAGACCCGCTGGTCGTTCACACCTCGCCCGTGGTCGAGATGGACGACGAGCGGTTTTTCCGGTTTTGCCAGCTCAATCGCGATCTGCGTATCGAACGCACTGCTGAAGGAGATTTGATTATTATGCCACCCGCAGGAGGAAGCAGTAGCAGTGGGAACGCCGAGCTTACTTTCCTGTTCCAGAGTTGGGCACGCCGCGAAGGAACAGGGAAGATTTTTGATTCTTCCGGCGGTTTCAGATTGCCCAATGGCGCCACGCGCTCGCCGGATGTCTGCTGGGTTCGTAAGAAACGCCTCGACCGGATCAACGAGGAAGAATGGGAGAAGTGCCTTCCACTGTGCCCGGATTTTGTGCTGGAATTGCGTTCGCCGTCCGACCCGCTGAGAATGGTCAAGCAGAAGATGGAAGAGTACCTGGAGAACGGCGCGCGCTTGGGCTGGCTCCTCGACGCGCCGCGCAAGCAAGTCCACGTCTATCGGCCCGGCGAGCCACCGGTGTTGCTGGACAATCCCGCCAAGCTTTCGGGCGATCCGGTGTTGCCTGGTTTTGAGTTGGATGTTCCGCAAGTCTGGGAGGCGATGAAACGAAAGCGGCGGCAAAGGGAGTAACCTTAAACCGGCAGTTATTGACGAGACCGTTGGATGAACGACAGGTCGGCGTTTGTAGTCCCGGCTTTAGCCGGTTCGGGCCGCCTAAAGGCGGGACTACAAACCTTCCGCGTGTAGTCCATCCCACGGTCTCCTCTGTAAACTAAC
>JACQWK010000583.1 GCA_016209525.1 Verrucomicrobiota bacterium
CGGTGGCCTTCGGCGTGGCCGTGGCTGTCGGGCACACCATCCAGAGATACCCCCAGGATCACGATCCGGTCCGCGTAATTCTTCTGCAACTGGATCAAGTCCGGAATCTCGGTCAGGCATGCGGTGCACCACGTGGTCCAGAAATTGAGCAGGACGATCTTGCCGCGGAGATCGCTCAGCCGAACCTCTTGGCCGCTCAGGTCTGGCAACCCGAAGTCAGAGGCTGCCAAACGGGGAGTTGAAGAACTGCCCGGCGTGGTTGGTTCCAGGTTCGCGTTTGGGTACTCGTGTTTGTGCTCTTCCCACCAGGCTTTGCGCTTGCGCACGCCCTCCTTGATCAATTCGACTTTGGCTGGATCGAGAGGTTGGATCTGCCCATTGGTCGTTTGCGCAATGGCATAATGAATTCGTACTCCGAAGTCATCGCCGGTCCACTTTTTCAGCGTTGCCTCGGCAGTGGTCACGACCCGCAGTTCGGGATCGTCGAGCAAGCGCATCGCGATCGGCAACGCCTGCCGCGCTTCGGCTCGACTCAAATAGTGCAGTCCATTCAGGCGAATCTCCGGATCGGAATTGCGAAGCTGGCTTTGTGACAGGCGGAGGAGCGCTGGAGACTTGAGCATCGCCAGCGCGCCGAGAGCCAGTTCTCGAACGGACGCATCTGGATCGTGCGCTCCCGCGATCAGCAATGACTCGACTCGGTCGTCTGGCGAAGTGCCGGGAAGGGCCTGCCTCTTGAGATAATCCGCAACCATTTGGCGATGCACGATCTTTTCCGTCGCCCACATACGTTCCAGGAGTAAAATGGGATCGCCCGCGGTTTGGATCAATTCCTCAAAAGCGGATTGCGAGGGAATCTCGGTGGACAACACGAGCCGAGCCATCATCTCGCGGCGGACCTGCGGCCCAAATACCAAACCGAAGACAGCCACGAGCGCGAGCAAGCCCAGCAGCCATTTTAAGAGGCGCGATTTCGCCGGCCGAATTTCAGAGGGATTGTTCATCATACATTAAGAACGAAAGCAGGCCCGGAATATTCCCAGGCATGCGGCGTCAAACAAGGAAGCGAGGTGAATCCGCCGTGACACCACACCCTACTACTTCTACTACTTTTGTGTGACTGGACGATGGGCGCAGTTTTCGATAGAGTTCGCGGCTGGATCGGGTCGGGTTTAAACAGCTTTTTGTTAACAGCGGCGGCTCTGTCTATGAATGCGTCTTTATCCCCCAATGCTTCCCAACCATCGCGGGCTGCAAAGATTTCTACGCGAGTGCCGGCGCGCGGCCATCCTGGCCGCAGCACGTAGGAAATTGATGGAGACGCAACGCCCGCTGCGACCATTGGGAGCCACGCGCTGGACAGATTGAAACCGCTGCGGCCTGGAAGGCCGCGCGCCAATGTCTCAGAACGATCAGCCGCCGGGTTGCAAAAACAGCGTCAACTCTTATGAAATCTCCTTCACGCAAACTTCATTTTGTCTTCACTGTCGCGCTCACACTAGCGGGCGGATTCAGCAACACCCAGAGCCAATCCGCCGCCAATGTGAGCTCTCCTGCTCAATCTGGACCGCCGAAACTGAACTTGGTTCGCGACAAGGAAGTTCTTTCGCTCACGTACAGCCTCCAGAGCACCCAAGGCGTCGCGTTCATTTTGCAGTCCTTCAATACCAGCGCGCTTTTCAATAGCGCTAACATCCTTTTCACCACACCAATCACGCCTTCCCGCCAAGGAACGCTGTTTCTCACCAACTGGGCCGACTATCCCACTCGCTTCTTCCGCCTGGTCGAGAATCCAAGTCTGCGCATCGCCGACATCGAGCATCTCAGCGAAGGCGACGACTCTTTCGTTTCAGCGCCGTTTAGGATTTATTCGTCGGGCATTCCGACCCCCTTGGTCGCCGGCCAAAAGTTTTCCACCCGCTTCGCCTTGTTCAGCTCCGACGGAACAGTGCTCCGCTTCGACGGCACTGTGGCGCTGGTTCTGTATGACGAAAACCATCAGCCCGCGCAAGTCTCGTACACGATCGTGCCGGCGACCGTCCAATTCGCCAGCGGCTTGTGCAGCGCGGAGATTCAGATCAACGCCGCCGCAAATCTTTCCAATCTTCAATTAGGCTTGGGCCGGCCGTCGGCCCGACCCGCCAATTCCATCAGCCGGGGCGCGGCCCTCCAATCGCTGAGCTTCCAAGCCGCGACTTCGATCTCAGCCGAGGACTTTTACCGACAGGCGCAAACCCAGCGTTTGCTGCCGATCCCGAGCGCCGTATTCTCGGCGGTGTCCCAAATTCAATCGACTTTGCGGCAAAGCCTCCTGGATTTGCGCCAAATGTATGGGGCCAAGAGCGCCACCTGGTCCTACCCGCTGCTTCAAGTGACCAGAACCTCCGGCACCTTCGGCGAACCTCGCCAAAAGTCCGTCAACGGCCAGAGTAACCCGGTGGGCCGAATTCATACCGGAGTGGACCTTTTCGCTTCCGCTGACACGTCCGTGTTGGCCGCCAAAGACGGGATGATATCTGCAGCCGACCGGATCGATGCGGATGGACCGGTGGGCGGCTGGCGCATTGTCGTGGACCACAACGACGGCACCTGGAGCCGCTACTTGCACGTGAAGAATCCGGGAGATTTGTTCGTGCCGGTCAAGGCCGGGGAACCCTTCACCCAGGTGAACAGCAAAGGAAATCATCTCCACTTCGAGATTCTCATCAATCCCGGCAACGCGTTCCAACCTGGAGAAATCAAGCCGGGCGGCCCCATCAATCCCATTGATTACAACTTCGCTCTCAAAACAGGCGGCGCCAGAACCCTCTTCGCCCTGGATCAAAACCCGCCGCAGCTTGTCTTCACCGGCCTGACGCCGAAGCATCCGGGCCGAAATAGCCTGAAGTGGACGCCTGACGAAGCCAGAGCGCTTCTGGATTCGCCCTCTTCACTGACAGACCTCTATGTGTTGGTTCGGGCATTCGACGCGGAATCCGGGAACGTCAACGCGCCGCACAAAGTTGTGTTCACGGCCGACGATGGCGCCCACGTTCTCGTCTTCGATAATGATCCGAACGCGACCAAGTACGTTCCGGCGGTCTCCCCTCGCCAGGATGGCTATTTGACTCCGAGCGACGACATGGGCATCGCACAGTATGGAAACCACAACACTGCGATTGGCGACAATTATCGGTACTGGTTCCGCTGGAACACGACGCTCTATGGGAACAATCCCAAAGGCCCGCGGGGATTTAAGATCGAAGCTGTCGATGCCAGTGGAAACCCAGCGGTCCCTGTTAATTACAGTTTCGGCCCGGACATCACGGCCGCCCAGGCCTCCACCAGCGGCGACCAATCGTATTCCGTCAAAGTCAAAGCGCATTTGGGCGACCCGATCAAGAACTCGGCCATTGGCCAGAGCCACCAGCAGCCGGATCGCTACCGTCTGACGCTGCGCGGGGGCGCGGCCTGGACGCAGAACAACAGCCCGGTTTTCGACACACCGGTCTTCACCAGCGATGGGCAGGAGCAGAGTTTTGAATTCAAGCCGCAGGCTTCCACTGGGACGAGCGCCACGGCTTCCACTGTCATAGTGCGGGCGGAGAGCTTCTTGGTTCCGAACATTGCCCACGAAATCCCGGTGCAAGTGCAGCCCACCAAAGAACCGGTCCCCATTCCCGCCATGGTGCGCATCCCCGCCGGCACTTTTGTGATGGGCAGTCCGGCGACGGAGAAGGAGCGCGACTCTAATGAAACGCAGCACACGGTGACGTTGACGAGGGATTTTTACATGAGCAAGTATGAGGTGACGCAGAAGGAGTATTTGGCGGTGATGGGGAGCAATCCGAGTTATTTCACGACCAAGGACTGGAATGGGAATCCGATAAACCCGGACTTGAATCGTCCCGTGGAGCAAGTGAGTTGGAAAGATGCGATGAATTATTGCGCGAAGGTAACGGCGTCGGAGCAAGCCGCGGGGCGCTTGCCAGCGGGTTGGGTTTATCGTTTGCCGACGGAGGCGGAGTGGGAGTATGCGTGTCGTGCGGGGACGAGCACGGCGTTTCACTACGGGCCGGCACTACGCGGGGGGATGGCCAACTTTTATTCTTATTGGGAGTATGACGCTTCAGTTGGCAGCATCAGCTTGAGCGATGCGCCGACCTATTTGGGTCGAACGACGACGGTGGGGAGTTACGCGCCGAATGCATTTGGACTTTACGACATGCACGGGAACGTGTGGGAGTGGTGTTTGGACCGGTATTGGTATGGGAGCTATCCGAGTGGGAGCGTGACTGATCCGCGAGGCCCTTCTACAGGCTCGTTCCGCGTGATCCGCGGCGGCAGTTGGTTCCACTACGCGAGGTACTGCCGGTCAGCGTACCGCCGCCACAACTCGCCGGACGGCGGGTACCGCAATTTGGGGTTCCGTCCGGTCCTGGCCCCAGGTCAGTGAGCTAGAGAACAGCAAGCGGAGCTGTCCGGAGCAGGCGAGGCGGAGCGAGGGACGAGCGAAGCCTGCCTGCGAAGGTGCAGCGGAGCTAAGAATGAAACGAGCGTGTCAAATAATGAAAAAAACAAGCCCCGCGCAGCGGTCGCTATTTTTTTTTGGCGCGCGGCCTTCCAGGCCGCAGCACTCGTGCACCGGCAGCGGCGTTGAAATCTCGCCCACCGCTCTCCCTTCGTCCGTGCTGCGCCCTAGATGGGCGCGCGCCGAAACGCTCGCACGATTTCCTTGCCCCGATCACCTCCCACGAATACGCTGTCCGCACAAGGTTTCTCCATGAACAAACCGCCTCATAATCCCGGCGTGCGCGATTTGATCGACGGCAAGCGTAAGGGGCACTGCCACCAAACCCCGGAGGACGGCCGCCGCGGTTTCCGCGGCTGGCACGAGCGCGGTTATTTGCCGCACTTTGACGCGCCTGGGCGCACACAGTTCGTCACCTTTCGTCTTGCCGATTCTTTCCCCGCCAGCCGCCGTTCCGAATGGGCCGCCTTGCTTGAAATCGAGGACGACCGTGAACGCCAGAAAAAACTCGAAGCGTATCTTGACCTTGGCCACGGCGAAGCTTATCTGCGCCGTCCCGACGTGGCGCAGTTGATCGAGAACGCCCTGCTGTTCTTCCACGCGGAGCGCTATGAACTGCGCGCCTGGGTGGTGATGCCGAACCATGTCCACGTGCTCTTCAAAGCCGGTGAAGTGGCGATGGAGAACATTGTGGAAAGTTGGAAGTCCTACACGGCCAACGAAGCGAACAAACTGCTAAAACGCCAAGGTCGATTCTGGCAGCCAGGTTACTGGGACACTTACATGCGCGATGCCCAGCACGAGGCAAAGGCCGTTCAGTATGTCGAGAACAACCCGGTGAAGGCGAAACTTGGGCGAGAGCCCAAGGACTGGCAGTGGAACAGCGCGAGGTTCCGAGATGATTATGGACGGCTGGTGTTACCGCCTCGGCGCGCGGCCTTCCAGGCCGCAGCGGGTGCGAATGTGAAGGAGGCGTGAAGCATTTCGAGCGCGCTGGCAGAATGAACGTGCTGCGGCCTGGAAGGCCGCGCGCCACGCGCGAATCTCACGATGACACCGACTCGCGGACGAGGCCGTCCGCGCTCCCATGAAACGAGCCGGACAATTGATCGGAGCCATCGCCAATCCTGATAACTTGCGGCTGGCTTTTTGGAAAGCGGCCAAAGGCAAGCGCGGCAAGACCGATTGCCGCACATTTCAGGAAAACCTGGAGGGAGAGTTGGAAGGAATGCGAGCGGAGTTGTTACGCGGCGCAGTCCGGGTGGGCGACTACCACTACTTCACCATTCACGATCCGAAGGAACGCATCATTTGCGCCGCCAGCTTCCGCGAGCGGGTGTTGCACCACGCGGTCATGAACGTCTGTAAACCGGTCCTGGAAAAAGCGGCGATCTTTGACAGTTACGCCTGCCGCAAAGGAAAGGGACGGCTGGCCGCCGTGGAGCGAGCGCAGCGGTTTGCCCGGCAGCATGGCTGGTTCTTGAAGATGGACGTGCGAAAGTATTTCGATTCGATTGACCATGCGATCTTGAGCCGGCTGTTGAGGCGGAGGTTCAAAGACCAGGCGGTCCTCGCCCTGTTCGACCAGATTCTTGCGAGTTACGAGACGGCCCCGGGGCGAGGCGTGCCCATCGGGAATCTCACGTCCCAGCATTTTGCGAACTACTACCTGGCCCCGCTGGATCGGTTCATCAAAGAATGCCTCTTCCGGCCTGCCTACGTGCGCTACATGGACGACTTCGTCGTGTGGGGCGAGAGCGGATGGGAATTGCGCGAGGTCTGCGAACAAGTGCGCGCCTTTTTGGCGTCGGAATTGAAACTGGATCTGAAAGGCACCGTGGCGATCAACCGAACCGTCTTCGGCATGGATTTCCTGGGCTACCGGATTTTTCCCCGCATCGTGCGGCTGGCGCGGCGAAGCAAACAGCGGTTCGCGCGCAAGTTTCGGCGCTACGAGCAAGCGCTGCTGCGCGGATCGTGGACGGAGTTGCAATTGCAGCAGCGGATGCAGGCCTTGCTGGCGTTCGTGCTCCCGGTGGAAAGTCGCGCTTTTCGCCTGCATGTATTTGATCGCTTTGGGGTGGCGGCCAATGGGCTCGAACCGCGTGATCCGCGGCGGCAGTTGGAACAACAACGCGAGGAACTGCCGGTCAGCGAACCGCAACAACAACACGCCGGACAACAGGAACAACAATTTGGGGTTCCGTCCGGTCCTGGCCCCAGCTCAACCGGGGCGTTGGATAGCGCCGCGGCTGACCCGGCTGCCATCCAGTCCCGCGGTGAAGTTGAAAGCGCAGGCAAAGAGCAGGTAAGCGCCGTCCGGTGTTAGTAGGACACCCGAACGCTCCGGACGGCTTTTGCGCATTTAGAGCGCGGCCTTCCAGGCCCGCAGCACCCCGATCCCGGGGGAAAGGCGTTGGAACGGTCTCCAGGGCATTCAATCATCCATTACTGCCTTTCTGGGATGACCACTTGAATCCTGTCAACGTAAACGGGTCAGACATTTGGTTGAGGAGTTCCCGAGGGGCCCGGCCAACGATTTTCTACTTCTTTTCTCGCCGGGGCAGCTTATGTTGGAGTGCGTATGAGCCCTTGCCTCACAATCAAAGATTTGGTTGAGCTCAATCAGGAAGAGGTCCGCCGCACTACGGAGAAGGCGGCGGCGCTGGATCCCAAAGCGCCGGCGGCGGGAGAGATCTTTGCGCACCAGGTCAAGGCGCTGCACGCGTCGTTGCTTAGCACCTATCGACTGGCCGCCCATCTGGCCACACGCACCGAAGATGTGCAGACGCTGGCGGAGATTTGGAGCGCCGTGAGCCTGGCGTGTGACGAAATATTGCGAACTCTGAAAACGCTCAAGGACGACTATCCGCTCTGTGGCACACCGGAGCTTTACGACCTGGCTCTGGATTACAAGAACGCGGCCAGCAAGCGCCACCAACTCAATCGTGAGGCGATGGAATGGAAGAACGCGACGATGCCAGCGGGTCTATTTCCAGAGCCGAACTGAAGGTGTCACGGCTTCCAAAGGGAGGTCTTTGGATAGAACGCCTGCCAGGCGAACCAATACACCAAAACAGACGGCAGCGTGGTCTGATCAGCATCGGATATTATTACCTTCGGCCAGCGAGTGACCGGATCGTAAGTCACTTCGATCCTGGTTCCTCCGATTTCGTCCGTTATCGATTTCTTGTGCTGGAGTTGGTCAATTGGATAGGCCTTCGGCTGTCCCGCCACAACAATCCCCAAGACCCACGCTTTGTTGTCCAACTCCTTCCTGTGC
>JACQWK010000083.1 GCA_016209525.1 Verrucomicrobiota bacterium
CCCTCTCCCCATCCGATGGGGAGAGGGTGTCCGTAGGACGGGTGAGGGGTGTTCATCAACTTCTGAACACTTTGATACTTCATGGGAACGTCTCTTTGTCCTCATGCGGCTCCAGTGCTGCGATGGCCGCCATGATCTCGTTCGCGACTTGCTGGTAAATCGCTTTGACCCGAGGTTTGGCGCAGATTTGAGCCTCGGCCCGCAACTCGGCGAACATCATCGGCCTTCCGAATTTCACGGCGACGCGATGAGGCTTGGGGAAGCGCAGGTGGCGGCCAAAGGCTTCGTAAGTCCCGAACACTCGCACCGGCACGACCGGCGCTTGTGATTTGATCACGGCGAGTCCGATCCCCGACCGGGCCGGCTGCAGACGGCCGTCGCGCGTTCGCGTTCCTTCGGGGAACAAGATGATCGCTCCGCCCGCCAGGAGCCGGTCCAGGATTTGCCGGAGGCCGGCCGCTCCGCCTCCGTTACGGTCCACCGGCACAGAGTTCCAGGAGCGAAGGAGAGCGCCAATCAAGGGAAACCGGAAGAGGTTCTCCCGGGCGAGATAATTGATGCTGCGCGGCAAACCCGCGCCGATGAGCGGGGGATCCAAAAAACTGGCGTGGTTCGAGGCCAGAATGACCGGGCCTTCGGCCGGCACGCGCTCGGAATTGAAGACCCGCCAGCGAAAGTATGTCCCGTAAACACAACGAAAGAAGACCCACCCGGCCAAGTAACTGGGGCTCATGGCTTGAGCCTTCTCCGGATCGCCGCGATAATCTCTCCGCTCGTCTCAGCCGACGTTCGTCCGGAACTGTTCACGACCGTGGCCCCGAGCGGAATCATCAACGGAGCAACCGCGCGCTGGCTATCCCGTTGATCGCGCGCGGCCAGGTTCTCCTGAATTCCTTCCGCCGCGCGGCGCTTGGACCGCTCCTCGAGGGACGCGTCGAGGTAGAATTTGAATTCCGTTTCCGGGAACACATTGGTGCCGATGTCGCGTCCTTCCATGACCAAGCTGCCGAACCGGACGCATTCGCGCTGCCGCTTCTTCATCCACTCGCGGACTTTTGGCACCGCCGCGACGTGGGGCACGGCGGCGCTCGTCTCCGCCGTGCGGATTTCGCGTTCGGGATAATAGCCTTCCACGAGCAGACGGACGTGCGCCTTCACACAGACGAGTGTCGTTTTCCACGTTCGGCACGCGCGGGCCACGGCTTTCGCATCGTGAATGTCGAGGCGCTGCTTCAAGCAATACCAAGCCAGCGTGCGATACATGGAGCCCGTGTCCACATAAACGAAACTGAGCGCGTTCGCGACCAATTTCGCGTTGGTGCTCTTGCCGCTGGCGCTCGTGCCATCGATGGCGATGACGATCGGTGGGGGCATCTAAAAACGTTGAAGCGTTGGATCGGTTAAAAGGTTCAAGCGTGGCTTCGTTTCACCGGCTGAGTCGGGTCGAAGAGCCTCCGCTCAGTCCGGTCCTCACAAAAGCGTTGTTCCATCAATTTCTGATTCGACTCAATGAATGACATACCAACTATCCTAAATTCGGCAGTTGAAGATCGGAAAACCACGGATGGACACGGATAAACACGGATAAGGAAGTGGGGCTGTTTTCACCCAGGGGGTGAATCCGAGCCGTTCTGCGAACCCCTGTAATCCGTGTTCATCCGTGTTCATCCGTGGTCGAATTGCTTTTTCCAGGTCTAACGCTTCAACCCTGCAACCCATTTCTTCATTCAGCGAACAGCTCAGCCAGCTTCAACGGCCGGCGCGTCGCGGCATCAAGAATCTCGGCTCCCAGCCCCCGCGGAGGGGGCACCGCCATTTTCTGGAAAAAATTTGGAAACGTTTTTTTCACGCAGGCGGGATTCTTGAGTCGGATGCCGGGAACTTTCAACCCCAGAATGGCAAAACACATGGCCATGCGATGGTCGTGGTAGGTCGCGATCTCGGCGCCGTGGAGTCTCGAAGGCAGGACGCGCAATTCATCGCCTTGTTCGAAGACTTCGGCCCCGCATTTGGTCAATTCTGTTCGCAAGGCAGCCACCCGTTCGCATTCCTGAACCCGCAACCGGCCGAGGTCGGTGAATCGGACCGGCCTGGGACCGAGGGGCGCGAGGACCACGGCGGTCATGATGCTGTCGCCCAGTTGAGTGCGTCGCGAGAGAGTTGGAGGCAGCGGCCAGTAGCGCGGAAATTGCGAATCAATTTGCCAATCCGACTTGGGCCAGTTTCTGACGACGCACGAAGGGCATTCCTCTGGCCACGGCCATGGCACGGCAAATTCGCAGGTTTGCCCTGCGATGATTGGGGCTCCGAAGCACTCCCACATTTGCTGGGAGGCTTCCGCGGCGCGCTTGGGCCTCGAGGGCTCGCCTTCAAATGACGGCGCCGGGCGCTCGTCCCCCACGGGTCTGGGACTGCGGACCGGATACAACCAGCCGGCCGCCCAAAAATAGCTTCCGCTCGACGCATCCGGTTCGACCGCAAACGCTCCTCCACATTGCGGGAACGTTGCGATCATCTGACGCGTCATCTCCACGTAGGGAGCCTCCTCCGCATCGTCGCCTTCGATCCGAACCGACCAATTGCCCGCTTGGGCGCAAAGCAACAAGGCCGAAGCAAACTGAGAACTCTCCTTGAGGCTGACGGAACAGCTCGCAGGACGGGGCCCGTGGCCATGAATCACGGCCGGAAGCTTATCGTTCTCCGTCTCTATCCTGTAGCCGAGTTCGCGCAACGCGCCGAACAGCGCCGCTTGCGGGCGTTCGTGCATGCGCACAACTCCGTGTAAACGATAGGCGCCTTGCCCCAGGCAAACCAACGCCGCCAAAAAGCGCGCGGCGGTGCCGGCGTTGCCAACGAACAATTCGAGGGGGTGATCCTCCGTTCCGCCCTTGGAGATCCGTCCGCCCAAGCCGCGCACGAGGATGTTTCGGTTGCACGGCTCGTTGGGATCCGCACGCACTTCGATCTCAAAGCCGAGTTTTTGCAGGGCTTCGACCATCACTTGGGTGTCTTCGCTCCACAACGCGCCTTCCAGCTCCGTCCTGCTCTCGGCCAGCGCGGCCAGAATCAGCGCCCGATTCGTGATGCTCTTGGAGCCGGGCACCGTGACCACGGCTCCCGCCGGTTTCTCCAAGGGCATCATCTCGATCAAGTCAGGCAGTGGCATGGCCGTGTTGCCGCGCGGTTATTCCGGGGATGGCGATGCCGCTTGGCCGCACCACTGGTCCCGACGTTGTTTGGCCAGTTCGAAAAATTCCTGAACCGCTTGGGCGTCTCCTTTGACCAGCGCGTGCCGGAATTCCTGGAGGTCCTCCACAAACACGCCGAGCACACGGGCGAGATTCGTCCGGTTGGCCAGCGCGATGTCGCGCCACATTTCCGGCGATCCGGAAGCAATGCGCGTGGTGTCCCGGAAACCATTCGCGCAGAGCTGCGCTTGCTCCTTCGGATGCGCCGGGCTGAGAACGTAATTGGCCAACTCCGCGGCCACAATGTGGGGCAAGTGACTGGAACGGCTCACGAACTCGTCGTGCAAATCTGGATTCATCCGCAGGGTCCTGGCCCCGACGTTGCGCCACAACTCTTCCACGTTTCGGACCGCCTTGGCCGGTGACTTGGCCGTGGCGGTGATCACGCAAACGGCGTTCATGAACAGGTCGGCGCGGGCGGCGCCTACGCCCATTTTCTCGGCTCCCGCCATCGGATGGCTGCCGATGAAGTGCGCCCCGGCGCGGTGTGCCAGCGGTTCCAGCGCCTGGACGACGGGGCCTTTGACGCTGCCGACATCGGTCACAATGGCTCCAGGCTTCAGGTTCGGCAGAAGCTTTTCGGTCAAATCCCTCATTTGGGCGATCGGTGTGCACAGCACCACGAGGTCTGCGCCTTGAACGGCCGGCGCCAACTCCAGCACCGCTTCATCGACGGCCCCTCTCTTTACGCACTCAGTGACGCTCACGGCGCGGCGGACGTAGCCCATCACTTGCGTGGCCAGGCCTCGTTTTTTGACGGCCAGGCCCAACGAACCGCCCAGCAAGCCAACGCCGATCAGGGTGATCTTCTGCCAGTGCACAAGCCGATTAAAGCGAGGGGAGAGGCGATAGGCAATAGGCGATAGGCGATCACCGATCGCCGATCGCCTCTCTTGTCCTCTCCAAAATCACATCCGCGACGTGCGGCTCGCTCCCGACGCTCGGCGTGTACCAAAGGAGCTTCCCGTTTCGATCGGTTGGATTCCGCCACGTGGGCAGACCCTTTTGCAGTCGTTCTCGAACCGCGGCTTCGCTCTCCCCGAGCATCACGGGAATGTCTTCGTAGGAGTGAAGCCCGTCGCTGATGAAGAACGGGACTATGATCAGATAACTGGATCGAGATATTTGATAACAGTCGCCGACGCGCGGTTCTTCTTCCAGAAAGACCGCGTGCGCTTCGGCGTAACACCGCCGCGAACGAATCCAGTCAACGTGCCGCTCGATCGCCTTTCGGGAGTTCTCGTTGTTGCCGGTTCCGTGGCCCGCCACGAACAATGCCGTTTCGCTCGGCTCTGGCGCGCGTGAACCCGGATGCCTGCGGAGGATGTCCTCGGCTCTTGCCAAAATTACCCGGGTCATGCTCTCATGCGTGCCCACAGGCCCGCAGTAATGAAGAGTTTGGGCGCCGCGCCGTTGCGTGCGGGAATAATGTTTTTGCCCTTTTTGGCAGAAGCCCAGTTCTCGCGGAATGACTTCCTCCGTGAAATATCCATCGCTAATGAACAACGGAACGATGAACACACGCGGCGCGAACACCCCTCTCAAGACCGCCGCGATGCTCGGCTCCAATTTCCAAAACGCCTCAACCACTTGGGCGAAGATTCCGCGGCGCCGCAGTTCGTCGGCGTGCTGGTAAGTCGGCGCCGCTGATTCCGCATTGAGGGTGGACCCATGGCCAATCAGCACCAGCGCCGCATCTGAGAAGTCTTGGCTTTTCACATCCAGCCGGGCCGCACGAAGCGTTTCCAAATCATAAATCGTAAATCAAGTCACTCTCTTCCCGCCACGGCGATGAATGGCTTGAGTTCCTGCATCAATCGGGCGAACCCATCCAGGGTGATCTGTTGCGCGCCGTCGCTCCACGCCTCGGCCGGGTTCGGGTGGACTTCAATCAGCAAGGCGTCCGCTCCCATGGCGACGGCCCCTTTGCACATGGCCATCACCAAATCGGCGCGCCCGGCGCCTTGGCTCGGATCGATCACAATCGGGCAATGGGACTCCTGCTGGATGATTGGGATCGCCGACAAGTCGAGGGTGTTCCGCGTGTAGGTCTCAAACGTCCGGATCCCGCGCTCGCAGAAGAGCAGGTTTGGATTGCCGTTGGCGATCACATATTCGCCGGCCAACAGCCATTCTTCGATGCGCATCGAGAGGCCGCGCTTGAGGAGGACGGGCCGGCCCGTTTTGGCGGCCGCGATGAGGAGCTGAAAATTTTGGGCGTTGCGGGTGCCGATCTGGAGGATGTCGGCGTATTCAGCCACTAATTCCGCGTGTTGTTCGGAAAGCAGCTCGGTGATGACGGCGAGTCCGGTTTCCTGCTTGGCTTTGGCCAGCAACTTCAGCCCTTCCTGGCCCAACCCCTGGAATTCATAAGGCGAAGTGCGGGGTTTGAAGGCGCCGCCGCGCAGGATGGTCGCTCCCGCCTTCTTCACGGCGAGCGCTGTGGTGAGCAACTGTTTCTCGTTCTCCACGGAGCAAGGTCCGGCCATGACTTGAAATTTCTTCCCGCCAATCGGGACTCGATGGTCCACTTGGATCACGGAATTGGCCGGATGGACCTGGCGTTTGACCAATTTGTAACGGCTCTGGACGGGCATGACCCGTTCGACTTGTGGGAAGACCGTCAATGTCTCCAGCGTGTGATGGGTCCGCTCGTCGCCGATGGCGGCGATGACGTTCAATTCCACCCCGCGCAGGATATGGGGCTCATATTTCAGGTTTTTGATCTCCTGAACCACAGCGTTCAGTTCTTCCTCGGTCGTGTTCGGTTTCAAGACAACAATCATAGGTTGAGTGGAGGTCTCGCGCTGTGGCCCAACAAAAAAGCCGCAGGCGATCACCTGCGGCACGGGGTTAATCTTTGTTCTAAGGCAGCCCGCAGCGCAGGTGTCGTGGGCTAAAGTAAAAGCAAAAAGCCCACACTGATGCGCTGCTCCAAAGTTGGCTGCTTAAATTCACGGAATGAACCTTAGTCCCGGCCCTGCCTCGCGTCAACGTCCGAATTGCCACGGCGAAAGCCGGCTCGGCGTTCCCCAAGACAAATTCGAGTGGACTTTGGAGACGAAATGCGAGAAGGAATGTCCGGGGAACGAGGCCCGCACGCATGGATGCCACTTACGACTATAAGCGGTTCGCCATTCTCTACGTGGACGATGAAGAGAAGGCGCTGAAGTACTTTAAGAAAGCATTCGAGCCCCACTTTCGCATTCTCACCGCCACCAATGCCGCCGACGGTTTCCGGATCCTCCAGGAGCACAGGGACGCGGTCGCCGTGTTGATGACCGACCAGCGGATGCCGGGCGAACAAGGCGTCCAACTTCTGGAGCGAGCGCGCCAACTCCGCCCGAGAATCCTCCGAATTCTGGCCACCGCCTACTCGGATATCAACGCCGCGATCGATGCGGTCAATACGGGTGCCATTTACAAATACATCACCAAACCTTGGAAGATTCCGGAATTGGAAATGACGCTTCGGCGGGGTCTGGAATTCTTCATGGTTCAACAGGAAAGGGATCAATTGCTGAAGGAAAAGCTCGGCATGATCCAGAATCTGATTATTGCCGACCGCCTTGCCAGCCTTGGCATCCTTGCTTCCGGACTGAACCACCACTTGCGCAATTCACTGGTGGCCATTCGGACATTTCTCGATTTGGCCCCCGCGAAACTTCGGGAGGAGGAGGTCGATTTGGAGCGGCTGAAAAACCCCGGTTTTTGGAAAGAATTCCACGACCATGTCCAAACCCAGGTGAGCCGCATCACCGACATGCTGTCAGAGATCGGAGGCACCGCGCAGCGATCGAATTTTGCCTTCCAGACACAAGTGGACCTTGCCGAAATCATCGCTCGCGCCGCGGACACTTTGAAGGAACGGCTGGAACAGAAGCGCGTGGTTCTCGACACGCGCTTTCCCAGTTCGCTCCCGTTGCTTCGGGTCGATCGATGGAAGTTCCAGCGTCTGTTCGAGCTCCTGCTGAACAACGAACTCCTGAATGTCCCGGAGGGGAGCCGAATCTCGTGCCGGGCCCGCGCGTTGCCGGGCGGCAGCGCTCCGAATTGGGCCGTCGAATTGGAGATCCATGACGAAAGCCGCGGGCTGCCTGCCGAAGCGTTCCAGTCCATGTTCGACCCTTTTCTCCTGCACACAAGCCGGGACGCGGAATTTGGGATCAATCTGTTGACCTGCTGCTTCATTGTCTGTCACCACGGAGGGAAGATCGAAGTGAAAGCCAACGAAGGGCAGGGGCTCACCTACCGGCTGGCCTTTCCGGCGGACCCGCAGATTTCGACGGCGGCGCCCGAAGAACAGAGTTTCCTGGCCAAGGTCTTGTTGAACGAGTCGTTGTGGGAGAAACTGCTGACCGGCGCCTGACAGCCTTCTTCAAGTGCCCGATTAAGATGAGAATGGTCTTTGTGGTATGAGAACGCTCATGATCGTCGATGACGAAGAGGGCCCCCGTCAGGCGCTCGAACTGCTGTTTAAAGACGAGCACGAGATTCTGCTCGCGGACAGCGGTTTCAAAGCGCTCGGGTTCGCGCGTCGCCAGCCCGTCGATGCGGCCATCGTCGATCTCCGCATGCCGAACATGTCCGGCATTGAAACGCTCAGCCAACTCAAGAAGATCGATCCGGCCATCGAGGTGATCATTCTGACGGCTTACGAAACTCTGGAAACGGCGCGACAGGCGCTGCAACTCGGCGCCTGTGACTATTTGACCAAGCCGTTCGAGATCGCCACCATCCGTCACGCCGTGAGCCGCGCGATGGAACGCCGCGAGCGATCCGAAAGAGTTCAAGGATACCATCAAAGGCTGCTCGACCTGCAGGAGGAAGTCCACAGCAAGGCGCTCCGAGAGGAGATGGCGAGGACTCGCGGCGAAATCCTCGCGAGCATCATCCACGACATGAACGGACCGCTCACCGCCATTTTCGGATTGGTGGAAATGATCAATCAGACGATCCATGCCTCCCCGGCGATGGAAGGGGAAGCCCTCGAAGCGGTCAAAGAACGACTCCACCGAGTGACGCTTCAAATCAACAACTGCGTCAACATCTCGCGCCGGTACCTGGGCTTTCTTCGCGGGGGGTTGGACGAAAACGCGTCGGTGCGAGTGAACCAGACTCTCCATGACCTCAAAGAACTGCTGAAAACTCACTCCAGCGCGAAAACGAACGAGTTGATGATTCACGCGCTGCCCTCCGAAGTATCCGCGCGGATCAACGGGATTGATCTGCTGCAAATTCTGCTGAATCTGGCGACGAACGCCCTTCAGTGCACCTCCGCTCCGCATAAAGTCGAGATTAGCGGCCGCTGCCTGCTGGAACCGCTGACCCTCTCCGAGTTCGCCGATGGGCCCTGCGACCTCTTCATCAATCGCGAGGGTTTGGTGAACACGCCGCCGCTTGTGGCTTTAGCGATTCGAGACACGGGTCCCGGAATGCCCGCCGAAACGGTCGGCAAAATTTTTGAGGCGTATTTCACCACCCGGCCGTTAGGCCAAGGAACTGGGCTTGGCCTTTCCATTGTGAAGCGCCTGGTGGAGCAGGCCAACGGAGCGCTGCACTTGCACACCGCCGTTGGACTGGGAACGGTTTTTACAGTTTATCTGCGCGCGAGAGAGAACAGGCCCGACCTCCGTTCCGCGAACCCGCCTCCGACATCCTGACGCCGCGGAAGATCGCTAAGCCGGAGCTCTGGAGCGTTGGAGGAGCGGAATCCCAATCCTCCAGGACTCCATCACTCCAGTACTCCGTCTTGTGGCCGAAGCGCGAACGCTACTTGATGACGGCCTCGAAGGGGCCCTTTGCCGCATTCTGTCCTTGGCTGTAACGCTCGAAAGCCTCCCTGCCCAAGACCTTGCGCAGCGATTCTTGCTGCTGGTTCACGGTGGCGGCCAGCGCCGCGGCTCGCTGCTCGCCGGATAGATTGGCGTCGCTGTTGATCCGTTGCCGCTCCTGTTCCGCGGCTTGGTTGATCTGATAAACCGGGAGGACCGTCTCTGGCGGAGCTCCAATTTGTTCCGCGGCGGCTTGCGCCTGGCGGAAAATGGGGTCTTGCGAAAAGACGAACAGTTGATAACGCTCCGGCCCCATCGCCTGCTTTGCCGCTTCATCGCGTTGTTTCTCCAGTTCTTCACGGCGCCTGACGGTGGCCGGATCGTCGCCTTTGGCGTAGAGGGGAAGTTGCTGCTCGGCGGCGTCCCGGGCGCGGAAGATACTCCGGAACTCTTCCGAAGTGAGCTCGAACCCCGCGAATTCTCTCCTCAGGTTCTGCGCGACGTCCGAGTAGCGAAGGAGATACTCCTCGATTTGCGCGGGACTGAGGACTTTCGCTAGTTCTTTCCGATTCGCCTCCTGGAGCCGCGCCATTTCGGCGGCATCGACCGGTTCCCCGGCTTTCTGCCGTCCGCTGAGGTACTCTTGCTTTTGCTGCGCGAAGCGTGTTTCCAGGTCGCGCAACGACTGCTTGGCCTCCGGCGTCAACGATCCGAGCACCGGTCCGTCCAAGCGAACGTTGAAGGCCGCCACTTCCCAACTGTTCGCGGCTTCCCACTTCGCTCCGAGCAACTGATTGAGCAAATTGCGCCGTTCGATTTCCAAGCCATGCATCTGCGACATCGCCGCCGTCACCACTTGCTGATCGGGCGTGGAGCGCCACCATTGCTGTTCGGGCGTCACGATCTCCGTGGCTCGTTTGCGGTCATACAGGGCATTCACCTCCGCGACGATTATGTCCCGGATCGTGGCTTCCGGGCAGCCGATGGCGCGGAGATTAGCGATGAAGGTGACGTAGTTGGTGGATTCGATTTCTTGCCAAGTGAAGTTCTGCCTCCGGACAACGACGTTCGTCTTGATGACTTGGTTGGTGGTCGTGACGCGGACCGGCTGCGCCGATTGAATCGGCCGCTCAGGCTCGCGGCGCGACAAGCGAGAGCCCAACACCGCCGCCAGAGCGAGGTTTAACACTAACGAGATCCACAGCGCTATTCGCGACCGCATATCGATATCTTTTCGCAAGTGGCTTCGTCCGGCAAATCTAAAGATCAGCGCCGAGAAACCGAATGCATATGCCGGAATTCAACACCGCCCCATCCCCGAAGTTGCCTGTTCATGCTGATGAGAGAACAGGATAAAATTGGCCAATTAGAAGGTGCGATTTCAAGTGCCCCTCACCCGTCCAACGGACACCCTCTCCCCATCGGATGGGGAGAGGGATGGGGTGAGGGGGATTCGGTTTATTTGAAAGCAATTGGGTTTCAGCTTTGGCTAAGCCGCTTCTTGGGCGCCTCGAAGAGCAGCCGATGGGCCTCTTGAAGTATGGCGGGAATGCGCTCGGCGAACGGACTCCGCGCCAGCGCAGGTTTCAGATCGACGGTCTTGAGCTGGCCGGCGTTTTCTCCGGGAAACCAATGGTCGCCCTGGCCGAGCAGGTTGTAACGCATCTTGCCCCACTCGAGGAGGTCGAGCGATTTCGCGAAAGTCCAAAGCCGCAGGACTTCCAGAAGGTTGACTTGTCCGGGCACCTCCGAGTATTGGGGCAACCCTTCGCACCAACGCTGGCACCACTCCAGACCAAGGCTGCGGTTCATCTCGTCGCGCAGCCGCTGCTCGATGGAATCCACCGCGGCGATGATGTGATCGTAATGCTCCAACGCCGCCACATGCTCGTCGAAGTCGCTCGGCTTCGAGGCGCCGCAACTCAAGGTGTGCACCTCCGGCCGGGCCAGGCAGTAAAGATCATTGAACTGCATGGGAGTCAGCGGGCGGCAGAGCTCCACCAGTTTCTGAGGAGGTTCGTACAACTTGCCGCCCTTGTCGTTCGGGCTGATGATGAAGACGCCCATGTCTCGTTCGTGCGCGGCTTGGATGGCCGGCCAGTTCAAATCATTCACGAAATACCAGTGCAAATTCACGTAATCGAACTCGTCGGAACGGACTGCGTCGAGAATGATGTCGGTCGTCGCATGCGTGGAAAAACCGAGAAAGCGAATCCGGCCCTCGTTCCGGAGTTTTCGGGCGGCGGCCACACAGCCGTCTTTCTTCAATGAGTCATGGAGAAACTTGCGGTGGTTGATGCCGTGCAACGCGAGCAAGTCCACGTAATCGAGGCGCAAGTACCGCAAAGACCGGTCAAACGTCCGAAGAAATTTCTCCGCGTCGTCGCAAGGCGCCACCTTCGTCTGGACGATGATTTTGTCGCGCGCCAGCGTGGGCAGCACCCCGCCCAACTGCATTTCCGAGGAGCCGTATCCACGGGCCGTTTCGATATGGTTGATGCCGAGGTCGAGGGCTCGATGGATAGTGGCTTCCAGGTTGGCTTGGTTCTCGCGCGGAACCTCGTTCGGATCGACATCCTGCCACTTAAACTGATACCGCATGCCGCCGCAGGAAAAAACCGGCATCGATAACTCAGTTCGTCCAAACCGTCGATATTTCACGGGGCGATCAAGTCATTTTGCCGCGGAAGTTTTCTTTTCCAGAAATTCAGCCGCCCGCCGCTGGGCTTCGTTGATTTGCTCGGCGGTCAGTCGCTTCATGACCAGGTCGCGGCTGTTCGCGGCGTTGGTGTTTCCCTGGGCCGCAGCGAGGTTGAACCACTTGTAGGCCTCAACAAAATCGGACGGCGCCTTTCCTCGTTCCTTGGTGTAGAGAATCCCGGCATTGAATTGGGCGAGGTCCAAGCCTTGTTCCGCTGCCTTCCGGAACCACTCTAAAGCCTGCTCGGGATTCCGCTCCAAACCCAACCCTTGATCGTATCGGTAACCCAGTTCGTTCTGAGATTGGGGGTAGCCTTGATCCGCGGCCTTGCGAAACCATTTGATGGCTTCCGCCAGGTTCGTTTCGGTTCCTTGGCCGTTGGCAATCATCACACCCAAGTTATGCTGCGCCATGGCATAGTCTTGGTCGGCCGCCTTGCGAAACCACTTCACAGCCTCGGTCAAATCCGCCGTCACTCCCTGGCCGTTCTGGTATCGGAAGCCGATTTCATTCTGCGCCATGGCATCGCCGGCATCCGCGGCCAGGCGGAAATGCTTCAAGCTCTCCGCCACGTCCTGAGGCACGCCGCGACCGCGGGCATAAATCAGGCCCATGTAATATCGGGCCTGCGCGTCACCGGAACCGGCCGCTCTTTGGAGCCATTTCAACGCTTCGACATCATCCTGCGGCACGCCCTGCCCGACAAAATGGAGGATTCCCAAATTCCTCTGCGCCGACTCTTCTCCCTGGTCCGCAGCTTTGCGAAACCACTGGGCGGCTTCCGCTTCATCCTTGGCCGCTCCGACTCCGGCGACCAACATTCGGCCCAGTTCATTTTGCGCCTGGGGTTCGCCTTGCTCCGCCGCTTTTCGGAACCATTTGGCCGCCTCCGCCTTGTCGTGCGGAACGCCGTGGCCTTTCGAGTAGAGAATGCCGAGGTTTTTCTGAGCCACCGCGCTCCCTCGCTCGGCTGCCTTGCGGAAAAAACCGGCTCCTTGCGCCGCATCCTGCTGAACTCCCTGTCCGTTCAAATACATCAGTCCGAGCTCGATCTGCGCATCGGGATCGCCTTTCTCCGCCGCCTTTCGATACCAATTGGCGGCCTCGGCGTCACTCTGTGTCAGGCCCTGCCCCTGGTAATACATCCGGGCCAGGGCTTTCTGGGCACCCAGGTCGCCTTGCTCCGCCGCTTTCCGAAACCACTTCGCCGCCTCTGCGTAATGCTGAAGGACTCCCTGGCCTCGATAATAAAGTGTCCCGAGCGCCGCTTGAGCTTTGAGATCGCCCTTTTCGGCTTTGGCGCGGAGTTCTGTGACGCCGGCGTCTTGACCGAACAGCGAAACGGTGAAGGCCGCCAGCGCCAGAAACGCGGCCCCTCGGAGAGCGATTCTCGGCTTGAGATTCTTGAATCGAATTAACTTGGAAAATTTCATGGCGCGAACAGTAGGATATCGGAAGGCAAAATGCAATTGATCCCAGCTCCTTATTGCGGATCAATGAACCGCAGCCGTCCCAAGGCGGTTTAAAGTGAGCCAAAGCTGGCTCCGCAGGGGTTTGCCGTCGGCTGCATTGAGGTTGTATTTGACCTCCATCTGCATCACGGAGCGCAAATCCGGGACTTCGAGGAACACGCTTTTGCCATCTGCCAGTAATCGGGCCGAAGTCAGTGCGACTTCATCGCGGCCTTCCCTCTGTGGGTCCACCACCGACCAATCCTTGGAACCGTAGGAGCGGGCGTAGCGATAATTCCATCGATGGAGCGCATAGCTCCCGGGATCCTCAGCGGCGGAACGCTCAAGCGGCTCCGTAAACGTGAGCGCCAGGCCGTTGGCCTGAGCGTGCCAACGGATTGGCAGGCGGGCGGGTTTGGCGGTGTACCGAATGCGTTGCAGCGCGCCGTCCTTCACGGCACTCGTTTGCCAACCGGTGCTGCCCGCGACATAAAGATGTCCGTCGCTCGGGTTGAACGAGCCGCGGTTTGGGCCGGAGAGAAAACGCCCCGGCAGAGGCACGACGGCGCCTTGGGCAACACCGTCCACGACATCGCGAAGAACGAGCATCAAACCGCAGCGGCCCCAGAGCAAGTGAAGCATCTGCCCCGACAACGGACCCCAGCGGTCAGCCGGCACCCAGACCTGGCTGCCGCTCGAGTTATCCACGCTGTGCGGGATCCAGCAGAGCGGCGCATCATAGCCGAGCGGGCGATCTGCCGTGACTCGGGGTCCGCCATAGCCGTAATAGCCCCCGAGTTTGACTTCACAGAGCGCGGAGGAAGGCGTCCATTCGCCTTGCTGCGGGGCTACGGTAACGATCGAGCCGTCCGGACTGACACCCAGGCCGTTGGGATTCCGAAATCCGGCAGCCAAGGTTGTGTTGCTTCGGCCATCCGGAGAAATCCGGTGCACGCCCCGCGGATCGACGTAGTAGAAGTTCCCCGCGACGTCGTTTTCCAGGCACGTGACGTAATTGTGGCCAGGAGCCGTGTCGATCAGATTGCTGAAGTTCTCGTAGAAATCGGCCTCGCCGTCGGCGTTGAGATCGTGCAGCCGAGTGATTTGGTCGCGTCCAAGCACGAATACTTCGCCGTCGCGCACTTTGAGTCCGAGAGGTTGGAACAAACCGGTCGCGTACCGCTTCCAGCGCAGATTGCGCAGGCTGTCGTCGATGCCCGTCACGCGCCAGACGTCGCCGTGAATGCTGCAAACATAAGCCGCGCCATTGGGCGTAAAATCCACGCCGGCCAGGAACATCAAAGCGCTCCACGGGTTGTCGTACGGGACCGTCAGCGTATCGACGGCCAGAAAATCTGTGTCGAGGCCGCGCTGGCCTTGGGTTTGCAGCTCGGGCCACCAGCGACCAGGCCCTGGTTCCAGAAGGGCAGTGAGGTTCTCGATTTTGCTCGCGGCGATCGCGAACTCATCGAACCTTGGCAATAGTTTCTTGTCGCCGGCCCAAAGCAGAAGCTTCGCGCGCAGAGGAGCGTCGTGCGCCGGAAATCTCAAGACGAGCTTGCCGTTCTCGTTGGCCAGCGAGACCTGAACGCCAAGGACGCTCACGGCGAGGACCTTTGTTCCAAGATTGATGACCGCCCGGCCCTGAGAAGGCGCCGTGGCCGGCAGCTCGCCCTCTCCGGCGGCGGCGACGATCAGTTTCAACTCCGCAGGATGAGGCGCCAGTTCGATCGACCGGATGAATACTTTCAGCTCGTCGCGAGTTTCCAGCCACGGTGAATCCAGCACCCGCGCGTTGTCCACGCGGTATTCGAGGACAACGCGTTTGCCATGCTGATGAAGTCCATTGTACCACGTGGGCATTCCTGCCCAACCCGCGCCAGACGGCGAGGTGATCATCATGTCACCGGCAATTCTGGGCGCGTGAATCAATCCAAATCGCGCCGGGTCGAATCGAAGAAAACCGCCGGTCCAGGCTGCGCGCCACGCGCACGAGCCGGTGTCGAAACAGACTGCGCCTTCGTTCATTTCGCCGACTTTGATGGTCAGGCCCTTTGGCACGCGGTTTCCGGAGAATTCGAGGTTGGACGCCAGAAACTGGCCCACGTCGGTGCGGTTCCAGCGGCCGTCAATCCAATCGCGCTCGACTTGCAACGAGGGATCCCCATCGGTGCCTCGAGGCGGAACGGGCTCGGAGGGAGCGTCGGCCGAGCCGGCGGCCAGAGGAACTTGCCCGGCCGCAACCGAAAAAAAAGCGAGAGCGAGGATGCCTTGAAAAACCGTTTGGATAGCAGCGTGGCGCAGCGGCAGCCGAACAGGGTGAGGCGACGCTCCGTCGAGCCCTGGAATCTTTGCCGGCAATGAAGTCAGGGCTCGACAGGAATCTTGCCCCACCAAGAGCTTTGTTGGCCTGCGAAATCTCATCACAATTGTGGTATAAAGTGAAAGCGCGGGCCAATGAACCGGAGGGTGGCGAATCCCGTCAAGCAGGAATCGGCGCTAAAAAGTGGGGCAGGTTTCCAACCTGCCTGCTTTGAGCTACTGCAAAACGAAGCGGAGGCAGGCAAGACGCCCGCCCTACTTGGCGGCATCGATTCCCTTTTTGACCACGTCTTCAAGCTCTTGGAGTGGTCCCAAGGGTTTGTCTCTCCTCTCAAATCGCGAGACCATGGGCTGGCCCGAAGAAAGTTTGTAAACCACCAGCCCATCGTTCATCAGGATCAGCGCCTTGAATTGCCACCCGGTTTCGTGTGTTCGGCGGCGGAAGCCCAGCGCATCCAGCAACAAATTCCCGTGTCGCTTGGACCGGAGATCCGCCAGCTCCAGTTCGTAGGCATGGCTTTTTTCTTTGGCTTCAATGCAGCCCCGCACGGCCGGATGCAGGTCTTCCTTGGTGATCGCCTGGTTGGGCATGAAACGCTCGATGATGTCGAGATAGGTCAGAATCTTGACGTTCGGCGAGGTCGATGGATCAAACCCCATCTCCTTGAGTTGCTGGATGCGCGTCTGATTCGGTCGAATGCGCTCGAACGCGGCTTCCGCTTCAACGAACGATTCCCAGGGCGACTGGGTCCTGGTCGTCGTCGCCGGGAACAGCGCGGCACAGCCTCCCGTCAGGAGGACGAGGCTTCCCAACATCAGACGCTCTGGAAACCGCGGCGTCACTTCGTTGCCTTTCCGAACCCGTTCAGCTTCGGTTTCCCCGATCCAAATCTACAACCGGTTTGTCTCGGTTCAACCGCTTTCATGCGTCCCAGCAATTCTCATTTTGAAAACGGGCGCAGCTCGTGTCCGTAGGGTGGACACTCTTGTCCGCACATTTTCGACGATATTGCGGACAGGAGTGTCCGCGTTACGTCCAAAATGAGAATTGCGGCCTGCGTCCGAGAAACCATTGGCGTTCCGCCTCAAATCTGTTATGAAATCTGGGCAATCAAGATCATCAAGCAGGAGACTATCATGACAACAAAGCGATCATTTCTGACACGCCGTGAATTCGTGAGCGCGGCGGGAGCCATGGCGGCGGGATTTGCGGTCGTGCCGCGCTACGTGGTGGCCGGCAGCGGCCAAACTCCACCCAGCGAAAAATTGAACATCGCGGGGATCGGCGTGGGCGGGATGGGCGCCGGCGATATCGGCGCCGTGGCCCCCGGCAATAACATGGTGGCGCTCTGCGACGTGGACCAGAGGCGCGCCGCCCAAACCACGCAAAAATTTCCCGAGGCCAAACCATACCGGGATTTCCGCAAGATGTTCGACGAGATGGAAAAGAAGATCGACGCGGTGGTGGTGGCGACTCCCGATCACAACCACGCGGTGGCGGCCATGGCGGCGATCAAGCGCGGCAAACACGTCTATTGTGAGAAACCGCTGGCCCATTCGGTCCATGAGGTGCGGGCGTTGATGAAAGCCGCCCAGGAGCACAAGGTCGTCACGCAGCTCGGAAACCAGGGCCACTCATTCGATACGATCCGCGACTTCTGCGAGTGGATCTGGGATGGCGCGATTGGCAAAGTGCATACCATCCACCTCGGATGCTCGGCGGTGAACTCCGGCCTCGATCGGCTGTCCCGTTTGAAGGAGGTTCACGACGTGCCACCTACACTCGACTGGGATCAGTGGCTGGGACCGGCTCTTGACCGGCCCTACCATCCCGCTTACTTGCCGGGCAGTTGGCGCGGGTGGGTGCCGTTTGGCAACGGAACGGTCGGTGATTGGACGTGCCACGTTGTGGACCCGGTGTTTTGGGCCTTGGACCTTGGCGCGCCGGCAACGATTCAGGCCAGCGTGAAGAACTACGACCCGAAGACACAAGGGGATGCCTTCCCGAAGGGCGAAGTCCTCACCTATGAATTCCCGCCCAAAGGGAAGCGTGGGGCCATCACCATGCATTGGTACAGCGGGACCGAGCGGATACCTCGGCCGCCGGAATTGGAAGCGGACGAGAAGTCGGTCGATACCGGCGCGGTGGTGATCGGAGACAAGGGAACGATTATTTACGGCTCACATGGCGCCGCGAGAGTTCGCATTATCCCCGAGGCGAAAATGATGGCCTACAAACGTCCGGACAAGACCATTCCCAGAGTGAAGGAGCATCATTACGATTGGCTGCGGGCCATTCGCAACGGCACGAAGGCAGGCTCGGATTTTTCTTACGGCGGGCCGCTCACTGAACTCGCCATGCTCGGCGTCATCGCCATCAAATTGCCGGGAGCGAAACTGGAGTGGGACGCGGAGAACATGCGGTTTAAGAACAGCGCGGAGGCCAATCAGCACATCAATCCGCCTTACCGGAAGGGCTGGACGCTGTAATTCACCCAAAGCGGTAATGCTTTCGCACCGGAGCTTTGACTTTCCAAACGCAGGACAGTCCGCGAGGGAAGACGACCAGATCGCCTTTCCCGAACGACACGGCTTCGCGGCCGGTTTCGACCGTCACTTCGCCCTCCAACAAGTAACAAGTTTCTTGATCGCTGTAGGACCAGTCGAAAGTTGAGATACCGCAGGACCAAACAGGCCAAGCGGTTACTCCCATGGTTTTCAGCTCGTCCGCCGTCGGTTTGCGCACGTCGATCTTCATGTCGGCTTTTTACCGTTTCCGCCCGTGCGAGGAAAGCCATGAATCGCAGGGCGGCTGAGCCCCAACCAAAATCCGAAATCCGAATTTCGAAATCCGAAACAAATCCCAAACCCAGCAGCGCGAAATTCCTGACTAGTGTCATCCCAACTTGGACTTTTCGGGCCTTCGGATTTTGAATTTGTTTCGTGTTTCGGATTTGGAATACCTCCACGGCCTCGGGCGTCGTCGGAATCTGAAACATTTTGCCCGGACCTGCGTCCAAAGAAGAGGAAATCGTCATGAGAAGCGTTTACCTAACTATCCTTTGTTGCCTGGCGGCCTGGGCGGCTTCCCCCTGGGCCGATGAGTTCACATCGATCATTCTGCCCGCGCCGCGCACGGAGGGCGGCCGGCCGCTCATGCAAGTTTTGAAGGAGCGCAAGTCGGTGCGCGAATTCGGGCGGGAAATGCTGCCGCCGCCAGTTCTGTCCGATCTGTTGTGGGCCGGATTCGGGATTAATCGGCCTGACTCCGGACATCGCACCGCGCCGTCCGCCATGAATTCGCAAGAGATCGACATCTTTGTCGCCATGGCCAACGGCCTCTATCTCTACGAGGCCAAAGGCCACCTGCTAAAGCCGATTGCCCGCGAAGATGTCCGCTCGAAAACGGGAGGCCAGCCGTTTCTGAAGGAGGCTCCAATCGCGTTGATCTTCGTCGCCGATTTCTCGCGAGCCGAGAAAATGAAACCGGCCGAGCGAGAATTTTATTCAGCGATCGACACCGGTTACATCAGCCAAAACATCTACCTGTATTGCGCGTCCGAAGGCTTGGCAACGGTGGTGCATGAACTGCCCGATCGGGCAGCTTTGGCCAAAACCATGCGCCTGCGCTCTGACCAGAAGATCATCCTCGCGCAAGCTGTGGGCATGCCGAAGCCGTCCGAGAAGAACGACTGACCCTGGAACGAACCGTTCGACCACCCCAAACACGGCGCCGCGAAGCCCCAACCAGTCCCGGCCCGGGCGAGACTCCTGTCGAGCCCTGGAATCATTTCAGGCAATGGAGACGGCCGATCGCAAGATCGGCAAAATTGCTTTTGACCGCGTGCGCGCGCCTCGTCGTCCGGCGCCGGGCGCAAATCTGGCGGTCGTTCCCGATTCCACGCTCGATCCGCCGGGCGAGACGCACCGGCCCCACGGTAGCGGAGACTTCAGCCGTTACTTCCCGTCACCCACAACCCCGGGATGCACCGGTCGCCCGGACGCGCGCGGTGCATCCCGAAGTTGTCGGTGATCGTAGCGCAGCCGTCCTCGGCTGCGAGTTCGAGCGGCGTCTCGCCGCCGGGCCGCGTCCGAGGGGGACGCTCGGCGAACTCGCAGGCGAGACGCCCGCGCTACCGACAAC
>JACQWK010000590.1 GCA_016209525.1 Verrucomicrobiota bacterium
AATGCCGAGCAGACTCGACAGGACGGAGATGATCACCACCACAACGGCGAGCCCCCACAAGTCCTCCGCTGTGACCAACACCCGGCGCGGGAACTTCGGGAAAATCCAGCCGCCCAAATACCAGGCGATGCCGAAGCCGAGCGCACCCAGCAACAGCGCCTGTTGCACGATGAGACCGGCGATCATCGAGTTGCGCGCGCCCATGAGTTTGAGCATCGCGATGTCGTGAATCTTATCGAGCGTGAGCGTATAGAGAATCAGCGCCATGATAATGGTGGAGATGATGACGAGCAGGACGCGAAACAGGCCAATCTGCCGCCGCGCCTTGTCAATCATGCCATGTACAAGAAGTTCTACCTGGTCGTCGCGCGTGTGAACCGACACGTCGGGCCAGGCGGCGATCGTGGCCGCCACCGTCGCGGGATCAGCCCCGTCCGCCACGCGCACGGTGATGGCGCTGACCATCGGACGAGCGAGCGCCGGAATGCCCGAGGACAATCCGCCGCCGCGCTCCAGCAACAACGGCTGCACTTGTCCGATGTCCTGCCCAACGGCCCGTTGGACGCGCGCCGCGCGCTCCAGCCGGATCGCTTCGCCGGAGAGATCGAACTGAATCGCCTGCGCGTCCCGTGTGGTTAAAAACGCGATACCGTCACCCCCGGACGACACCATGCCTTTGGTCACGCCCACGACCGTGTAGGGGTCCTTGCCGAGGACCAACTTCTCGCCCAAGCCTAAGCCCAGCGAGGCATCGGCAATCATTTCGTAGTGAGCCTGACCCAGCGGACGCCCGGCGACCAACGTTACCCACGCGCCTTTGTCTTCGGGCCAGGCCAGACCGTGGACATTCATCCGCAGCGGCTTTCCCAGGTGTTCGCGCTGGACATTGTGAGAAACGAAAGTCCGCGCACTGGCGACGCCCGGCACGGCACGCAGACGATGTTCGAGGTTGGCGGGCAGACGGGAAATCTCGGCGAACGGCCCGCGTGTGCCGCGTTGCACCACCCACAAGTCCGCGCCGATGCGGTCCACCACGATGAGCGCATCGTCAATCATGCCTCGGTAAATCCCGCTCATCCCGAGCACAATCATGAGCAGGAGGCCGATGCCGACGGTCGTCAAGGCGAAGCGCCCGAGGTTGTGGCGGATGTCCTGGGCCGCGAGATTCATGATTCCTTGATGCGCTGGCCGTCCTTGAACACGCCACGCCGGCCTTCCGCGGGCCTGACGACCTTGTCGCCTTCCTTGAGTCCCTCCAACATTTCGACTCTTTCTTCACCCTCCAAGCCCAACTTGATTTCTTTCCACCGCGCCTTGCCGCTCGCCGCGACGAACACTCCAGGCTTTCCACTGCGCCAGACGAGGAATTGCTTCGGTAGCAGTAGTGCCGAGGACTTGCGCGCGGTTTCGAGGTAAACCTCGGCCCGCTGGCCAACCGTCCAAGTTGGCGGAAGCTCCTTCACGCTCACGTCCACGATGAATTCCCGCGTCTCGCGGTCGGTCTCGCGCGCCAACCGCGCCACTTCGCCAGGATAATGCTTCGCGGGTTCTGAGCGGAAGACGACGCGGGCTACCTGGCCGAGGGCAAGTCCCGCGGACGCCGTTTCGTCCACCCACGCTGAAATCCAGAGTTCGTTAGTGGCGATGAGTTGCAGCAGTGAACTGCCTGGAATAACCACCCCGCCAGGATCACGGTCGCGACGCGTGACGAGGCCGTCATACGGACTCAGAATCCGCGTGAAGCCGAGGCGCTCCCGCTGGTAGGCGAGGTTTTTCTCCGCGGTGATGATTTGCTGTTGGGCTTCCACCGTGGCGGCCCGGGCGCGTTGCAGATCGGTTTCGGCCACGCGCCATTGCGCGATGGCTTTGTCCATCTCGGCCTGTGAACTGACCTTCGTGGCGAGCAGGTCGGAAATGCGTTTATGATCCTGCCGCGCTTGTTGCTCCACGGCTTGTGCGCGCGCTTCATCCACGCGCACGCGATCGGCAGTCGCCTTGGCGCTGGCGAGGGCCGCATCGGAAACCTCCGCCTGCCGCTTGAGTTCACCGTCATCGAGCCGCGCGAGCAACTGACCGGCGCTCACGGGCTCGCCTTGGTCCACGAGCATCTCGGCCAGCCGTTCCTGAATGCGCGGACTGATCGTCGTTTTCACGCGCGCCTCCAGCGTGCCCGTGCCCATGACCTCGGCCACGACCGGTCCACGAGCGATCAGATGCGAAACCACCGGGGCGGGTGAAAATTTCAACTTGTAAACGAGCACACCGGCCAACGCGGCCGCGACCAGGAGTTTCAGGCCGGCGCGCAACCGGCGGCGGACGGGCGGAGGCTGCTTGAGTTCACCGGGTTTGTTGGCGGTAGGCGTTGTCGTGGCGGGCATAAGCATAGTTGTCGTCAGCGGTTATTCGTTCTACGCGCACCGCGTTGAGCGGTGCGATGGGCAAAGACATGGTTCAGCATCATTATGGTTTGTCCGCGGGTCTGATGGTGCTGAGGAACGTCCCATCAGGCTGCTGTTCGACACGCTTGGAAACCCCTTCAGGCAGCAAGTCAGATGGACAATGTTGAGGCCGCGTATCGGTGCGAATGCGCATAGTCGCCTTCCAGGGTAACAAGGCGAAGGCGTGGCAAATCTTTTCCAACGGCGGCAACGCTGGCAGTCCGCGCAGATCCAGATCGATTTCCCCGCGCTCGTTACAGACCTTGTCAGAGGTCTTGCGGACGACAATCTCCCACAAACCCGGTTTCCCGTGGATCGTGCGCTGCTCAAAGCCCATGCAACTCAGCAGGCGGAGCAAGATCGTCGGTTCGAACGGGGCGATCAGCACCAACGCGCCACCCGGAGCCATTTGATCCGTTGCAAAGACCATTTTCGAGAAAGGCTCCCAAGGCTCGGCGTTCCGTCTGTATTCTTCGCGCAAATCAAACGTCTTGATGTCAGCGCTCATGGCAGTTTTCTCCTTTGTTGGTCTGACTCACGCGGACGGCTGCACCCGCAGGATGGTGCCCCTTCCGACGGGGGCGGTGCAGGCGCAGTCTTCGCGTCCTTCGCCTCGCGGATGTAAGCCATGAAGTAAAGCACCGGCACGGCGACCGGGCTGATGAGCATCGACACGATTCCGCCCGCCATCAGGGAAATGGCCAGTCCTTGGAAGATGGGATCGAACAGGATGACTGTTGCGCCCACGACCACGGCCATCGCCGTAAGCATGATGGGCCGGAAACGGATCAATCCCGCCTCCACCACGGCGTCGGCCAGCGACATGCCCTGAGCGAGTCGCAGTTCAATAAAATCCACGAGGATGATCGAGTTACGAACGACGATGCCCGCGCCCGCCATAAAGCCAATCATCGAAGTCGCCGTGAAAAATGCGTGCAACACTCCATGCGCCGGAAGAATGCCGATGAGCGAGAAAGGAATCACCGTCATCACGATGAACGGCGTGAGGAAGGAGCGAAACCAGCCAACCATGAGGATGTAAATCAGCACCAGCACAGCCGCAAAAGCCAGCCCGAGGTCGCGGAAAACTTCGATGGTGATGTGCCATTCGCCGTCCCACTTGAGCGCCGGTTCGCGCTCGGTGAATGGGAGTACGGCATTGTAAATCCCGAGCTGCGCGCCGCGGCCGCCCAATTCGTCCGTGTCGAGTTGGTGCAGAGCCTTGTTCATTTTCAGGATGGCGTACACGGGACTCTCGATGACGCCCGCTACATCGCCGATGACGTAGGTCACGGGCATGAGGTTTTTGTGGTAGATGCTCTTGTCCGCAATGGTGCGCTCAATGGTCACGAGCTCGCGCAACGGCACGAGCGGCGGACCGCCGGGAGCGTTACCGGGTTCGGGTAGTGCATTGGCATCGCCGGAGCGCACGCGCAACGCCAGCAGGTCCTCGGATGACGTGCGGTCCGCCAGCGGTACTTGAAAGATGATGTTCACATCCTCCTTTTCGCGCGGCTGGTGCAACAAATCGAGCGTGTCACCCGCCACGGCCAGCCGGAGCGTGGTGGAAATGTTCTCGGCGCTGACACCGTGGAGCGCGGCCTTTTCCTTGTCAATGACGAACCGGGACTTGGGCTGGTCGGCTTCGACATACCAATCCACGTCCACCACCCCGGGCGTTTGCTTGAAGATATCGCGGATCTTCTCGGCCAGCTTCAGCCGTGCTTCGTCGCTTGGGCCGTAGATTTCGGCGACCAGTGTCTGCAACACCGGCGGGCCGGGCGGAACTTCGGCCACGGCGACGCGCGCGCCATACTTCTCCGCGATGGCAGCGACGGCCGGCCGGACGCGCTTGGCGATGTCGTGGCTTTGGGCCTTGCGGTCGTGCTTGTTCACGAGGTTGACTTGCAGGTCGGCCACGTTCGCGCCGCGCCGCATGAAGTAATGACGCACCAGGCCGTTGAAGTTGAAGGGCGCGGCTGTGCCGACATGAACCTGGTAATCGGTCACCTCCGGCTCGGGGCGGATGGCGGCGGCAATTTCACGGGCGGCGCGGGCGGTGCGTTCCAACGAACTGCCTTCCGGCATGTTGAGGATGACCTGGAATTCGCTCTTGTTGTCGAAGGGCAACATCTTCACCTTCACCCAACCGAGGGCGACAGTCACCATCGCCCCAACCGTGAGCGCGCCAATGGTCCCCAGCGCGGTGTATCGCCAGGCGGGTTTGGCGATGAGCGGCGACATGGCGCGCCGATACAGGCGGGAGAACAGGCTTGGAGTTGTAGCGGCAGGCATCCTGCCTGCCAGTGAGGGCGGCTTCCAGCCGCCCGGATCGGCCGTGGTATCGTCTGAAGCGCCCGGAGATTCGCCAGCGTCTGCCTTGTTCTGGGCTTCGGCCCCGCCGAGCTGGAAGCCCGGCTCTACGGCAGGCTGGAAGCCTGCCGCTACGTCGGCTTCGCGCTGTGTGCGCCGGCGCAGGATGCGAAGGGCCGCCCACGGTGTGACGATGAACGAGACCGCCAGCGAAAAGAGCATCGCCGCGCTCGCGCCGATGGGAATAGGCCGCATGTAAGGACCCATGAGTCCGCCCACGAACGCCATCGGTAGCACGGCCGCAATCACCGCGAACGTCGCCAGAATCGTCGGATTGCCCACTTCGCCGACCGCTTCAACCGCCACGGTGATGCGGTCGCGCCCGCGGCTTTCGGGCAGATGGAAATGACGGACGATGTTTTCCACAACGACGATGGCGTCGTCCACGAGAATGCCGATGCTGAAAATGAGCGCGAAAAGCGTAATGCGGTTGAGTGTGAAGCCGCCGAGATAAAACACGAGCAAGGTCAGCGCGAGTGTCGAAGGGATCGTGATGCCCACGATGCCGGATTCGCGCCAACCCAGCGCCAGCCAGATGAGGAGGGACACGCCGACTACGGCAATGGCCATGTGGAAGAGCAGTTCGTTCGATTTCTCGTTGGCCGTTTCGCCGTAATGGCGGGTGATGGTCACGCCCACGTCGTTTGGGATGAGGTAGCCTTTGAGCGTCTCCACTTTGCGGAGAACTTCGTTGGCGACCGAAATGGCATTCGCGCCCGGACGTTTCGCCACGCTTAACGTCACGGCCGGTTGTTCGGCGTCGCGCAGATTTCCAATCTGCGGTATCGCAGGTTTGTAACCTGCGGAGGCTCCGGCTGCTTCGGACGCGTCGGAGTTTTCCGCGCCCCGCCGATTAGAAATCGGCGATATAGCAGATTGGAAATCTGCGCTACGATGCGCCGCCGCGCCGTGGCCGAAGAAAACGTATTGCACCGGTTCTTCCGCGTCCTCCACGATGTCGGCGACCTCGCGCAAGTAAACCGGTTTCCCGCCGAAGACACCCACGACTACGCTGCCGACCTCGTCGGCTGTGCGTAGAAACGCTCCGGTTTCAACCACGACTTCCTGGTCGTTTCCGGTCACGTTCCCGGCGACGTATTGCCGGTTGGCCTGACGCAGCATCGGCACGAGCCCGGCAGGCGTGAGATTGCGTGAAGCCAGTTTAACCGGGTCGAGCAGCACCCTCACTTGCCGACGCGCGCCACCGATAATCGCGGTTTCGGCCACGAGCGGCACTTGCTTCACCGCGTCGTCCACCTGCGCCACAAGCCGCCGGAGCATGAGATGGTCATAGCGGTCGCTGTGGAACGTCAGCGCCAGGATCGGCACGTCGTCAATGGACTTGGGCTTGATGAGCGGGAAGGAAACGCCCGGTGGAATGCGGTCGAAGTTCGCGCGCAGTTTTTCGCTCAGCTTGACGAGGCTTTCCTGCGGGTCTTCGCCCACTTTGAAGCGCACAATGACGAGCGATTCGCCGGGGCGCGACGTGGAGTAGAGGTATTCGACGCCAGGGACTTCCCAGAGCAGCTTTTCCATCGGCCGGGTCGCGCGCTCCTCGACTTCTTTGGCGCTGAAGCCGGGCATGCCGACCATCACGTCAATCATCGGCACTTTGATTTGCGGCTCTTCCTCGCGCGGCAGCATCAGCACGGCGAACAATCCCAGCAGCACCGAAGAGACCACGATGAGCGGCGTGAGCTTCGCGTCAATGAACGCGTGGGCGATGCGGCCGGCGATACCGAGTCCGCTGTGACCGAGTTGGCGGGCTGGTTTCATGGTCTGATCTCCACCGGCTGGCCGTCCACGAGTGAAGCGGCGTTCTCCATCGCGACCTTTTCTCCCGGCGAGAGGCCCGAGGCGATTTCCAACTCGTCGCCGATGCGCTTGCCGGGTTTCACCAGCCGCATCACGGCATGCTTGTCCACGACCACAAAGACCATTTGAAGCTGCCCTCGCCGCACAAGGGCGGAAGCCGGCACACGCAACGCCGTGGTCTCCGCGAGCGGCACAGCCACCCGACCGAATTGGCCCGCCCGCAAGCTCGACGTGGGCGGCAGGTCAAGCTTCACGCGGAAGGTGCGGCTGTTCGGGTCGGCCACCGGGGCGATTTCGCTGACCGTTCCTTGAGACTCGCCGGCCACATTGGGCACGCGCACCGGCATGGTCGCGCCCAGTGTTACCGCGCCGATGATGGATTCAGGAATGTCCGCTTCGAGACGCAGGTGCGACGGGTCTTCCAGGTCCACGAGCGGTTTGCCCGGCGCGGCCTGGTCGCCCACGTCGGCCAGCTTGCGCGTCACCACGCCATCGAATGGCGCGACGACGTCAGCGTAGCCGAGCATGGTTTGCGCTTCTTTCACGGCGGCCTCGGCGACGCGGGCGCGGGCCTGGACCGCATCGAATTCCGCGGGCGTGGCGGCAGCGCGTTCGAGCAGAGCGGTGAAGCGTTTCAAATCACTGGCGGCCTGCTGTTGCATGGCCAGCGCCTGGTCGAGCCGGGCACGAATCTCCTGCACATCCAGCCGGGCCAGAAGTTCGCCGGCCTTCACTGACTGCCCGGGCACGGCGCGCATTTCCTGAATGCGTCCCGGCACTTTCGCCTCGAGGCGCGCCTGGAGCTTGGCTCGAACTGTGCCGACGGTTTCTTCCGACGCGACGTGTTTCTTGGCCGCGACGGTTTGCACGCGGACGCTGGCCGTGGGCAACACGGGTGCGTGAGACTTGAATTCGTCGTGACGTTTGCAACCCGCCGCCAGGGTGACAACGAGGCCCAAGGCGAGAATGGTTTGGTTCAGGAGTTTCAGGTTGTTCATGGAGCCGAATTCAGTTGCGGCAAACCGAGCGCCTTGCGGAGCGCGGCGATGGCGATGCGCTGGTCGCCCTCGGCCTCAGCGCGACGCACACGAGCGGCGAGGAGCGCGGTGTCGGCGTCAATGAGCTGCGTGGAAATCATCAAGCCCTGCTCGAAGCGCGAGCGAGTCAGTTCCACGCTTTCCTGCGCCTGGGCGACGGCAGCTTCAGTGACAGCGAGCCGTTCGCTGGCTTCCTTGAGTTGCAGACGGGCCTGTTCGACTTCAAAGCCAATCGCCAGCCGGAGTTTGCGTTCCTCCTCGCGCGCGGCTTCGAGGTTCGCCTGTGCTTCGCTCACGCGGCCACGGGTCAGTTTGCCATCCCACAAATTCCATTGCACCATCACGCCGGCCGTGTAGCTGTTGCCGTCGCCATCGCTCACCCAGCCCTGGTCATAATCGAGACTGCCAAAGGCGCTCACGCGCGGACGATAGCCGGATTTCGCCTGCCGGACCTGGGCTTCAGCGGCGCGCTGCCCTTCTTGAACGGCAGCCAACTCTGGGCGGGCCGGGAATTTCAAATTTGAAATTTCAGATTTCAAATCCTCGACGGGTGGGGCCACCTCGGGCGCGCTGCTTGCCACGGCGAATTCGCCAGCTTCGATGCCGAGGACGGTCCGGAGCGCCCGCTCCGAGAGTGCGTTGGCGTTGCGGTCGCGCACAAGGTCTTCGCGCGCCTGCGCCAGCCGGACCTGCATGTCGAGCATGTCGGTCTTGAGCGCCGTGCCGGTGTTCACCCGGTTGCTGGCAATGGTGAGGTTGTTCTCAAACGAACGAACGCCCGCCTCAGCGGCTCGGATGAACTCGCGCGTTTTGAGGACCGTGTGAAACGTGCGCGCCACCTCAAACGCCAGCGTGTTGCGCACCGCCTCGGCATTGGCCTTGGCCGCGCCGGTGTTGGCCTTGGCGGCGTTGCGTCCGGCGCTGATGCGTCCGCCGGCGTAAAGCGGCATGGTCAGCACGCCGCGCACGTTGAGATTGTCCACGTCGGGCACGTCGTTGAAATTGAGCGACGGACTGAAGGCGCGCTGGTTGAGGATGCTGCCGAAGACGAACATCGGATTGTCCGTGCGCGTGTAGCTGGATTGCAGTTGCAGTTGCGGCCAGAGGGCGGAGTTGGCCTGCGCGATACCGGCGCGGGCGGCGGCGATGCGTTTCTGCGCAATGCGCGCGTCCGGACTGTTCGTGAGCGCGTGGCTGATGGCGCGTGCCAGAGTCCAGGACTCGGCGGCGTGAATCTTGCCAACAACAAATAGCACTATGGACAACGCGGCCAGAAAACGTGTCGCGGCCAACGCACCCTTGGGAAACGGAGTGGAACGATTATTCATGGGTTGGAAAGCTTCTTTCCGTCAGTTCGATGATGTTTTTCATAGCAGACTCTTTCTGGTCTCTGCCCAACACTGAGCCGCGAATGGGCGAAAGGTTACAAGTCGCCCCGACTTTGGCGGCTTGCGAGACAGTGTGCCCTCAATGCGGGCGAACCAAAAGCATCCCATTCCCGGCGATCAGGGCGAATCCCAGGCACACGACACACCAGGCAAAGCCGCGCCGCAACGCGGCGGCGGATAGCCGGTTCGCCAGTTCTGTTCCCGCAAACATGCCAGCCAGCGCCGCCAGCAAAAAGCCCAGCGTCAGCAGCCAGTCAAAGTTCACGTAACGCAACTGGCCAGTCAGCCCGCCAAAACAATTGACCACGATGACCAGCGCCATACCCACCGCTTGCGGCGCGGGAATCCGCGCCACATACACGAGCACTGGCAGAGTGATGATTGAACCGCCGCTGCCCAGCAAACCCAGCGACAGCCCGATCAGCACCGCCAATGCCAAAGCCAGGCCAAGCATCAACACGTCCATAGATCACCCGAGGGAAGAGCAGTTCGCAGAGTCAAAGCCAACGCCATTGGTGGATATGAAAATCCGGGAAACGTCGGTCAGTTTTCATTGACGGAAGCCGAACCGCTGCGTCCCGAAGCCAGGTGGAACATCAATCCGAGAAACGCGCCGTAAAGCGCGCCGCGCCACCGGTTCGCCGTCCACGGGCACGCGCCGGTGGAACACTTGCCGAAATATCCAAGCGCCGCTCCCAGGCCGCCGCCGATCAGCACACTGAGAATCAGCGACATCATGCGCCGCCCTCCTTCTTCAAGCTTTTGAGGAAGCCTTCAAACAAGGTGCGATGCTCCTCCTCCTTGGCCAGGATGCCGATGGCAAGGTCCTGCGTCACGTGATCCTTCCCATCGCAGGCGCTGATGAGCCGTTGGTAATGCGCAATGGCTTCGTTCTCGGCCTCGAGCACGCCTTCAACCACACTCCTCACGTCCGTCGAATCCTTCGGCGGCTGAAGCGCCTTCTGGTTGCGCGCAAGCTGGAGCGAACCCGGCGGGCACCCGCCCAGTTGTTTGAGCCGGCGGGCGAGCTTCGTCGCGTGGCCGAGTTCTTCCGTCATGTCTTCCGCGAGCGATTCGGCAACTTCCTGCGCGCCCAGCCCGTCCAGCCAGACGGAATTGGCGAGGTAGTTTTCGACTGTTTCGAGCTCGGCGGCGTAGGCTTCCTTCAACCAGTCGGTTATCGTGGTGTTCGTTTTGTTTTTCATATCAGTCAGATTCAATTCATTCTTCCTCCACTGAGCCGCGAGCGGGGGGAAGGTTACAACCGTACGCTCAGGTTCGCAGAAAGCGACGAACTCCCGCTGTTCACGCGCGACGGGGCCGGCCATGACTTCCGCCACCACGCCGCCGAACATTCGCCCCAGCAGGCCGGCGTTCATCGTGCCGACATACACCTTGCCGTTCGACTTCTCATACACCGCAATCGTGCAAGGCATCATCACGGACACGACGCGCGCCTTGTCGGTGTTGAGGATTCTGGCGGCGTGCTGCGCCTGACAGAGATTCACCAGCCGCACCGGCCGCACCTCACCGCCGCCATGCTTTCTCACCGAGTCGTCCAAGGCCGCAACGCTGGAGACGACCCAGCCTGCGCTCACCGCGTTGGTGGTGATGTGCTGCACCGTCTCCTGCAGACCATAGGGACTGACCCGCTCGCGCAGCATCAACCGTGGCATCAAAAGCGTCCCCAGGATTGCTGCCAGAACGAGTCCGGCCAGCGTGCCACCCAGGAACATCAAGAGCGAAGCTTTAAGTTTCATGGTTTATCGTGTTCGTTTTGCGGTGTGAATGTGTCCTGCAACGCTCCCTCATAGAAAATTCCTAGTGTCGGCAGCTTGACAATGCCGTAACGCTGCGCCAGGCCGGGACACTCAGCCACGGTGACAGTCGCGAACTCGACCTCGCTACGAAAGCGGCGGCGCACGTTCTGAATCATCGGCTTGAGAGCTTCACACGGCACACATTCCGGGGAGTCAAACAGGACGACGACAGGCGTGGGGGCATTGAGCACCTCCGCCATGAAGTCGCCGGACCAAATTTCTTTGAAGCTGTTCATACGCAATCGTTCTTGTCTCTCCATCACACTGAGCCGCGGGCAGGCGAAAGGTTACAAACCAGGTTTCAGCAAGTCCACGGTTGTGCCGCTCGGATTCGGGGAGCGTTGTGCGCCCCCTGAATCACGAAGTCTTTTCCTGGTCCGGCGCGACCTGTTGCGCCACTCCACTAACAACAGACCCGCCAACCATGAACGCGAGTCCCCTCGCCGGATTACAGTTTGTTTACCTTCGGTTGACGCGACCTTCCGCGATGACAGCGGCGAAATGAGGACGGCCCACGGCGGTCGCAGTTCGACTGCGGGGGGTGGTTTCGTTTGGAGGGAACACGGCGCGGGCAACTTCACCGAAGCTTAGCGCCATGAGGATGCGCAGCCGTTTGTCGCAGGCGAGGGCTTTAACGATGTACAGATAGTGGCGCCTGGGTTGCCGCTTGAGTGTGTCAATTGGTTTCGTCCGAATTTCATTTCGCCTCTGGTCGCCAGTGGCGAATGCGAAGGTCGATCAACTCACAGCAAGGAGAGAGGCGGCTTCATACCGATCGTTCGGCGTGCGCACAATTCCCAGGGCGCGTGAGTCCAGCACGGGCTGGCCGTCCACGAGGAACAAATAACGATAGCTCCCGTGGCGAAGTTCCAGGCGCGTCGTCCAGCACCCGTCGGGCGTCCGTTGCATGGGATGTGCCCCGGGTTGCCAGTCGTTGAAGCGCACCTGCCAGCGCGTGCCTTCGAGCAAATCAGCCGACTTGCGGGCTTCGAGCCGGACGATTTGAATCTGGTTGTTCAGCCGGCCACCGAGATAAAGCGGCAGGTCGTAGCTCACGCCGTAATGCGCCTGGCTGCGATCCCATGGCACGCCGGCAAGGCCGTTGGCCACCAACTCGCTCGACATCGGCCGGATGATCTGGTCGTCGTTCAGGTAGGAGTAGGAACCAACAGCGTTCAACCCTCCCCAACGACCGCGCGCGGTGGCGCTGGCGTCGCCTTCGGCGGCCCGGTTCTGGTGGCCCGCCGACTTCAGACCGGGATTCGACTTGAGCGCCTCGTCAATGGCTTGCTTCAGTGACAGGGGAGGATCCGTCGCGGCAGGGGCGTCGGCCGCCAAGGCGCTGCCAGCCAGTAGCGGGAGCTGCACGGTGGCCACGGTGGCTGCCAGCCTCATCAGACATTTCGCAATTCTCATAAAACGTTTCGTAACTTTTTCCAGGCCCAGGTCGAAATGCTCCGGAACGAGGTCCTTCGGCCAATGGGGTGAGGTATAAACCGTAGGGCCGCCGGCCTCTTTGAGCAGGAGAATGATGCGGTTGGTGAAGGCACGCGATCAATTCCTCGATGTGGAACGGTTTGGCCAGATAGCCGTCCGCGCCCAGGTTCAAGCCTTCCAGCCGCTCATTGAGTTCGTTCCTGGCCGTTAGCAGGATGACCGGCAACGCCATTTTCCGTTCGCGCAGATTCCGCAGAATGCTCAACCCATCCCGCCCCGGCCGCATGATGTCGAGGATGGCCGCGTCATAAGGGCGCGGGGTGGCCAGCGTGAAGCCCTCGTCACCGTGATGGGTCACGTCCACGATGAATCCCTGCGCCTCCAGTCCCTTGCGAACAAAGGCGGCGATCTTTTTTTCGTCTTCGACGATCAGTACTTTCACGGGGACCTTATGGGCTAGTCTGAGCCGAGCGCGCACTACCCATTCGAAATTCGGTACGCTGATTCTATAAGAAAGTCCCCGGACGAGGGTCTGGAATTCGACCTGGAGCGATCGCAGTGCCGTTCCAGGATTACCCGCACCCCACCCTCCCACCGGCCAGCCGGGAGCGTGTTTCTCCTCAGGCTTTTGCCGGCGTGGAAGCCACTCGGCCATCGCTTGCCGTTCATGGGCCTGGACTCATGTTTGTCGATCTATTCGTTGAGTTCATATGTCAGTAAGCTGAGCTTGATCTTTCATAATCATTTGCCCTTTCTGCTCAGCACTGAGCCGTGGCAAGAGAAAAAGTTACATTTCTGGTTCAGCCGCTCAACCAGAGCCCCTGTATCGCGGGATACTCGCAGGTGAGTGCTGTCGTTCGAAGAGTGGCACCAGTTCGAACTTGTAACTTTTGGCCGTTTCGTGGCTCTAACAGTGGGAGAAGCCCAGAGTATGAAGATAACTTCACACCGCACCGGCAGATGGACTCGCAAAGGATCCCGATGGGCCGAAGCAAAACGGGTTATCGTGAGTCTGCTGGGAACGCTGGTGCTTACGCAGGGGACCTTTGGCGCTGGCGGCTCCGGAGACCAACCTACGGCGGTGGCAATCTCACCAGGCGGACTGGCGCCTCCCGCATGGAAAAACGCGCTCTCACTCCGATGGGAAAACGATACGTTGGCCGGGCGTGACGAGAATTACTCCAACGGGATTTCGCTCGCTTACGGACGGGAAGGCCAAGGCTGGATGGGCGGCCTTTGGAATTGGTTCGGCGCGGAAGCCGACCACTATTTTCACAGTTACGAAGTTGGCCAGCTTATGGTGACGCCTTCGGACACGAACCGACCCATTCCTGATCCCAGCGACCGGCCCTACGCTGGCCTCCTTTACGTTTCGGCGTCCACTCACATGGTTCGCGAAAACGAATTCCATGGCTTCAAATTCATCACCGGTATCGTTGGTCCCTACTCGTTCGCGGAGGAAACGCAGCGGGAAGTGCATCGGCTCATCGGCAGCGATCTTCCCCAAGGCTGGGATTACCAACTGGAGACCGAACCCATCTTCAATATCGTTTACGAACACCGTCGGAAATTCAGCCTCTTCGATTCCGAATCCGGCTTCGCTTCCGAAATCATTCCGATGGCGGGCGGCATGTTGGGCAATGTGCTTGTCCAGGCGCAGGCGGGCTTGCAATGGCGGCTCGGCTACAACCTTCCCGACGACTTCGGCACGACGCTCATGCGCGGACTGGGCAACCTGCCTTTTCCCCGGGCGAGCAATGATTCACCGAACGCCGGGAAGTTTGGCGCCTATCTGTTCGCGGGCGGCGGCGCCAACCTGGTCGCACGGAATCTTTCGCTGGATGGAAACACCTTCCGTGAGACCCAGCGCGAAGGGCTCCCAAGAGAGCGCCACCGCCATCGGTGTGAAGGCGGCCAGGGTTGCCGCGATTCCCCAGCCCAGCCCACTGCCCAAGAGCATGCCCAGCAGCGTCACCGACAGCGCTTCGGCCAGGAATTGGTGGAAAATGTCTCGCTGCGTGGCGCCGACGGCCCGGCGCAAGCCGATTTCCTTGGTGCGCTCACTCACGGAGATGAGCTGGATGTTCATCAAGACGATCCCGCCCACCAGAAGGCTCAGGCCGGCCAACACCGTGAGCAACGTGGAGAGCGTGCCCGAAATGCCCCGCACAACTTTGGCCACGTCAGCCGCGGTGCGCACTTGGAAGTCGTCCTCTTCCGGCGGCGTGATGCGATGCCGCTCGCGCAGGATGGCGCGGATTCTCTCCCCGGCCTCTTCCAGTTGGCTATCGTCTTTGAGTTTGAGGCGGATTTGGCTCAGGTGTTCCTGGTTGAGCAGCCGTCGCATCCCGGTGGTCAGTGGAATCAGCGCGCGGTTGTCCATATCGCTCCCCATGGGACTCGTGCCCTTGGGCTCGAGCACCCCTTTAACCTGGAAACGGACGTTATTGACCTGAACGAACTGTCCGACGGGATCGGCATCGCCGAAGAGCGCCTGGCGGAGCGATTGACCTAGCACGCAGACCCGAGCCAGCGACGCCACGTCTTCGCCATTGATCGGATCGCCGCGCTGCACGTCCCATTCCCAGGCGACATGCCAATCCGGCTCGACGCCGAAGACCGGGGCCTGGCTCTGGGCCGCGCCGGCTTTGAACGTCGCGCCGCGCGCCTGAACGGCAGGTGCCATCGCCTCAATCCCGGCCACTTGGCTGCGGATGACATCCACGTCCTCGAGCCGCAGTGTGACCACGCTGTCGGCGCCGGACGGCGGAAAGGTTTTGCCCCCGCCGGCCATCACCATGATGGCGCGGAAGCCGAAGACACTGACGCGTTTCATCACGGCGCGCTCGGTGCCGGCGCCCATGGCCATGATCACGGTCAGCGCGGCAATGCCGATGAGCGTGCCGACCATCATGAAGAACGTGCGCAACTTATGGCTGCCCAGGGCCTGGATGCCTGCTTTGACGAGGCGAATGAGTTTCATCGTCCCTCCTGTTGGGTTGAGGCGGCCGCCGCAGATTCCGGTGGCAACAGTTCCAGTTCCTGCGCGGCATCGCGTGGTCTGGGCACGGGACGATCTTCGGCAATCTGACCGTCGCGCATCAGCAGGACGCGATCCGCGTGCTCGGCGATGTCCTGGTCGTGCGTGACCACGATAATCGTGCGGCCTTCGCGATGAAGCCGCTGAAAGATGGCGAGGATTTCCAGCCCGCTGCGGCGATCCAGATTGCCGGTCGGTTCGTCCGCCAGAATGATGGCCGGATTGGTCATCAAGGCGCGGGCGATGGCCACACGCTGCTGTTGGCCGCCGGACAGTTCGCTGGGCCGATAATGAATGCGGTCTGCCAGCCCCACTGACCCCAGCGCTGCTTTGCCCAGATGCTCGGCGTCTTTGGGATAAACGTCCGCATAAATGAGCGGCAGCAGCACGTTCTTCAACGCGTTCGCGCGGGCCAGCAGATGGAACTGCTGGAACACGAAACCGATCTTGCGGCTGCGCAGGTGCGACAAGGCGGCATCGTCGAGGTTCATCACCTCCGTGCCGTCCAGTCGGTAGCGTCCACTCGTCGGTTTGTCCAGGCAGCCTAGCAGGTTCAACAAGGTGGACTTGCCCGTGCCGGACGCACCCATGATGGCGGCGAACTCGCCGGCCTGGACGCGGAAGTTCACCCCTTTGAGCACCGGGGTCGTCATCGTTCCGGTGGCATACGTTTTCTCCAGGTTTTCTTGAATGACGGCCTTCGGGTAGATCGCCGCAACCTTGCCCTCGAATTCCTTGCCGGGAAAGGCATCCATCGTAAACAGGGCATGTTGGCCCAAGCCCACCTTGCCGATGTCCACCTCGTCCACGAACGCATCCACCAGCAACCGGTTGAGATCAATGAGCGTGACAAACGTGGGCGCGCTCAAACCGGCGGAAACGGTTTCACCCTCCTGAGTGGACACCGAGTCGATCACACCGGAGATGGGCGCGGTGATGGTGGCGTAAGACAGCCGCGCCTCGGATTCCTGGAGGGCCGCTTGGGCGGCCTCGACCTGTCGTTTTGCCAATCGTAACGCCGCCTCGGCGACCGCGAACGTCATGCCGGCGCTGTCCAGTTCCTGCTGGCTGGCGATCTGGTTGGTCCGCAAAGACTGCGCGCGGTCCAGTTCCAATGCGGCAAGTTTCAGTCGCGCATCGGCGTCGGTCACGCGCGCTTCGCCCACCGCCACGTCCGCCCGGCGCTGGGCCACGACGGCCTCCAAATCCGCTTTTTTGTCCAGTTCGGCGATCACTTGGCCTTGCGTGACGCGGTCACCAATGTTGGCGGGCAACCGCTGCAATTTCCCTGAAATGCGCGACCCGACTCTGACCTCCGCGCCCACTTGTGGTTTGACCGCGCCCGTGGCCTGGACAGCGGAGGCGAAGTCCCGCTGCGCGACCCGGGCTGTTGCCGGTCCGGCAGCCGGCTGGTGTTGCCTGGTTTTCCACCACCAAGCCACGGTAACGGCGACACCCGCCAATACGATGACGAGGCCGACGGCAATTTTGGTTCTGCGCTTCACAGCATGGCCCGCGAACTGTCCTGGCCGCGTTTCATTTGTTGAGCCGTCGTCAAACGGCGGCGCAACGCGCGCCAACAGTCCGTTTCCGTTGATTAAACGGGCGAACCGCGAAAAACCCCCTTGCGTGTGCCGATAATACTCTTACCGCGGAAAGAACAGCAAGGTGTGGGCGATTCGGCGCGGCGGCGGAGTGCGAGGGGTGGCTGACGCGGTAACGAATCCCGATGCACCGGGACTGCTGGGCGGGATTCTGCCGTCGGATTATCTGGGGCAATCCCGACGAGTCGGGCCGGCGGGTGGAAGTGCTCCAACCTTCGCTGAAGCTACGGCTTGGCAGGCCGCGATGCCGGCCGTCAACTGCTTGTCCCGCCGTAGTCAGACGAAGGCGGACGCACGTTCCACCGCGCGTGACGCAGGACAAGTTTATGTTGCATATGCAACATACAGTTGGTCGTGGCAATCGTGCTGCGGTTGACTGATTGGGACGGGCTGAAAGCCCGAAAGAAAATAGCCCAGGGCAAAGCGAGTCTGCGAGCGACGCCCTGGGTCAACCGTCCACAAGATTTCCAAGCCCTGAAAGGGCGGCAGAAATCTCGCCAACGGCAGGGTCAATGGGTAAACTCCGACTCATGCCGACCGTCGAAAACATGACCACCCCAGAAAACGTGTTCAAGGGAGACGCAACACAACTGGCAGGCATCGACATTGATTCACCGCCTTCAAAGGTGAAGACGCCGACGTGTGAATACTACCTTGAGGCTTACGGCCAAGTTGCGAAAGAGGCCGAAGAGAAGGGTGAAACCCAGAAGGCGGCGGTCTATCGCTTCTTGCAGGTCATCGTTGGATTTCATCCGAGTTTCGACACGCCCTCTCAACCGTTCGTCCCGATGTGGCAGATGGAAGGCAAGCGTTCGCTCATCCCATCAGACCTCACGGCTGCCGACATCGAAGTGGTTCGTGTTCTGGCACAACAAACGACAGACGCGGCGCTCCGCGCCCGCCTTCATGATGTGTTATGGGAACTGGCGAACGACCACGTTGCTGGCGCGGAGGCTGCCGGCTGTTATGCAGCCGCGGCGGAGAAGCTCGATGCCGCTGGTGACTGGACGTTCGCGGTGACGAGCTTCAAGCGCGCCCTTTATCTCGCCAGCAGATTCGGGCGCAACAAGCCCGTTTTCGAGGATACGGCGAAGACCGTTGTCGCGGCAGCGAAGCGTGCCGCGACCGGTGCCGACACTTTCCGCTGCTGCCAACTCATGCGCTTGATGCTCTCGGCAGGCGTCGGAGAACCGAACGAATTTGCGGCGATCGCGTCTGGAATGGCCGCTTCGGCAAAGGCAAGTGGCGACACGTGCAAGGCCAAAGCCTATTGGGAGGTCGAAGCGGAATGGCAGAGACGCGCGAAAGATGCCATCGCTGAACAGAAGGCGTGGTTGGCTGCTGCGGAGGCTGGGGTCACGGAAGCCGAGAGCCGAGCGCAGGGTAAGGGAGCGAGCTTCATGGCAGCCGCTTCGCTACTGGCAAAAGCGATTGAGGAGTTGAGACAAGCAGGGGCAGCAAAGGAGAGGATTGCGGAACTGCGTCGCTGTTTGAATGAGTGGCAAGAGCGTTCGCTTGCGGAGTTCCAGTCGTTCTCCACCGGGATGGACATTTCCAAACTGGTCCTCGGAGCGCGTGAGCATGTGAAGGGAGGCGATTTCCCCACAGCCGCTCTCAAGCTGGCGTTTGGCCAAGATTTGTCAGACCCGAAAGGAATCAAGGACGAGGTTGTCGAGAACGCAAAGCAAGCGCCACTGACGTATTTGATGGGTGCAGCCATCGTGGACGACCAAGGGCGAACTACTGCGCGAAAGGAGAGTCTGCTCCACATCAAGGGTGAAGCAGCAGAGCAGGCCCTTGAAGCAGAAGCATTCTCTCATGCCTCACACTTCCACTGGCCGTTGAGAGTTGATGGGTTTGTCGAGCCAGCGCGCGCACAGATTCTGAACGACCATAAACCGACGTTCCAAGACCTGCTGTTCATCGTCCGCAACAACCCGTTCATTCCGCCCGGTCACGAAGGCATCTTCCTTCGCGGGCTTCACGCCGGATTCCACGGCGACTTCGTCGTGGCGACGCATCTACTCACGCCACAGATTGAAAACTCACTGCGCTACGTCCTCGAATCCCATGGCGTCGATGTCTCCAACCTGATGTCGGACGGCACGCAGCCGGTGAAGGTTCTCGGTGCAATCTTCGGCATGGCGGAAACGAAGCAGGTTTTCGGCGAGCCGTTGTGTTTCGAGCTTCGCGGCTGCCTCATTGAGAAAACTGGCTACGATTTCCGAAATCGCGTCGCACACGGGTTCGTCCACGAAGGCGAATGCTACTCACACGCTGGCGTGACGGTATGGTGGCTTGTCTGGCGCATTTGCTTGACGCCAATTTTCCGAACAATTGCCGAGCAGAAAGCCTCCGCCGGGCAGTCCGCGTGATTTTCTTTCGCCCTTCAGGGCTTGGATTCATTTTGTTCGTTGACCCAGGGCTGCGCTCGTTTCACTTCGCTTGCCCTGGGCTATTTTCTTTCGGGCTTTCATCCCTTTCAGTTTGCAGCCCGCTCGCGTCGGCGGCCACGGTTTGAAAAGCTTTTCCACCTTCGCTTTCACGGCCTCATCATTTTGATCCGCGGCGGCCAGGGGCGTTTGAAAACCTTCGCCGGGAATTTTCTTCGTCGCGTCGATGCCGAGTTTGCTGCCGCTGGCGATTTCGCTGGTGGCGTGGTTGTCCGTTTTCATTTTTCTGGAAGCCCTCGCATGCGAATCGCGAAGTCGTCCACGACGCTGAAATGGCCGGACCAATCGTCGCGCGAAGCGAGCACGGTGGACAGTCGCTCGGCAACGGCTGCGGACGACGGCTGTGAGATGCGAAACAAAATGATTCCATGCGATGCTGTTGCGCCGCGCCGGAAAACCAATTCGCCAAAATCCTTGTCGAATGTGATGAGGAGACGCTCCTCCGCCAGAGCGCGGGCAAGCACGTCAGGATCGGGACTTCCCGGCGCGGCTTCGCGAATCCACAAAACGGCATGCCCGCTGTTGCGCAGCCGGGTGACGCACTCCTCCGGGATATTCTCGTTGGCGCAGAGCCGCATGGATGGAGATCATCCGGCAACCGCGAAAACCTTTTCTTCAGTCACCCGTTCCTGGGCATACGCCACGCAGGCGCGCACCTGTTCGCTTGTGATGCGGTAATTGCGAATGATTTCCTGCTCCGGCCAGCCTTGCGCAATGAGACCGAGAATGAATTCAACGGCCAGCCGCGTGCCGCGAATCACGGGTTTGCCGACAAGCACGGCGGGGTCTGCGGTGATGTAGTCTTGCCATTTCATGCGTAGAAATCTACCCGTGCGACCGCAGGTTGTCAGTTGCGAAAAGCTTCTCCACCTTCGCTTGCACCTCTTCATCCATCTTGATGAGCGCCGGCCAGGGGCGTTTGAAGCCTTCGCCCGGCAATGTCTTCATCGCGGCGATGCCGAGTTTGCTGCCGCTGGGGATTTCGCTGATGGCGTGGTCGGGTACGTCGCAATCTTTCATTTTTTCACCAACGGATTGCGCACCTTGAGCTGCGGAAAGGCGGAAAAGTCGCGATCTGCCGACCACAGTTCGCTCGCGCCGTGATGCAGGCAGAGCGCGGCGATGCGCGCATCGTGAATGCGCGGGCCTTTCAATTTCGCCGCCACGGAAATCTCGCGCAGCTTCTCGAGATAGCCCGGGCTTTCGGCAAGCAAATGCAATTGCGGCGACGCGAATAAGGCAACCACAAACCCAAAAGCTTCAGACAGTGTGGACGCCGGTTTATAGATGCCGGGATGGGTAACGATGCCGATGAATTCGTGAATGCACGGCCACGGAATCGCCCACGGCGCAGGCTGATGCCGTAAGGAATCAACTATTTGCGCAGCCGCAGTGTGGAATGGGCTGCCTTCCTTATGCGCGTAGATGAGGAGATTGGAGTCAACGGCGATCATGCGCCGCGGCCGTTGTAAATCTCGTCACGAATCCTCTCCCACGAAGCATCTTTGAATTCGTCGGTCAGTCCGCCCGGGACTGTGACCAGCGGCGGAAGCTTCTTGGGTTTGCTTTGCTTCTGCTTCAGAACCAGCCGCAGCCCTTGCTCGGTCAAGGCGCGGAAAGTGGTCTTTTCTTTTCGCGCAACCCGTTGAGCGCGCTCGAAAAGGTCGTCGGCAATTTCAATGGTCGTCTTCATGATATGGCGACCCATATTCTCACGGCCGGCTACGCATTTCAAGTGGCATTGCCGACGAACCGTGTGATACTCGAGGTTCTTGGCGTTTGCGGATTGGAAATCCGCGATACAGCAGGTTGGAAACCTGCGCTACGAGCGGCTTCGCCGGGCATTACCCTCGCGTGCGCCGATCATTTTCTCACCGCGGAAAGACCAACAGTGAGAACGCCGTCCCCGCCAAAACGACCCAGAGGATGTTTGCCTTGAAGCGCAAGGCGGCAAAAGCGGCCACGGCGAGCAGCAAGTGCCGCCAATCCCACGTGAGGTTTTGGCCGAAACGAATCGTGACCGTCAACAGCAGGCCAACAAAGGAGCACAAGACGCCGCCAATGATCCGATTGAAGAGCGAGGAATTGCGCAACCGGTCGAAATAGGGCGCGACGGCGATCAGCACGAGGAACGATGGCAGGAACACGGCGACGCTGGCCACCACGCCGCCAAGCATCCCAGCCAACAGATAGCCGATAAACGTGGCGGTGATCACGATTGGGCCGGGAGTGACTTGCCCGAGCACAATGCCGTTCAGCAGGGTCGGCGCATCCAGCCAATGGCGCACTTCGACGATTTCGTGGAACATGAGCGGGACGGAGGAAAACCCGCCGCCGAAGGCAAAGAGATCAATGCGAAACATCAACGCGGCCAGCTCGAACAACTGCCGCTGCGCCAGCCACAGCCCCAGAAAACCAAACGCCGCGACCGCCCCGATGAGCGCCACGGTTTTGAGATTGTGCGGCAGGTGTGGGCGATTCGGCGCGGAACGCGGCGCGGCGGATACGGCAGGAATGAGAACCAGCGCCAGCAACCCCGCCAGCACGATTACCAGAACCGGATTCATTTTCCATCCAAACAAAGCCGCTGCGAGCGCGGCGATCAAGAAGTGCGGCCAGCGTTTCAAAGATGTTTGGGCGAACGAGACGGTGGCGTTGGCAACCAGCGCCACCATGATGGCCTGCAATCCGCTGAAAGCTGAAACCACCGCCGGCAGTTCGTGCGCGCGTTGATACAAAGCCGAGAGCGCCATCATCAGCGCGAACGCCGGCAACCCGAATCCCACATAGCTGGCTGCCGCGCCACCCACACCACGCGAGTGCAAGCCCACATAAGCCGCCGTCTGCATGGCCGTCGCGCCGGGAATCACCTGGCACAGCGCCACGCCGTCGTCGAACGCGCCGGCCTCCAGCCAACGCTTTTGGGTCACCGCCATCTGCCGGATGTAGGCGACCATCGCCGGCCCGCCAAACGCGGTGAGGCCCAGTCGGAGAAACGACAGGAACAGATGCGAAATCGCCGGTGGCGCGGGCCGGTTCTCAGAGCCTGTTTGATAATGTGGGGCAGACATCTTGTCTGTTTAGCGTAGCGCAGGTTTCCAACCTGCCGTATCGCGGATTTCCAATCCGCCTGCCGCGGAAAACTCCTGCGTCACCAAGTTGGCGGGCGGCCTGCCGAATCGAATTCGGCGATACAGCAGATTAGAAATCCGCGCTACAGCCGGGCAAGATCGAGGCATTACACCCCGGACTATTTCTGGATTGCCTTGCGGGGGCCTCCGCTGGTAGTCGCCGGACGCAACCCTTCCATCATATTTTCGCAAAGCGTGCCGGAGCGTTGCGTCAGCAAATCAAAATACTTCTGCCGCTGCGCGGGCGTCAGCGACTCCTTTTCCGCAAGCAGATGCGCGATCACGAGGTTCTGCATCTCGGTTTGGGCGGCCCGAATCTCGTTTTGTTTTTCCGCAATGGCCGCGCGATCCGCCTGCGGCGCGGCCAACAAAGCAAGCAATTCCTGACGCCGCTCGTTGATGCGCTCGAACAGCGCCAGCGCGGACGCCCGGAAGGCGTCCAACTGCTGGTGAATCTCTTGCCATTGGTGTTCTGTCAGGCCCAACTGCCGGTAAAGCGCAGGCATCGCCGCGCCGGATTCCACGGCGGAGGAAGCGGCGGTCTTGTTCTCCGACGCGCGAACGGCATGGGCGATCCAACTGCCGAGGAACGCCACGTTCAACGCGACGGACAGCAGCACGAGCAGGATTTTGAATTGGAATTTCATAACTATTCTCCGCGAACTTCGGCGACGGAAGCGAGGTAAGTTTGCTCGACTGAACCGGCAGGAATTCCGCCAACGAAGCCGAGATTCTGAACAAGGGGGTCGTGCCCGATCGCAGGCGGCAGGGGGCGAAACAATCCGCCGCCCATAATCACGCCAACGGCCAGTCCTGCAACAACCGTGCTGGCAGCGGCGGCCCGCATTGCCAGCGACTGTTCCCACCACCACCGCAGCCAGGGCCAATGCCACGCCTGCCTTGGCCTCGAACCTGTCCGCTGGCGGGCCTCCCGCATCACCCGGTCCGCAAACCCTTCGGGCATGCGTGGCGTTTCGAGCGCGGCCCACAATCCGCTGACCCCTTGCAGTTGCGCCAGCGCCTCCCGGCAAGCCGGGCAAGCCGTCAGATGGCGCTCGACCTCCTCCCGCGCTTTCGGCGCGAGTTCAGCGTCGAGGTAACGATTCAATTCTTTTCGAACGGCGGCGCAACGCATGGCGATGATTCATTTGTATTGATTAAACGGACGACCGGCGAAAAACCCCCTCGCGATTGAAAAGCTCTTCTCGCTGGTCCGAGAGGAGTGCGCCCAGCGCCGCCCGACCGCGTGCCAGCAAACGTTCCACAGCCTTGGGCGTGACCTGCAAAACGGCGGCGATTTCCTGGTAACTCAGCTCTTCATCATACCGCAGGATGAGCGCCAGCCGTTGCTGGGCGGACAGCTTGTCCAGCGCTTGACGCACCATTTGGTTTCGCTCCCGGTCGAGCAGCCCGCCCGACGGTGACGCTCCCGATGCCGGCGCGTCCGGCAGGGTATCCGTGTAGAGCGGGCGCTTTTTGCGCACCCGGTCCAGACAGAGCCGCATGACAATCTGGAGCAAATAAGTCCGGAATCTGGCTGTGGGCTGATAGCGCGGGGCGGCGTCCAGCACGCGCAAAAAGGCGTCTTGCGCCACGTCCTCAGCTTCCGCCGGATCATTCAAGAACCGGCAGGCCGTGTTCCAAGCGACCGCTTGATGCCGCAGGACGATTTGTTCAAACGCCGACAAATCGCCATGTTGCACCGCCCGCATCAGTTCCTCATCACTGGCCATTCGCAGGCGACTTTATCAAGTTCACCCGGTCCTGACCATCACGCCGCCATAGCACGCTTTCTTGCCCAACTCCTTTTCGATGGCCAACAGTCGATTATATTTGGCGATCCGCTCGGAGCGGCAGAGCGAGCCGGTCTTAATCTGGCCGGCGCCTGTGCCGACCGCGAGGTCTGCGATGAAGGCGTCTTCAGTTTCGCCGGAGCGATGGGAAATCACCGCGCCATAGCCCGCTCTTTGCGCCAGGGCCACGGTTTCGAGCGTTTCGCTGACCGTGCCGATTTGATTCAGCTTGATGAGAATGGCATTGGCGATGCCGTCGCGAATCCCTTCGGCAAAGATTTTTGGGTTAGTGACGAAGTTGTCGTCGCCCACGAGTTGCAGCTTCTTGCCGAGTGCCTTGGTCAACGCCTTCCAGCCATCGCGGTCTTCCTCACCCATGCCGTCTTCGAGCGAGACGATGGGATAACGCCTAGCCCAGTCACTCCAAAGTTTCACCATTTCCGCCGGCGACTTGCGCGAGCCGTCCGATTTCTTGAACACGTAAGCGCCGTCGTCCCAAAACTCGCTCGCGGCCGGGTCGAGCGCGATGGCGATGTCTTGGCCGAGCTTGTAGCCGGCGGCTTTGATGGCCTCGACAATCACTCCCACGGCCTCGTCATTCGTCTTGAGGTTGGGGGCGAAGCCGCCCTCGTCGCCGACGGAAGTGACCAGGCCGCGTTTTTGCAGGAGCTTCTTGAGCGTGTGAAACGTCTCCGCGCCGTAGCGCAACGCTTCGGCGAACGTGGGCGCGCCGATGGGGAACAGCATGAACTCCTGGAAATCCACGTTGTTCGTCGCGTGCGCGCCGCCGTTAAGCACGTTCATCATGGGCGCGGGCAAAAGGTAGGGCGCGTCAGTCCTCTGCGCGCCGCTTTCGCGACCGCTTCGTTCGGCGCGCACGGAGTGACGCGCCCTACCATGCAAATCGCGGATGTAGGCGTAAAGCGGCAGGCCCGCGTCCAGCGCCGCCGCGCGGCAGACCGCCATCGACACGCCAAGCAAAGCATTCGCGCCGAGCTTGGATTTGTTCTCCGTGCCATCGAGCTGGCGCATCAGGTCATCAATCTCCTTCTGCGCGTGCGGCGATTTGCCTTTGAGTTTCGGTGCGATGACTTTGTTCACGTTCGCAACGGCTTTGAGCACACCTTTGCCGGCGAAGCGTTTGGCGTCGCGGTCACGCAGTTCGACGGCTTCCCGAATGCCAGTGGACGCGCCGCTCGGCACGCAGGCCGTGGCGGTGATGCCGTTGTTCAAGGTGACGGTGACGGAAACGGTTGGGTTACCCCGTGAATCGAGGATTTCCAGTGCGGTGATCTTTTGGATCTTGTTCATATATCGTTTTTGCTGAGTAGCGGCCGACGTAAGGCGGCTCGGGCATTCGCAATAGCCGATGGCCAATGGCCAATGGCCAATGATTCAAAGCCTCGTCACGTCGGCTGCTACGGGATTCACGATTTCACAATGAGCACGCTGCAATGAGCGTGGTCGCTGATGCGGTCGGCCGTGTCGCCGAGGAGGCGGCCCCAGAGCTCGGAGTGGTCGCTGTGGCCGACCACGATGAGGTCGCAGCCGCGTTCGTCGGCAAACTTGATAATGGCCTTGGCCGGATGGCCGGGGCGCATTTCGCACGCGATTGGGATGCCGTGCTGCGCCGCGACGGTTTCAACTTCCTTGCGCCGGTCTCGGAAATATTCGTCCGCGGCTTCCTCTTCGCCTTCGAATTCACCCGGAAGATCGGAATGGCGCGGCAACGGCTCACGCACCCATAGGGCGGTGATCTCCGCTTGGTATTCGCGGGCCATCACCGCGGCGCGTTCGAGCGCGAGTTTGCCGCCTTTGGAACCGTCGTAGCCGACCAGGATTTTCTGGAACATGGTTAACCTCGCTTTCCACTCAATCTGGAAGTGAAAGTCGTGTTGGCATGCTTGCCTTCATGATTCAGCCTTGCGTTTTGCGGTCTTGCCGGTGTGGGGATCGGCGCGACCGTAAATCTTGCGCTGATACAGCCGGCCCCACGCTATCATCGTCCGCAGCGTGGGCTGGCAATATTTCTGGGCGATGACCGTGGGCACAAACGCGCTCAGGATGACGACCGTTACAAGCACCGAGTATTGCCCTTGGTCGATGATCTTGTTTTGCAGGCCGAACAGCGCCGAAATGGTGCCGAAGGTCAGCCCGGTGGACATGAGCAGCGCCGTGTAATTGGCTTCGCGCGTCCTCATGAAAAAATAGCGTGAGAGCGGCCAGACACTGATGATCTTGGTGACCATCTTTAGCGCGAGCAGCACGCCGATCAATCCGAGCGCCGCCCACAACGCCGGGAGCGATACGAACAATCCGGCTTTGATAAAGTAAAACGGCGTGAACATCGCGAAGGCGATGCTGCGCATCCGGTGCACGAGGGTCTTGTCCCGCAGGAACACGCCGGCCACCACCAGCCCCAGCAAGTAGGCCGGCAGCACGGCTTCGCTCTTGGCCGATGACGCCAGTCCGCCCAGGAAAAAGAGCACGAGAAAAATGAATTTCACCTCCGGTTCACTGACGCGGGTGGCGCCTAGCCGAGCGATTATGAACTGCGTCCATCTCGGCATGAACCAGAGCATCAAGGCCGTCACCGCGACGAAAACGGCCAGCCTCACGTTGAAGTCGGCGAACAGGACGCCCAGGGCCAGCACCGTGCCGAAGTCGGTGATGAAGCACGCCGCCAGGAGCATCTTGCCGAGGGCAGTGCTGCCCAGACCGCCTTCGATCATGACCGCATAAACGACCGCGACCGAAGTGGTGCTGAGCGCGATGCCCGCGATTTGGGCCTGCGGCAACGGCCAGCCGAGAACGAACTGCGCGAACATCCACACTCCGAGAAACGGGAAAAGGAACGACAGAGCGCCGATGCTCAGGCTGGCGCGCAGATTGGCTCGGAGCGAGGCCGGATCAATTTCCGCGCCGGCCAGGAACGTGAGCACGCCGCTGCCGAGCATCGCCAAGAAATTGGTCCACTCGGTGGTTTTGAGCAGATGCTGCCCTTCGGCGAGCGGCAGATTCCCGGCCGCGACGCCGACGAGGATTTCCACCAGCGCCACCGAAATGCCGAGGCGGATCGAAAGGAGGCTCGCGAGGAATGCGAGGCCCATCCAGATCGCGGCGATAAACCAGATGTTGTCGAGCATTTCAGCCGCCTGTCGTTCGGCAGGTTCATTCGGTAGGAGTCATCAGCCTTGAAAAACTTCCAGGCGGTTATCTCGCCTTCGCGAGATGGCAAACCCCATTGCCGTTGACCTTTTCGCAAGGATGGCCTGAAATTGAAAGTCATTTGTTGAGGATGAGATTCAGCTCGATGCATCCCGAAATTGTCGGTCACGGCGCGCGGCCATCCTGGCCGCTGCGGTCACTGCAACCTGCGCGGCTCGACTATTTCGTGGCCCCAGGGCCGAGGTTAACTGCTGCGGCCTGGAAGGCCGGGCGCCGACTGGATTCAGCTTCGAAGCTCAGCCACGGCCATCAGTTTGGCCTTCAGCTCGGGGGCATCGCCAAGGATGCGCATAAACTGAGGGCGATGGAGTGTCAGAAACAGACAGGGCGTCAGTGTCTTGACGGTCGCGTTCCTCGCTTCTTGCTTCAGCAGCGCCACTTCGCCGAAGAAATCGCCGTCGGAAAGATCGGCGACCCGAACCTGCTTCCCGTCGGGCAGGCGTTTGAACACGGCCACTTTGCCCCGCGCGATCAGATAGAACTTGTCGCCCGCGTCTTCTTGCTCGAAGACGACGCGGTCTGCGGCGAACTGTTCCGAATTGAACGCCTTCGCCAGTTCGGCGTGTAGCGACGCAGGGAGTTCCGACAAAATCGGCAATTCGCGGAGTTTTTCCGGGCTGATCGCCGCTGAATCTCCGTCGCCGGATAGCGTGAAGCCCATCTGCTTCCGCCAAAGTTTCGCATAGACACCGGCACGCTCCAGGAGTTCGCGATGCGTCCCTTGCTCGACCAGGCGGCCATGATCGAAGACACAGATCCGATCATAATCCACGACGGTCTGGAGGCGGTGAGTAACTGCCACCACGGTCCGGCCTCGCGACAACTGGGTCAGCGTCTGGTTGAGGTTGGCCTCCGTCGCGGGATCGAGCGCCGAAGTGGCTTCGTCGAGGGCCAGAATGGCCGGATTCCGAAGGATCGCTCGAGCGACGGCCACGCGCTGGCGCTGTCCTCCGGACAGTTTGCCGCCTCGTTCGCCCACGACAGTATCGTAGCCGTCCGGAAGCCCGCAAATCACCTCGTGGATTTCTGCCGCTTTCGCGGCGGCTTCGATTTCCTGGTCCGTGGCCTCCAACCGGCCGAGCCGAATGTTTTCGCGGATCGTGGTGTTGAAGAGGAAGCTTTCCTGGAAAACGATCGCCATCTGCCGGCGCAGGTCCGCCTCGGCCAGGCGGTTGGCCTCGATTCCGTCGAACGTAATGGTGCCGGAAAGCGGTTTATACGAGCCCATCAAAACATTGAGCATGGTGCTCTTTCCTGAACCACTCGGGCCGACGAACGCAACGGACGCGCCTTGGGGGACAACCAGATTGACATCTGAAAGGCTCGTGTCTTTCCCGTCATAGCTAAAGCTGATGTCCCGGAACTCAATCGCCTTGCTGAATCGTGTGAACGACACGGGCGGACCGCCTGCTCCGGCAGCCGCAGGTTGTGTCGCCAGCAGTTTATTGAGGAGTTGGACCGCGCCGCTGGCCTGAATCAAGGTGGGAACATATTGCGTCACGTACGCGAGCGAGTAACTCAGCGTCAGGAACAGCGTCTGGAAAGCCGTCAGCGTGCCGATGGAGATTTCGCCATGAAAGGCCATCAAGGTTCCGACCCCCAGAATGACGATTTGAAGGATGACGGTTCCGACATTGGCCGTTCGCTCCACCAGCGCATTGAGGAAACCGAGCCGAATGTTTTTCAAGACCAAGCCAAGGTTGCGCTTCTGAAATTTTTCTCGAACCACATCCGCCAGTCCGAAGGCCACAACCACCGGCTTGGCGGCGAGATTCTCCTGGACGATCGAGACGATGCTCCCCTCGTCGATTCTCCTGTCGTAGCTTGCCTGGGTGGCGCGGGAGCTGATCACCTTCGGTCCCAGGAGGGTCATTGGGAACACCAACATCGCCGCGGAGGCCAGCCTCCAATCGAGGCAAAATAGCAGCACCACGCTGGAGCACACTTCCAGGCCCGGCAGCACGGCCCAGGGAATCGCAGCCGTGAGGGGCTTTTCGACCGCCGCGCAGCCATCCGTCCTAGCAGAGCAGCATGTTTGGGTCATGTCGGAGCTCGCTGGGAGCGTGACTATTGATTCTGCCCCGCATGTTCGTACCCGTTCGCGCCATCGAAAACGAGTAAGAAGACCACCAAGGGGACAACGCCATAAAGACAATGGCTCTGCCGCGTTCTAAGTGGATCTCGAGATCAACCGCCGTTCGCGAGACCATTCTCGGCAGTTGCTCCAGCCCGCGGGAGTGATAATCTCCGGCTGCAAATGATACCTTCCATTCACGCGATGTTACCCGACTGGTTAGAGACTTATGAGCCACATCTTACGGCGATCGCAGCGATCATTGCGATCATCAGTGTTCCGGTCGGCGTGGCTGTGTTCATTTGGGAAAAGCGAAGAGAACGCATCGACAGAGAATACGGAACTTACATTTCCTTGAGTGACAAATACATTGAGTTCCTGGGGATGTGTTTTGAGAATCCTGAGCTCGACATTTTCGAAACTTCTCTTGACGAACAGTGCCTGCCGCTTCTTTCAAAGAAAGATCCTCGAACAGTCCAAAAAGAGCTCATTTTGTATACGATCTTCATCACGATGTGTGAGCGCGCCTATCTCGTCTATCGGGAGCACTCCTCCAAGATAAAAACCTGCCAATGGGCAGGGTGGGAAGAGTACATTAAGGACTATTGTAGATACCCGAACTTCCGCGCCGCTTGGCTAGTTCTTGGCAAGCAGTTCGATACTGAATTCGTCGCGCATGTGAATGCGCTCATGCGCGAGACCGAATCTTCAGGTCCCAGAGTCGAAGGAGCTGCGCCTTCGACAGAGCACACAGGCTGATGCGGATACGCCTATACCGCGGTAGTTTGGGTAACGTTGACAGTCACCTCACTGGTGAGAAACCCGCCGCGATCGTCATCTTTTGCCATTTCCACCAGGCTGCTGGGATTGCCCGTCTGCATCGAAAGTACCGTGTCGAAATCGATTCCATTGGTGTTGAATGCAGCGATGCCGCTGCTTGGCGCTTTCCAGGCAAACCAACTGGGTCCGCTGGCGCTGGTCAATGACTCGAGCGCAAGCGCGCGGCCCTCCGAAGGTGTGGTGCTTCCGCCGTCGAAAGTTCCGTCGCCCAATGTGATCATTTGGCTCAATGCGGGCGAGTTCGCTGACGGAATTCGTGGCAGGACAAGCGCCAAACTTGCGGGATCGCTGGTTGCTGCGCCGGCCAGGTTGTCGGCGACAACGCTGCAAGAACCGACAGGTTGGGAGCCTGTCCGTCCTCCAAAGACCAGAAGCTCAGTGCCCGTCCAGGCCGCTGTCGCGCCAGCGCGGGGTTGCGGATTCCCGGTGGTACTAAGCGGGCGCCATTTTCCGGATGCGGGATTAAAGGCTGATCCCGAAGCGGCGAACCCGAAGGAAGTTTCGCCTCCTAGGATGATCATTTCTTGTCCAGTCCAGACGGCGCTGTGAGCTCTTCGGGGTGCCGGCGCATCCAACGCAGGGAGCGGTTCCCAAGTATTGGAAACGGGATCATAACTTGCGCCGTCGCCTAACAATTCGCCGCTGCTTTGGCCACCCCACACGATCATGCGTTGTCCGGTCCACACTGCGGTGTGCTCAGACCGGCTGGAGGGAGCGTTGGCGGTGCTGACCGAAAGCCACTCGGAGGGTGTACCGTTCGAAGAAAAGAGCAGACGCGCTCCAGAGCCGAGCACACCCCCGCTCCCTTCGCCACCCCAGATGACGGCGCTGTTACCGGTCCAAATCATGGTGGAACCAAACCGAGCGGATGGTCCGCCGGCCACACTCACTGGGCTCCACTGGTCGGCGGCGGGGTCATAAAGGAAAAAATCCCCTAGTGGTCCGTCGGCATTGCGTCCGCCCCAAATCAGCATTCGACTTCCCGTCCACACAGCCGAGTGGCCGTCTCGGCTAATCGGCGCGCCGGTGACGGACGTGGGCAGCCAATCTTGGGAACTGGAATTGAATCGCGCTCCGGTCCGCAAGTAGCCGTCAGGTGAAAAGCCACCCCAGACGATCATATCTTGTCCAGTCCAGATCGCACTGTGGCCGGCGCGAGCCGATGGCGCGCCATCGCTTGAGATCGAACTCCACTGGTTGAGGCCAGGATGATAGACCGCTCCCGATCCCGAGAAGAGGCCTGGGCCGGGAATTCCTCCCCACACGATCAGTTCCTGGCCCGTCCAGACGGCCGAATGGGTGTGCCGCGGGGAGGCGGCGCCCGTCGGCGAGCCGCTGACCCAGCCAAACGGAGCAATCGTGGTGAACGGCTGAAATCCCTTGGAAATGAGCGCGTCACTGGCAGCGTCGGGAGAGGCCAAGGTCAGGCCCGAAGGAATCAAAGTTTCGATGGCGTTGAGTCGGTTTGAGAGAGCCGTGAGTACTTCAAGGGCTCTTGGGGCCAGCTTCTCAGGTGTGATCGCTCCATCGGGGACACCGGCTGCCATGATGGCGTATCCAACCGACGCGACTCGCTGGTCGGGCACCAGGCGCTCAAAGCCCTTGGAGCCGTCATTGAACCACACTCGGAGATAGACCGCGTTATTGTTGAAGACCGCCAAACTGAGCGGCGCCATGTTCGGCAAGCTCGTGTCTCCTAATTGCACCGAGAACAGTCCGCGGCTAACGGTCAGAGATAGCGGTTGGTCGGGTTCGCCATCCCCGTTGGCATCCGCATGATTCAGCCAATAAACCTCGGAGCCACTCGCATTGACGAGAGCCAGTTTGAATTGCCCTTGTCCGTCAAAATCATCACGGCCTACTGCAATGCGGCCCTGGTAATTGATTAAGGCGGGCACTTGAGCGTCCGCCGTGACGCCCAGCAGCCAAATTAGCGACGCCAGAACTGTGAGGGATCGTCTCACATGAATGGCTGGATTGGGGGACTTGGCGATGACACACACGGTTTTGATGTGACTCATCTTCCAATGAATTCGCTGAGTTGCCGACGAACTTCGCTGTGCTGCCTGGAACTGGAGTCGCTGACGTATCACAATAACCGTTTCCAGGTCAAGCCGATTCATCGACCGATTCACGGCCACAGGGCGTTTTGACACTGAACGGGGGATGGGAAGGGACAGCGCGCCTCCGATGTCCGCGCTGCGTTCAGTAGCACAACTGGAACGCCTTTACTGGCTGCGGGAATTGAGTTCTGCCTGCTGCACGCGGACGGGGACGCTGGGAGCCCGGCGTCCCTGCTATTCGGGCATTGTCAAGATGCGCCTTCACGGCCGCCGCGGCGTTCGAGGGAGCGGGAGCACTTCGCCGACATTAGTTTCGGGAGGCTGATAGACACCAGGACCCACTCCAGCGAGCGGATCGCGCGTCTGGTGGTTCTGCCAGGCGCGGTAACTCCAAACGGTCAAAGTCAAAATCAAGCCGCAGCCAACGACACCAACGGCCAGCGGCCAATTGACTTTTGAAATCCGGAGCATGAGCGTGTCCACCGCTCCCTGCTTCTTGCCCATGAGACTGGAAGGTTCCCGGAATTCTTCGATCGCGGAGAGTTCCAGATCCAGGTCGGCCATGAGTTTCGAGGCGTCCAACTTGAGAAGATTGGCATAACTCCTGACGAAACCACGGATGTAAACCGGCGCCGCGAACATTCGGTAATTGCCTTCTTCCAAGGCTCGAACATGATCGGTCCGGATCTTGGTCGCTGCCGCCACATCGTAAACCGAAAGCTTGCGCTTCTCCCGCGCTTCCCGGAGTTGATCCGCCACGGTTGGCATTCGTTCGTTAGTAACGGTATTTCGGCCGGCTTAGCAATCCTCGAATTGTCCACGAAAGCGCGCCAACCGTAGAATGCTGCATTGGCTTAAGACAAGATCAAAACGGTGAAGGATGGCCCGCAACAATTCTCACCTTGGTCTGTATGGAATTCCGGCTCTATCCGGTCAACGCGCGCGAGCCGACTAAAGCCGGGACTACGAAGGCTTCGCGGTTGGCGCCTGCGCCATAGCGAGGATTGCTCGATGGCCCACGAACGAGACAGGCTGCCTGTCGATTGTCCATTTTTGAGACAATGCCCGCGTCAAATACGCCCTTCTCGGCCGGGCAAGTCAGCCGGCGTAAAGCAAAGGAGACAAGTCTATTGCTGGACAGAACGGAGTCAGCCTGTTACATTGACGGCACCATAGGGAGTCGTTTGGCACTGGAGCTGCGACGTTCGGCAAGCGTTTTCGTATTATGGAGAGTCCAGCAGTTATCGAGCACCCTGCTGCGCTTAGTCCTTCTGGGGAAGTGGGCACATCGGGTCAGCGAACATTAGTATTTGTCACAGGCCTTATTCGCGGGAGTAAAGCCGAAGAAAACGCCCGATCCTTCACTTACCGGCACGCCGAGCTTGTCCGCGAAATATTGGAGCAATTTGAACAAGGGAAGGAGCTTGGCCGATTCGAGAATTCGCTGCTGATCCTCTTCCCTGAGCCGGCGCTTGCGGTTCGTTTTTCACTCAAACTTCAGGTTGCTATCCGCGCGCTGGCGGACGAGGCGCATCAGCCAATCTTCGAGCAAGAGGCCCTCCTTGTCGTGCCGGCTGCGGCCGCGGAGGAACCGGACTCCGAGCCGACAGCGAGCGCCTACGAAGGGCATGTCCCAGCTTGCCGTTCCTTGGCGGGTTTGACCAAAGGCAATCAGATTTTGCTCACCGCACCGGCTTTCGACCATGCTCGCTGCCAGCTCAAGAAAGAGGAGCTTAAGGAATTCGGAGCCCTGCTCTGGCTGTCGCACGGCCTTTGTCAGGTTCCGGGGATTGAATCGCCGGTTGAGATTTGCGAAATCCGCGAGCCCGGTGATGGATCGACTAATCCTCCCGCCGGATTGGTAAAGGCCGGAGCGGAAGTTCCGGGTCAGGAGAACATCGTTTTGGGCTGGCGTCCGGCGCCGGGCGCGACGATTCCAGGGACCCGCAACGTCTTGGAAGGAAAACTGGCGGATGGCCGCTTTGGCGAAGATTGGTCGGGCGGCGATCCATCCGTGAAAGAAAAGCGGATGTTTCAATTCTGTTTCCGTTCGGACTGGGTGCGGATGCTGAAGGAGAAAGAGGCGGTCTTTCAATCCGTCAAACAAAAGTTGGGCCAGCAACGGAACGTTCTTGCAGTTCAGGCAGTGTCTTTCGATCAGCCCCCTTTCTACATCTGCTCTGAGCTCTTCGAGGGCAAGGATCTGTTGAGTTGGGCCCAAGGAGTCGGCGGCGCCCCCGCCATCCCGTTTGCGACGCGCCTGGAGATCGTCGCCCAGGCCGCCACCGGTCTGCAAGCTGCGCACGAAGGAAAATTGCTCCACCTCGATTTGAGTCCGGAACACATTCTTGTGGCAGGTTCGGGCGCTACTCTGAAAGATGTCCAGGTCAAGTTGACGAATTTCGCCGTCGGCCACGTGGGACGAACTGCGCAACCGACGGCTCCCAGCCCCTCGAGTGAAGCGCCCGCAGCACCTGCCGGTGGAACTCCGCCCGTCTCGCCGGCAGACTTGTATAAGGCTCCCGAGGTAATTGCAGGAAACCCTCCAACGGCTAAGTCGGAAGTGTACTCGCTGGGGATCATCTTGTGCCAATTGATTCTGGGCAATTTATCCGAACCCGTCGCTCCGGAGCGGATCAAGGAAATACTGACCGGGTTGAAACGGGAAGGCATGCTTGGCTTATTCGCCGCCAATCCGCAGGAACGGGCCGAGGGAGCGGGACGACTGGCGGGCGATCTTCGAGCCGTAATTAAGGAGCGCGAGAGCCGCACCGGGCCCGCCGCCGTCACGCGGCGCCGCATGTTTCAAACGGTCGCATCGATCGTGATGGGAGTCGTATCGCTGACGATCCTGTCGATTTACGGCCCAAAGTACTTGCGGCGGCGAAAAGCCGCGGCGAAAGAGAATTTGAACAAACCGGACAAAAAGCCCGATCCGAAGAAAAAGCGATCTGGAGAAGAGGACTCGTCCGGAAGCTCAGTGACTTCCGAAGAATCGCGTGATGCAGGCACTGAGGCCAAGGAGGGCGAAGAGGAGAGCAATGCGCTCAAGACAACCAGCCGGCCGGCGTCTGCGGTTCGTGAAAAAAAGAAGGAAGAGGTTAAGGAGTCCGCGGAGATGCTTTTTAAACTGATCATTCTTCCGATTGCGGTCGTCGTGTTGCTTGGCACTGTGGTCCAGCAGGTCGTGCCGATGATCAAGAAACACCTCAACAAAGGCTCCTCTTCTTAGACAGATCATTGCAATTCCTTGAGCATCGCGACGCATGCATCCGCAATCCGCTCGCCGGTGCCCGGCTCTGCAAAGCTGTGGAAACCCGTCCAGACCTGGTAGCCGCCCAGTTTGTGAGCGTCCAGGTCGGGAAGGTAGCCGATCCAATCGTTCGCTAATTCGGCGACATAGGTATGCCGGAAAGGCGAGCGGTTCTTGATGTCGAGGCCGAGCTTCGTGAAGTATTCCGCCGGAACCCCTACGATGGCGACATCCCCGATCAACATCACCTGCAGCCACGTTTCACGCTCTCGGCCTTGTTGAGGAGCCAAGGATTTCCTCATGTCCCGAAACACTTCGATGACTCGTTCGCCATACGTCCCAACCCACTTCCGGCAATAGCGGACTACCGCTTCATCCTCCTTGGCTTCCTCGAACGACCGGACTTTGAACTTGAACGGACGCTTCAGAGAGGCCAGCCGCAGGACCGGTTTGTGCTTGGCTTCTGCCAAGCCATCGCGGACGGCTTTCTTGATGCGCTCGGTCATTTCGGCTCCATTTAACGTCAGGTTGTGCGTCGATCCGGAGGCTCCTTCCAGAAAACAGAACGTGCCTCCAAGCTCCGCTTCAAGATCCTGAGACGCCAGACCGTAGAACGAAGGGGATCGCTTGCCCGGCTGTCGCGGGCCAATGCTGTGCGTCGAATGATTGAAGAGGGCAGCCCGCAGTTTGTCGGACGAATCTCGAAAGGCCAGAAGCGGGAGTTCGGGATCGAACGGTCCGGTCGGACGAACGAACTGATCGCGCGGACCCACCCAGTAAATCTGGCCGTCCGAAAGCAACTGCCGGCTGTTCTGGCCGACCGTTTTTTCCTCCCCGAGGTGAAAATAGAGCCGGCAATCCTCACGCGAAAGATTGGCATTGGCCTGCGTCACGGCCTTGACGATGCCACGCTGGACACGTTGAGCGAACGTTTTGTCCAGTCCGTAACCGTGCACCACCAAAGTGCTCGGCGCATGGTGTGTGTGCGTGGCGTTGATCAAAATATTGGATCTCGGAATACCTGTTGAGGTTTCGATTTCGATGGCAACAGGATCCAACCAGTCACGAGTGATCATCAGAATATCACAGGCGACGATCGCAATCTTGGCTTGTTGCGGCTTTTGCAGAACCACGGCGACCGCGCGCAGTTTGCCTTCTTGTCCCGTGACCTTTCCTGGGGTGATCCCGCCCGCGATGATCATCGAGTCGTCCGCCTCGAATTCGGCTTCGGCTGCACCCACTCTGACGCCGTCGGCGTGTGATTCGGCACCAAGGACAGCCTCCCGTCCGCTGCCAGCGAAAACCTGCCGATCGCCGGCAGAGACCGAAATCGCCAAGAACAAGAACGTGAAGCCGAGGACGATGGCGAGACGAGTGCGATGGATCATATCACGGGCTTTGTAGCGCAGTTCGCACGCGGATGGAATGTCCTTTTTCTGGGCAGCGGTGTTCCGGTTCTTGGCATCCCGCTGAGTCGCCTTCGTGAATTTTGCGCAGTTTTCTGGGGGAAGAGAGTTGGCATGCCTTCTGCATCCTCGGGTAATTACACAGCGCGTTCACAGCGATACTTGTTCGAGTCGGCGGAGCGTTACAGGTGGAATGTGACGCGAGACTCGGAGCATACGCATAGAATCTCAGTAAGAAGCGACCGAAGACATGCAAAACATTCAGGACTTGCAGGAATTGACCGATTACATACGCAAGACGCTCCCGCAATCGAACTCGATTTCCAATATCAATGCCAACCAGCAAGCCGGAGTGGTTGAGTTCGGCTGGCAGTCCCGGCATTTCGTCGTCAAACCCTCGCTCGAAGTGATGGAACTCAAAGGCAAGAGCCTCTTCATCACCGGGGCCTCGATGCTGATGCAGGCCGCCTTCATGAAACGGAGTTCGAACGAGAAAGTGGTCGAAACCGTCGTCACCACGTTGCAGCAAGTCGAGGACACGATCCGGCGCGACCGGGAACGCGCCCTAGCGCTGCTGCAGACCGTGAAACAGACGTTGGCCCGCTTGGCTGGAAAAGATTTGCAGCTCGCAAGAGGGCTCCGCCGCTGAGTCCCAGCCGCATCTCCCACCGATTGATCTTTGTCGGTGTGTCATTTTTGTTCTCTTGTGGGACTGGTCAGCCGAAAGCCTCTTCGTTCCATTGATCTCCCGCACAAGGCTAATGCATGCTGGCTTCGTGGCGGTCAAAGGCGCCCGCGCGAAACAGGGAATAAATATGGCGATGAGCAGACAAATAACCGGAATTCCGAAAATCAGAAATTTGATGATTTTGACATACCCCGGGTAAGTCGCTTAGACAGACGTTAGCGACCTCCGTCTGACAAGGACGGTGGAGCGCAAGAACCACTCCCGAACTGCCGCCCAGCGTTGGGTGGAGAAGAGTGGCGGCGATTCTTTCGACCGATTTTGTTAGCCTGTTGATGGCTCAATACCGACTGCACAGCAACTTTTCTCTGGAGGCGTGTCGAGCTAAGCGAGCAGGCTGCGCGGAAGTTCTGCTAGCCGCCTGTCGTGTTGGGCGGACGCTAGGCGATACAGGTTGTTGGCGTGGGTCAGGCGGTTTCGGTTGGTGAACAAGTAAACCGAAACGCCCTCGCGGATGGCCCAAACCAGGCCGCACTTGTGAACGCGGTAATACCACTGAACAATATAGGGAAAAAGGATCAAGCCAATACCGAGGGTAAAAACCAACGCCAAAAGAATATAGAGGATGCAGACCACGTAAAGGCCCAACAGTCCGGGTTGATAAACGATGCCGCTGTTGTGGTGCTCCAGCAGGCCATCCTGATACACGACTTCGCCCCAAGGGCCAACCATCATGGAGCAAATCCGCCGGTTGGTGAGGCAGGCGAAGCTGTGGCGACCAACCCACCACAAACCTTGAACGCCGAGATACTCGGCGAACAACAATTCTTCATCCACTGGGATGAATTGACGGAACATGGTTTGAATTGCCTCAGCCTCGTCCTGTTTGGCGCGGCTCAGGAGGCTAGATTCGATGCGAATCTGTCCGCCTCTAGTGTCATCCGGACCGGCTGTGGTGGATTCTGGAATGTTCGTATTGTTCATGGTTTGTTTCGTTGTGATGGGTTTACGGTTCTTCGGCCAGGAGTTTTCTGAGCCAAGTGACCAACCTGTTACCGCTTCGCCACCGCCACTCGTCCGGAGCGATTTCCTGGAACTGCCGCTCCGCGGTAGCCCACTGCTCGGTGGTTTCCGGTTGAGTTTCCGGTCGATCCATGCCCAGCAACCCTTGGACAGCGGCGCCCAGTTTCTGAAGGTGTTGTTCTAGCGGTGGATTGATGGCGTCCAGCCAATGCTCGGCACTCAGGAAGTATTCGAGATCCTTGTTCGGAACGATATCTTCGATCCGAAACGGGATCACAGGTACACCCTTGGCTACAGCGCGCTCGACCTCCTTGGCGACGTGACGGGACAGGTTGGCTTGGTTACTCAGGATCACCACCATGACTCGCGTATCGTTGATGGCGTGAAGGATTGCGGCACCGTAGGAAGTCCCCGGCTGAATGTCCCGCGGTGCAATCCAGCAACGCAAACCGCGCTGTTCCAGCCGTGCACACATCGCGTCAGCCACTCTTTTGTCGCGCGAAGCATGTGAGATGAACACCTCGTGGCTCATTTCAGGAGTTTCTGATTCCAACCGTCGCCACCGTCTGGGAAGAGTCGGCGAGTGTTTTTGGGTGAGATCGCATGACGATTAAGGTGGGCTAGACAGTCTGGCTCGCCATGAAGCGAGTAAGGGTGTCTGTTCTCCGAAGGCGTGGATTACCTCTCAACACGTGTCGGGTGGCCCAGCCGCATCTATGGTCGAGAATAACCTCAAACCGAGAAAGGAAAACAGACACCATGAAAACTTACATACTCCGTGACCCCAATCCCGTCCAGCCTCAAAACAACTCGTTGCTTTCCCGCGGTGCGTCTCCGAGTTGTTCGTAACGCCGGCTTTTGGGGCCGGCCAGTTGCGAGGTCTCTCGACCTCGTGGCCCATGCAGCCGGAATGGCTCGGATCTTTCCGACAGGAATGTCGGCGTCGTAGCGGTGGCCAGCCTGGCTGCCGTGGAGGGCGTGCAGCTTGCCGCCCGGTCCGCGGCGTGAAACGCTAAGATGGCCTCAGTTTCGCGCCCAAGCCCCGCCGGGCAGGATGCCCGGCTCCACGGCAGGCGAGACGCCCGCAGCTACGAACAAATCAGAGATGCGCCACAAATGAACCGATAACCGTTTCTTGGATTGAATTCCGCGCCGGGGATGGTTGAATGGCAGCATCAGAGAGCCATTGCGCCTTATGACAACTCGACGCCGGTCTGTTCATTTGGGGGCCACCCGCTTCATCGTTCTGTCCATCCTTGCACTTCACCAGCAGGCCGTTCGTGCCGCCGAGGGCGGGGCTCCGGAGGGTTCAAGTCCGGCGGCGTCATTCCCAGTCAAAGTGGAAATCTTCGAGGCGCTGCCAGCGGGGAAAGAACTTGAGTTGCGAGAGGCGGAACCGGTCGAAGAATATGCCCAGCGCGCGTTCGGATTCGCAAGATTTCCGACCAAGTATTCGGCGAATGCGCTGCCGCTGGACCGCTCATCGGCCTTTGTGATCCGGGCCTCGCTGAAGCGCGCGCTGCCGCCAGGGGAATATCAATTCCGACTGCGCGCCAAAGGGACCGCCCGTTTGTCCATCGATGGCGAGTCCGTCCTGACGACCAAGCCGCAGCAGCCGAATTCGTCGGGAAATGATCCGGTGCCTCCGCCTGTGGAACGGGGCAATTCACCGCTTCGGCCCGCGCCGTATCCGCATCAGGAAGTCCTGGCCACGGTTCGCTTGAATGGCCAGGAACACGCTTTTGCGCTGTCGGCGCTCATTGGCGGCAAAGGCTTGGTGCCCTCGCCGGGCGAATTGTCCGTAAGTTTTGGCCGCCCTGGCGAGGTGCCAAAGATGCTTGGCTCGGAGGATGCGCCGCTGCTTACGGATGAAGGGTGGGCATCGTATGTCAAAGAACAGTCCTTGCGACATCGCCGCGACGACGCTGTGCGGCGGCAAGCGCTGAGCGCAGGCGTGCGCGGTCAATGGGACGAGTACCACGAGCGTGTTCGTGAATGCCTCGAGAAAAAGCCAGGAGCCGATCTCCCGAAGGTGACCGGCCAGACGCCTGTGTTCAACGAAATCGATCTCTTCATCGGCGCGCGGCTGGAGAAGGCCGGCGCGGCGCCGACAATGCGGATTTCAGACCTCGAATTCTTGCGCCGGATTACGCTCGACACCATCGGCGTGGTGCCAAGCGCCGAAGAGGTGAAGTTGTTTTTGAAGGAACCGCCGGAGAAGCGGCGGCAGCACGCGATGGACCGCTTGCTGGCGCACCCTGGTTGGGCCGATCACTGGGTGAGCTATTGGCAGGATGTCCTGGCGGAGAACCCCGGGATCCTCAAACCGGATTTGAACAATTCCGGTCCATTCCGCTGGTGGTTGCACCAATCCTTCTCGGACAACATTCCTTTCGACCGGCTGGCGGCGGAATTGATCCAGATGGAGGGGAGCGTTTATCTGGGCGCGCCGGCGGCCTTCAAGTTGGCAACGCTCAATGATTCGCCGATGGCGGCCAAAGCCGATATTCTTTCGCAGGCTTTTCTGGGCGAGAAGTTGTCGTGCGCGCGGTGCCACGATGCGCCCGATCATCCCCACAAGCAAGAAGACACGTTCAGCTTCGCGGCGATGCTCGAAGGCAAGCCGGTTAAGCTGCCGGCTTCGAGCACCGTTCCGTTCGTGGAAGGATTCCGCAAACCTCGCGTGGAAATCTCGCTCAAGCCCGGTGAAGAAATTCCACCGCATTGGCCATTCGAACAATTCGCGATACCTTCGGAGTTGACGGAGAAAGTGCCAGCCAGTCGCGGCGTCCCCGAAACTCGCCGGCAAATTGCGGCGACGATGGTGTCGCCGGAAAATGAGCGTTTCGCAAAGGTCATCGTCAACCGGGTTTGGAAACGGTATTTCGGAGCGGGATTGGTCGAACCGGCGGAGGATTGGTACGGCGCCAAAGCTTCACATCCCGAGTTGCTGGATTTTCTGGCCCGGAGATTCATGTGGAGCGGTTACGATCTCAAGGCACTGGCTCGTCTGATCTTTTCCTCGCACGCTTATCAACGGGCTCCACTGTCCTCATCGGCCGGAATTCCCGATGCGGAACATCGTTTGTTTGCCGGGCCGATGCGCCGCCGGATGTCCGCGGAGCAACTGGTGGATTCTTTGTTTGGCGCCGCGGGAAAGCATTTTGATTGCGAAGAATTGAATCTGAACCCGGCCGGAAACCGAGGCTTGAACGAGTTCCTGAATCTCGGGGTGCCTGAGCGCGCTTGGGAGTTCACCGCGCTCATGAACGAACGCGACCGGCCGGCGCTGGCTTTGCCCGTGGCGCAGTCGATCGTCGATGTCCTCACGACGTTCGGGTGGCGGCAATCGCGCATGAATCCGGTCACGGTGCGGCAGGACGCGCCCTCGCCCATGCAAACGCTTCTTCTGGCCAACGGTGTGGTGGGAACACGCATCACGCGGCTCTCCGATTCCAGCGCGTTTACTGAAATGGCGTTGCGCGATGTCCCGCTCGAGGAATTGGTCCCCGAGACCTTCCTGCGAATCTTGAGCCGCCCGCCCACGGACAAGGAGTTCCTTCGCGCGATGGAATGCCTCCAACCAGTTTACGCGGACCGGAAGCAACCCGGCGCGCTGCGCCAGCAAGCCGGAGCGGCCACCGACAGGCGAGTTTCGTGGGGGAACCATCTGAGCGCGGAAGCCACGGTCATTCGAATGGAAGAGGAGCGTCGGCTGCGGATGGGAGAAGCGCCAACCGAACGGCTCAAACCCGAATTCCGCGAACGTTACGAAGATTTGTTGTGGTCGCTCTTTAATTCACCTGAGTTCACACTGGTCCCATGAGCTGCGAACGACGGAGCGCCGGTCTCCGACCCGGCGCGTTGTCAGAGCGTGTCGGGAATGTCATTGTCCAACGTAGGGCAGGCTTCCAACCTGCCTTTTTCGGCGGTGCTCACCAACGATTAAACAGGCAGGCAGGATGCCTGCCTTGCTTTGCCGATACGTTGTTAGAATCCAATCCACTAGCAATCGCGCCGGGTCGGAGACCGGCGCCCCGGCAAGCTGATGATCATGAAAACAGAAAGTTCATTCCTCACTCGACGTGAATTCCTGAAGGCGGGCGCGTCGGCCGTTTTGGCCGCCGGCGTTGGCCAACCGTTCGCTCCATCTGCCGCTGAGAGTGGAGCCGCCGAGCGGATTCGCGGCAAAGCCGATGCCTGCATTTTCATTTGGTTGGGAGGAGGCGCGGCGCACGTGGACACGTTTGATCCGAAGGCGCGAGGTGACGGCAAGAAGAAACCGGGCTCCTACTATGACGCAATCTCCACAGCGATCCCGGAAGCGCAAGTTTGCGAGCATCTGAAGCAAACGGCGCCTTTGCTCGACCGGTGCGTTCTGGTGCGCTCGCTGAGCCATGGAATTTTCAGCGAACACGGAGCCGCGACCAATTTGATGCACACCGGGAGGCGGCCCAGCGAAACCATCATCTACCCTTCCATCGGCTCGATTGTGTCCCATCAACTGGGCGCGAAGACGGACGCGGTCCCCGCCTATGTGGTCATGGGTTACCCGAACATTGCGCGCGACCCTGGATTCCTGGGGCCGAAGCACGGCTATGTTTATTTGACGCAAATTGAGACGGGCCCAAATGGATTGATGCGTCCGCCCGATGTCGATGCGGCCCGCGAGCGGCGGCGGGAGGAGTTGCTGGCGGCTTGGCAGGAAGAATACCATCGGACGCATCCGGACGATCAAGATTTTCGAGCTCAAGCGGCAATCAGTCAGCAAGGTTTTCTCATGGCCGGGCCGGAGTTCCTCCAAGTGTTCGATTTGTCGCGTGAGCAACCGTCGCTTCGTGAGGCTTACGGCGGAGAGTTCGGCCAGCGGTGTCTCTTGGCGAGGCGTTTGATCCAAGCCGGGGTGCGGTTTGTGGAGGTTTCGTTCAACCTGAATTTTCTCAACGGCACCGGATGGGACACTCACAACGAAGGGCAGCTCAACCAGCATTTGCTGATCAAAGACCTCGACCAAGCGTTTGCGACATTGCTCCTCGATTTGGAGAAACACCGCCTCTTGGATACGACACTGGCCGTGATTGCCACCGAGTTCGGACGGCCGCCGGAGTTTGACAGCGGGGGCGGACGAGGTCACCAATCGGCGGCCTTCACATGCGTTCTGGCGGGAGGCGGGTTGCAGACGGGCCGAGTGATCGGTCAGACCGATGAATTGGGAAAGAAAACCGTGGGAAGAGCGGTGACAGTTGCCGATTTTCACGCCACTATCCACACCGCTTTGGGGATCAATCCCCACCGGAATCTTTACACGAGCGACGATCGTCCGGTGCCCATCACCGACCGCGGGCGGCCCATTGCGGAGTTGTTTGGCTGAAAACAACCTTTCACTTGTGAAGCTGAGGCCGTGTCCTGACCAGAGGTTATTGACGAGACCGTTGGATGAACGACAGGTCGGCGTTTATGGTCCCGGCTTTCGCCGGTTCGGGCAGCCTAAAGGCGGGACTACAAGCATTCCGCGCGTAGTCCATCCCACGGTCTCCTCTGTATATGAGAACTCTTGCTTCGCTCCTTTTTAGCTTCATCCTTCAGACTCTCGCTGGCGCGCTGGCACAGGGGCCAGCCGACCAACCGAACCACCGCAAACCTGCCAACGACGAAGAACTGCGTTATTGGCTTCAGAATATGGTTTGGCACCACCGGTTCACCACGACCGAGATTCAATCCGCCACTGGTTTGACCGCAGAAGAAATCGCGGCTGCGCTCAGAAAGTTCAACGTGACGGAGTCAAACCGGCCGAAGCGCGCGCCCGATGCCCCGCTTCTTGTGCTCCCATATCCTGGCGGACGACATCCGCGGGTTGGTTTTTTGGAGGGCGCGATCCGGCCCCAGCGGGAAACAAAAGTGAGCGTCTTCACGCCGTGGGAGGAGAACAGCTACGTGGTCGTCGATGTTCCAGAGGCAATCTGGTCGAACCTCGGCCTGACTTATCTCGCCCACACGCACATCGCGACGGTCTGGACCAAGCAGAACGTTAAATTGACGCCCTTGGAATGGGATCGGCGCGCGGACGGCTCGTTCCAGATTGAACGGACTCTCCCGAATGCGATTCGGTTTGGCGCGAAAGTCCGGCCGATAAAAGACTCGGTGCGGATGGAGCTTTGGCTGTACAACGGAAGTGGCGCCACCTTGACCGATCTCAGGGTCCAGAATTGCGTCATGTTCAAAGCCGCGGAGGGCTTCAACCGGCAAACCAATGACAACAAAATTCTCGAGAAACCGTACGTCGCTTGCCGCTCGCTGGACGGGAAGCGATGGATCATCACGGCGTGGGAGCCATGCCATCGCCCCTGGGCCAATGCGCCGGTGCCGTGTGTTCATTCGGACCCGAAATTCCCGGATTGTGGCCCCGGCGAGACGAGGACGCTGCGCGGTTGGCTGTCGTTTTATGAGGGGACGGATCTCAAAGCGGAGTTCAAGCGGATTGAAAAGGCAGGCTGGCTGAACGCCGGACCATAAGCGCGCTTTCGAAGGGCTTGGCTTCTCCGGGGATTGTCAGGTAGAAGCAACGCAGTGATCACTCATGCATGGAACCCATTTTTGCGTTTTCCGCGTTCCTCTTTGATGGTCGCTGTTGTTCTCTGTCTCCCGTTTTTTCTCCGTCTGCCGCAATTCAAGCTCAGCTCGGAAGCCAGCACGTTGCTCGAAGGGGACCAGCGAAATCTCGCCAGCTACGAGAAGGTCCGGCAAATCTTGGCGGAGGTCGAGGTCCTGGTGATCAGCCTGGAATGTGCGGACGTGTTCTCGCTCCAAGGCATCGATTCCGTCCGTCGCGTGAGCGATGCGTTTCAGAAGTTGCCAGGCGTCGAGGATGTGAAAAGCCTGACCCATTCCGTGAAGCCGGTTCGGCGCGGTTTGGGTTTCGAAATGGTGCCGCTGGTGCCGAGCGGTCTGTCCGCCGAACACGAGCTGGAGCAGTTCAAGAAGTTCTGTCTCGAGCACCCTCTGATCCGGGATGTCATGGTGTCGGCCGATGGGAGGCACACGCTCATCACGGTGACCTGCCGCCGCCCGTTGGACACACCGGAGGCGCAAAGGCAGCTCCGGGCGGAAGTGGATGAAACACTGGCTCCGTTCCAACGCGAAGGGCTGCGGTTTCAGCTCCTGACCGTGCCTCTCATCGAACACGAGATTCGTTCCGCGCTCTGGCAGGACGTGCAAAGGTTTTTGCCTGCCTCCGCCATTTTGCTCGCGCTGATCTTGTGGTGGACTTTCCGTTCCTGGCGGATACTGCTCCTGGTGGCGGCCAGTCAGCTTTTCGTGCTGTTCGCGCTCCCAGGCGCGATGCAAATGACCGGATTCAGCCTAAGCGTGTTCACGGTGATGTTGTTCCCGTTGCTCAGTGGAATCCATTTGGCTCAGCTCGCCCATGTCTATTCGGCATTCCAGGTCGCCCAACTGTCCGGTCAGACGACGGAAGAGGCGCTGCGGACCATGCTCGCCACCGTCTTCAAATCGTGCCTGTTCTCGCTCGTGACAACGGCCGTAGGACTCCTGTCACTGGCGACCAGCGAGGTTCGGCAGATTCGGGAATTCGGGTTTCTCGGCACTTTTGGCGTTTGCCTCATTTTCTTCTTCACCTTCGGTCCCGGGCTGGCGCTGATGAAATGGGCTTTTGAGCGCCGGCCGCTGCGGGCGCAAAGCGGCGGCATTCCCGGTCTGCCCGCCGCGCAGCCAAGCCAAGCCACTCAGAACTTGCTTGAGAATCTTTCGTCCGGTGGCAGCCGAGGTAACCAGGCTCACTTCCAAAAATCAGAAATCAGAAATCAGAAATCAGAAATTGGTCAGCGCCTCCTCACGCCGGCTGCTACGATCTTGCAGACAGGCTCTCCGAATCTTCCGAATCGAGGTTGGACCGATTGGATAGCGAGGTTCGTCGAGCGACACGGAAAAGCGACCATCATCGCGGTCGCCGCCACGATTCTCGTGACCTGCTGGGGCATTTCAAAAGTCCGAACCGACATCCGCGCGGTCGAGTTTCTGAACCGCCAGAGCCAGACGCGGCAGGCGGTGGAGGAGTTGGATCGAATCTACGGGGGCATCAATGTCGTGCAGATTGAGATAGATTCCGGCTCCGAAAATGGCATCAACCAGCTTGACTTCTTGCGCTATGTCGAGCAGCTCCAGCGTTACGCCGAAACCTATCCCGGCGTTTCGGCAGCGTACTCCTACGCGCAATTGCTCTCGATGATCAATCAAATCTGGGAGGAAGGGCGGGCGGACGCGCTGAAACTGCCGCAAAATCCTTTGCTGATTAACCTGTTCGTGCTGGCCCTGAAATCTCAGAATTATCCCTTCCTCACTGCGCTTTGCGACAAGACATACCGGACCGCCTATTTGGTTGTGCGGACTCGCGATATGCCTTCGGATCGCTATCTGTCCATCGTCCACGCCATCGAGCGCCACGCCGAGGCGACCAAACCCGCGGGAATCTCAATCTCGGCGGCGGCTGGGATTCATTCGATTCTTGAAGCCGACCGGCGGATTCTGCGCAGCCAAATGAATAGCGCGGGAAGTTCCTCGGCCGTGATCGGAGTGGTGTTGAGCTTGTTGTGGCGTTCCCCGGTTTTGGCGTCGCTTTCGCTGATCACCAACGCGATTCCGGTCGCTTTCGTTCTCGCCATCGCCGGGTTTACGGGGGTGCCGCTCAATTGCATCACGATCATGGTCGCGGCGATTTGCCTTGGGATCGCGGTCGATGACTCGATCCATTTCATCACGCATTGGCGAGATGCCCGACGGAGCGGCTTGTCCCCCGTCGAGGCCGTGGCCAGCGCCTTCTGGGTCAAGGGCCGTCCGATCATCTTCACGAGCTGGATCTTGATCGCCGTTTTCTCGATCTTCTGGTTTTCATCTTTTCCGCCGGTCGTCGAGTTTGGGCTGCTTTCCGCCGTCGCGTTCGCGGGCGCCTTGGCGACGGTCCTGTTCTTCTTGCCGGCCGTCTTGTGCGTCTTCCCTCGGAAGTCAGAGGCCAAATGACGTCGCCGCCAACGGCACGAATTCGACAATTCTTTGGGACAATCTCGGAACGCCTGCTGATAGACTTTAAGTCCAGGAAGAAATCGGTCCTGCACCGCGCATGGTTGTTTGCCCTGCGTTCTAGCTTGTCGATCATCCTGTGCTTCTCATAATGAGCCGCTCTATGAGCCTGACACTTGAAGCACGCTTCAGCCGCAAGGCAGGCATCTTGCCGGCCTCCGATTGCGTTTCGAAATCCCAGAGAGCAGGCGGGCTGGAAGCCTGCCCTACGCTGGCAGCTCGGCTCTTGAAATGCATGCTGACCTGCACAAATCGTAGGCGGAGCGAGGTAGGGATGCCGCGCCGCGGCGTCCCCGCGCCGTGCAGGCGCGGAACTGTTCACAACAGGAGAGGAGATTCCTTCATCGGAAACTTACACTGCTCCGCCGCTGCACGCGGCGGTGACGGCGCAGGCGCGCCATCCCTACCTTCAGAATGCGCTTCCATCAAACGACTGTGTGAAATATTCGAGCTGCCGCCCGCCTTCCGCTGGTGTCTGATCTTATGGACGGTTCTGCTGCTCTTGCCGGGTTCGGTGAGCGCTGAGCTTTCGACGGCGACGAACACAGTTCAATCCGCGGCCAGTCAAGCAGGTCCCGACGCAGCCAGAAAGTCCGGGTGGATATTCAGCGAGGACGGCGAGTTGACGTTTGGTCTCGAGCGGATTTCCTGGCTCCAGCACCCGCTGGCAGGCACGTCTCTGTGGCGCTACGTGGCGTCCGTCCTCTACGTCCTCCTCGCTCTCGCGGCTGCCAAACTCCTGGATCTGCTCGCCCACGCTTACCTGGTCAAATGGGGAAACCGCTCGAAAGCGAGTCTGAACGAGGTGGTTGTCGCCTTGCTGGACGGACCGATCAAAGTCATCTGCTTTGTCGTGCTTCTGCACATTGGCCTGCGAGTGCTGAATTGGCCCCAGTGGATCGAAGATCTCATCTCCAAAGGCCTGCAGATTGTCGTGGCCGTATCGCTGACCTACATGGCCACCAAATTCGTCGATGTCCTGCTGGTCTATTGGAGAAAACGGACCGCGGCAGACGCGGACAAAACTTTCGACGAACACTTGTTTCCAATCATCGGCAAGACATTGAAGGCATTTGTCGTTGTCGTTGCGGCGCTGGTCACAGCCCAAAACTTAGGCGTGAACATCACCAGCTTGCTCGCTTCACTCTCAATTGGAGGCCTGGCCGTCGGCTTGGCGGCGCAGGACACGCTGGCCAATGTCTTCGGAGCTGTCTCCGTGCTCATCGACAAACCGTTCCGGGTCGGGGACCGCATCAAGCTGGAGGACGTTGATGGGACGGTGGAAACCATTGGTCTGCGCAGCACACGGATTCGAAGTCTGGATGGCCATTTGATTACGGTGCCGAACAAGACGATCGGGGGCGCGGTGATCACAAACGTGACACGCCGGCCTACGATCAAGACGGAGATGAACCTTGGCGTCACTTACGACACCTCGACCGACAAGTTGAAGCGGTCCGTCGAAATCATCAGAGAGGTTTATCGAAGCCATCCCATGACTTCGGACCTCATCGTGAGCTTCAACAAATTCGCGGACAGCTCGCTGAACATTCTCGTGGTGCATTGGTGGAACGGCACCGACTACAAGGCCTATCTGGAGGGAATGCAGGAGCTGAATTTTCAGGTGAAAACACGATTTGACGCGGAACGGATCGAGTTCGCGTTTCCGACGCAGACGGTTTATCTGAAGCAAGAGGCCTAACTTTTTCGCTCCTTCGTCGCGAAAAAATGAGTTTCAGCCGCGCGAAAAATGCAGAGTGCTCACTTGTCCCACGGAGCCGGTTTTGCGGCCTGGACGATCAAGGGATCCAGTGGAAGCTTTGCCTGCGCCGCGGCGTTGGTGTTGACGCTGTAGTCCGGCGTCCCAGGCGTATGGAAGCAGATCATCCCCTGCAAGATGGCGAAGCGCTTGGTCTCGCCGATCGTCAGAATGCGCTTCTGCCGGAGATGTCCAAAAACCTGCTGCAATTTTCTCTCTTCGGAAGAGCTGATGAAAAGGATGTGCGCTTCGTCCTTGGCATCTTGAACACTGCGGTACGGTTTAACTTCGACGCGATGTCCATGAACAGGTTTGTTCAAGTATTCGGCCAGCCTGCCCTTCCATGGATCGCTGCCCAAGATGCCGACAACCAGAGGGAGATTCGTGTCGCCCAGCCTGTTGGTCGGCCATTCGACGAGGCGGGCGAATTCTTGCAGGTAGGCCGCCCGGGCTTCGAATTCATCCCGAAACACAAACTGGCCGGTCGCTTGCGAGACCAGAAACGCCGCGGCGGTGATCAGGCAGCGCATTCGCCAAGTCAACCGTTTGTGGCTGGGATTCACGCGTAGGTTTCCATGCTCACTGCCCCAGCCGGGCGCGGTAGAAGCGGCTTTGCAGGCGGGAATCGAGTGGAGCACTGAACTGGACCGATCCCGATTGGTTTTGCAGGGTGACAACGGTGGACCAAGACAAAGGCGGCGATAGACTCGCGGTCGTCTCAATGACGATCGAACCGCCAGCCGGTCCTCGCAGCCTGAGCACGATCGAATTCAGCGAAACCGTCACCGACTCGATGATACGCTGAGCCTCCACGACCAGCGTGGCCTCACGGCTGATCGCTATTCCTGCTGCGTTACTCACAACCACGGAATAAATTCCCGCATTCGAAGGCTGAGCGTTTCGAATGGTCAGCGAGGCGTTTGTCGCGCCGACGATATCGGTGCCGTTGAAACGCCACCGATACTGGAGCGGTTCCGTGCCTGTCGCTGCCACGCTGAAAGTGACGTCAGCGCCTGACTTTACTGTTTGGCTCGCCGGATGTGTGGTAATTCTAGGTGCCGATGCTGGGGCATTGACATTTAATAGAAAGCTCGAGTCTACTTGCCCGCCGTCCTCGTCGCGTACAGCAATGGTGATCACCACCGTTCCGGTCTGGTTCGACGCTGGCGTCACGATGACCGTCCGATTTGCACCGGACCCTCCAATCGAAATGCTCGAATTAGGGACCAACCGCTGATCATTCGACGTGCCCGAGACGACGAGTGAATTGGGCTGAGTTTCCACATCCCCTACGATAAAGGAGATCGACGGCGTCGGCGTGTTCTGCGGAACGGTCTGGCTGGGGATGGAGCTAATTGCTGGGAGATCGTTTACCGGGTTAACCGTCAGGACGAATGCCTGGCTCGCGCTGGCGGACTCGTCACTCACAGTGAGAGTGATGGTCGCCTTGCCAAACCTGTTGGGCAGTGGAGCGATACTCAAAGTACGATTCGAACCGCCTCCGCCTAAGAGCAGGCTGGCCAGAGAGTTTGGAACCAGCAGCTCGTTTGAAGACGCTGCCTTGACGGCCAATTTGTCCACCGCTGTTTCAGCATCATCCACTGTAAAACTTACCGTGGTAGCCGTGTCCTCGTCGATGACTTGGTCGGGAGTCACGGATATCGTTGGCGCCGCGTTCGTGGCCGAAACCACCGTCAGTATTGCCGTCTCGCTTGTCGCTGAACCGCACGTGTTCGTCACCGCAACTGAGTACCTGCCTGAATCCGTGATCTTGGCGTTCGCCAAGGTAAAGGTCGTGTTGGTCGCGGCTGGGATGTTCGCGCCATTAAAGCGCCACTGATACCTAAGTGCCGGCGTGCCCACGGCGGTTACTCTCAAGGTCGCATTGGAGCCACCGGTCACCTGCTGACTAGTCGGCTGAACTGTTATCACCGGTGGCAGTTCGATAGTAGTCTTGGCGAATACGCTGACTTTGAAGTCATCGATCTGCCCTTTGAAGAAGTTCACGAAGTTTGGTTCATTTCCTGAATTCTCACAGCCAATGGTAACGTGGTTCGCGCTGTAGGGCGCGGCGCCTGCCGAATTCGCGGCCTCCAGAACCCCATCGACGAAAAGTTTGACCCCAGCCGTGCGAGACAACGAAAGCGCGACATGATGCCATTGGCCGTCATTGATGGGTGACGTGCCGGCGACGAAGAGGTCGGACGCATTAAAGTAGTGGCCTACGAGGGTTCCTCTCGAACTCAATAGGATGTAATCGCCGGGACAGCATCCCCTCCACTGATCGATGCGGAACAAGCCTCCACTTTTGGCTTTCGTCTTGATCCACATTTCGTATGTCCGCTCAGGGACCTCACCTGGAACTTGCGCGGGAACGTCCACGCGGTCATCCACTCCGTCGAAACTGAGGCTGAAGGCGCCAACGGCCGAATCCGTCGAATAAGCTGGGCCGTTCACGAGGTCGGCGTTCCGGTTCAGTATGCCCGCGTCCAACGCAACCGCACCAGTTCCCTCCTCAAAAGTGTAGGCAGCGGCGTAACCGGCGTAAGGCGTAAGCTTGATTTCCGGGTTCTCGACTCTAAGCACGACTTCCGAATATGGACCGACGCCTGGGTTCGACGGCGGGCCGACCGGGCCATCTCCGTAAAAATTCTGGATACCACGAAAAGCGTAGGTGATCCCAAGACGCAGGCGATAGACGCCCGGGATTTCGGGCGCTTTGAAACTGAATTCCTTGCGCACCAATCGAGCGCTGCCCTGGAGTTCACCGTTTTCGAGAATGACGAGCGGTGTGTCGGGCTGCCATTCTGCGTGGATACTCTTGAATGTAACGGCGTTCGGATTGAGTCCGCGTACAGTGTAAGCCAGCGACGATCTGACAGTCTGGCCCGGCAACACGACTTCCGGCAGGTTCCAATAATCCAATCGCTGCATATCCGAAGTATCGTGCTCTCCGCCGCCCGGACTGTAGTAGCTGCCATTCTGAGCGGACTGATCGAGGAAATAGTCAGCTCGCGGCGGTTTTTCGACTCTCACCAAAACCTCCGCATAAGGGCCAATGCCAGGATTCGAGGAATCGCCTTTGGGGCCGTCGCCATAAAAATTTTGGATGCCGCGGAAGGCCCAAGTCATCGCCAGACGCATCCGATACACGCCTGGCGTGGCTGGCGCAGCAAAAGTGAAGTCCTTGCGGACGGTTCTCGGCGAACCCTGCAACACTCCGTTCTCGATCACCGCGATCGGTTTGCTCGGCGACCATTCCGCCAAGACGGTCTTATGAACGACCGCATTTGGATTGCTCGAAGTGGCTACAGTGTAGGCAAGCGCGGACTTGACCATTTGTCCGGGGGCGACAACCCTGGGCATGTTCCAGTAATCGATTCTGAAAGGCGAGCGTTCACCTGGAATGACGTTTTCTCCTCCAGAAGGATTGAAGTAGAGAACGCCTCCATCAGCGAGGGCTTCCTGGAAATAGTCCCTGTCGGGTGGCGCTTGCACCTGAAACGTGATTTCAGAATACGGCCCGACGCCTGGATTGAGGGAATCTCCCTTCGGGCCGTCTCCGTAGAAGTGTTCAATGCCGCGGAAGGCCCATGTCATGGCCAGGCGCAATCGGTAAGAACCGGGCGCCAGCGGGGCGGTGAACTTGAACTCCCTTCCGACAGTCCTTCCAAACCCTTGCAACCCTTCCTCGAGTCGCAAGGGCAAGTTGGGCAGCCACTCGGGCAAGGCATTCTTGAAAACGACGCTGTTCGGGCCGCCTGAAGCCGCCACCGTAAACGCCAAGGCGGATTGGATCGTTTGCCTGGGCCCCAGCACTGGAGGCACGTTCCAATAGTTCAGCCGGAAAGGCGATCCTTCGCCGGGAATTACGTTCTCGCCTCCATCGGGGCTGAAATACAGAACATTGGCGTCGGCAAGTTCCTGAAGAAACTGGTCCCTGATCTGATTCGTGAAAGCGACCTCATCCAGCCAACCGCGGTCCTCACCTTCGTCTGTTTCGCCGTCTTTGACGTACGTCCAGCGGATCGTTTGGCAGCCAGGTGGGATACTTACTCGTCTCTGTTGCCAATCGACGGCGCCCGAGATTCGATTCAATTCCGTTCCGCCGATAGAAAACCGAAGCGCATCAGCATTTCGTTGTGAGGAAACCTTCCACCAAAAAGAGAGAAATCCCGGACCGACGACAGATGTCTCGATCCATGAGTCCTGGCTGTGGCTCAGGTCGCCGCTTTCAGCCGCGTCTTCCCCATCATGCGTGGTCATATTCTGGTAAATCCATGTCGCGTTTCCACCGGAGCTCCAATTCAGCCCAATACCGTCCAAGGAGTCCGCCAGCGTAGGATCCCTAAAAGAAAAAACCTGCCCTGCTGAAAAAACTGGGACCAACGCTAGGACGACAAAAAACACAAACCGGGGAAACCAAAAACCACATGAAAGATGCACAAGACCTCCAGAGACACCGCGAGCGCAGCGCGGTTCGAGCGTGCCAGTGTAAAGCCGATTTTGTTTCTCATGCATCTTTCCAAGGTCACTCACAGTACGGTATTGGGCTCGAAGGCTGTGAATGACCAATTTGCAGCAACCCACCGCCTCAACTGTTCCTCCATCGCAGCGAGCTGAGAGATGGGGCTTTTCCCCACCGCTGCGGAAGGACTCTGGAGGCTCACTCAGAGCGTGCAGGGGGGCGTGATTTCGTTGCTCGGCTCTCAAATGGCGATTTCGGTTGGAGCAACGCCGCGTCTGGTATTTCGAGGATTCAAATCTGAGAATGGTATTCATTGGACATGTGCTCACATGCACCTCAAAACGCGTAAGTCAGCTTAACTCGGAAGGTTCGGCCATTCTGTTCAAACCAATCCTGGAAATGGCGCGGGGTGGCTGGATCGCGATACTCCCGATCAAGAAAGTTGTAAACGCTCCCGGAGAATTCCAGGCCCTTTAACAGGTTTTGACTAAAAAGCGTGAAATTGACGACGCCGAATCCGGCCACTTCCCTATCTTTATTCCTCCACGTTTCACGTCTGCTTGTGTATTGAAATTCCAGGCCAGCCAAGACTCTGTCCAAATACAGCGGAACAGTGAGGTTCGCCTTGCCGAGATGCTTCGGCGAGTCAGGAATGGGATCACCTGTGGTTCGGTCGTCCGTCTCCTGGAAGGTGTAGCTAAGCCTTCCGCGGAGTCCGTTCGCCCAGTGACCCTCGAGTCCCAGTTCGAGCCCCTGGGCTTCGACCTTGCTCACGTTTTGGAACGCCTCCTTCTTGAACTCGATCAAGTCATCCATCTGATTGAAAAAGCCCGACACAGTTCCCCGCAATCGTTCTCCAACCTGCTGTTCGTAAACGAGTTCGTAGCTCGTGATCGTTTCGTGGTTGATGCCTCCGGGTCGCGCCAAGCTGAGTTCGAAGAGACTTGGGGCTCTGAAAGCTGTGCCGTAAATCGCTTTAATTGCGGAGGTCTCTACCGGGTTGTAGATCAAGGCCGCTCGCGGGCTGTCACTCGAACCTATCCCTCGAACCTCGTCGTACCGAATGCCAGCGCTCAGGTGTAGCTTCCGATGCAATTCCGTGTCGCTGTGAATGTAGAAACCGTAGCTATGAGACCCACCTGCCCGAACTGGCGAAACAACTGGACCAGGATCGAGCTCAAAATACAATTCCTGGCGGAAATCGTCTCGATATTCCGCCCCTGCAGAAACCGCGATCCGGTCGTTCCAGAGAGTTCGGGCGAGCTGAAGCTCACTGCCCCACCGTTCGCCTACTTGGAATTCTGTCGATAGCAAACCAGGCGATGGATAAACGGCCTTGAGATCGTTCCGATCGTAATACATTCGCGCCATGACATCGACGACATCGGGGAACTCATGGCTGAACTTGAAAGCGACGTAACTTCGGTCATAAGAACTCCGAGACCTTGGATCGTTAAACACGATACCGATGGGCGCCGTGGGATCGACCTTTTCCCTATGAAGAAAACTGCCCTGCAAAGTGAAATCGCGGTAGCTCAAGCTGCTGAAGAAGCTTCCGAACTGATCGGCGTCCCTGCCCTGTGCGATCCCATTATTCTGGTTAGGAGTATTGAAGTCCGGATAGAAAAGTCGTTCTGGCCCTTGGCTGTCGTAGACTGACCCAGACAAAAGTAACTCCAGTCCATTCTGGAATAGGCGGCCGTAGCTCAATCTTCCTTTATAGGTGTCGTAACTCCCCGCCTCAGCGGACGTTTCCAATCCATTCCTTTGGAAATCTCCTCCTAATCGAGTGACGACGTTGATTACCCCAAAGAATGCATTGTTCCCGTAAAGCACCGAGCCTGGGCCGCGGATCACTTCCACGCGGTCGATGAGGTCAATATCCAGAGGAAACTCAGTTCCGATGAAAGCGCCGTCTGATACATTGTCGTTGACACGGTGGCCATCGACCAGGACGAGCACGCGGTTATTGAAGTCGGCACGGCTGAATCCGCGCGCCCCAAGGTAGGAATGATTCCGGTCGTAGGAGACGTGAAATCCACTGAGGGTTCGGAGAATATCCGACAGTGTTCGATGGCCATATTTTTGGATCTCGTCGCGCGTGACGACGGTCACCGCCGAAGGGGCTTGCAGGAGCGGTTGTTCCCACTTGGAGGCGCCATAGACTTTCGGGAAAGCAACCTTGGTTGCCAGCAAGGCGCTGTGGTTCGTCAAAATCGATGAAGGTTCTTGAATCGTTCCGCCTGGTTCAGCTCCTCTTTCGTCCTCCGTGAGGACGAAAGCCAAGGCCACAGCGGCGAGCCTGAATACTGCATAAGTTTTTCTGCCCGCCGCGCCGGCGCGTTGGTGCGGCGCAAACCTGAAGTCTGCCGTATCGCCGACTTGTGGTCGGCACTTGGTTGCATCTGCAGGTGCATCCTGACCTCGTGCAGGAAAGAAAGCTGCCAACATGCGACTCCACGCTGAGCTCGTGAGAATCATCTCCGCCGGGAGTTCAGCGTTCATGCAGATACCGCCTCCTTTCTTCGGGGCTCAACTGGCGGGCCGTTCTTCTGTCCGCAAGCGCGATTAAGTCATCCACAGGCGCGATAACTTCCCAAGGGTAAATCTTCGACGTCCCACGTTTTGTGACGCCAACCACCCAATTGCCGTCTGGGGTTGGAAGCAAACTGGCCAGCGGTTCGACCCCTCGAAGCGTCGCGATGATTCGCTGTTTCGCCATAGACCACCTTCGAATATGACCGTCTTCAGTGCCGGTAACTACCGACTGCCCGTCGGGGTGGAAGGCAACACAGTTCACCGGATCCTTGTGGACAAACGGTTTCCCTAGTTGCTCTCCTGTCTGCGAGTCCCACAGCCGGGCTGTCTTGTCGGCACCGCCGGTCGCCACATGCCTTCCATCGGGACTGAACACAGCGCAGGTCACGACGCCCGCATGTCCTTGCAGGGGTGGAATGCTTCGCTCCTCAAAGACCGACCAAAGACGAGCCGTGGCATCGGCACTCGCGGTTAGCAGAAGCTGGCAGTTCGGGCTGAACACGACACTCGTCACTCCAGATCCATGCCGCTTTGGCCGTCCGATGGGCTGCCCCGTCCGTGATTCCCAGATGTGGATTGCTCCATCGATGCTCGCGCCGGCGACGAAAAGTCCGTCACAACTGAACGCAGCCGAAGTGAGGCGATGCGTGAGGCCGCTGAGCGGTGTGCTGGCTGACGAACTCACTGACTGGATTCCTGCCGTGTCCTCGCCCAGCGCCACAACAGCAAAGCGGCGGTCTGGGCTGTCAGCCAGCTTGGATGGAGGAGGTGCACCGAATGGCAGTCTGGACGAAACGTTTGAATCGCGGGGTTTTGCAGCTTGCGTGAAATCGCTCCAGCCGGCGATGACCACCAAGTTGTTGTCCTTGGCGAAAGCCAGCGGATAAACTGGTCCTCGAAACTCCCGCACCGACTCAAGGGAGTACGGCGCAGGCGCTTCCCACAGTCGCGCTGTGCCATCGGCGCCGGCCGTGATAATGGTTTTTCCATCGGGACTGTAGGAGGCCTGATTCAGTGGACCGTCGTGTCCTTTCAGCTCCACCACGGTCTCCTTCGAGCTCAAATCGAAGATGCGTGCCGCGCCATCTTGGCCAGCCGTCAGGACAAATTGCGCATTGGGGCTGAAGACTGCGCTGAGCGAATACCCTGATGGGACCTTAAACTCAGCGACCGGTCGGCCGTTGGTTGTTCGCCAGACGCGGTTCGTCTGGTCATCACTTGCCGTCACGACAAGCAGGCTATCCGGACTGAAAGATACGTCGTTTATGAAACCCGCGTGCCCCACGAAATTCGTCAAATGCCACCATGTTTGCTCTTCCCAAAGCCTCACGATGTTGTCGTCACAGGCTACGGCCAACAACTTTCCATTGGGACTGAAGGCGATGCTCGTGACCAAATTGGTTTGGGGCGGAGGACTGCTGAATTTCTCGCCGGTTTTTACCACCCAGAGTCGAACGGTGTCGTCCACGCTGACTGTGGCGATGTGTTCACCATCGGGGCTGAACTTTGCGGACTGGACCGGAGTCTCAAGTTTGATCGCGACAAGTTCGCGGCCAGTTCTGGCTTCCCAAACGCGCGCTGTCTGGTCGTCGCTTGCTGTCACGACTCGCTGGCTGTCCGCGTTGAAATCAGCAGAATTGATCGACCCCATATGATTCGTGAAGATAGTCACCGTCTGCCGCTGGTTTGTGTCCCAGACGCGGGCTACACCATCGGCTCCCGCGCTGACAAGGAATCGTCCGTTCGGGCTGAACACCGCGGCGTTGACGGGACCGTCGTGGCCACGCAGGACGGCGCGCTGTCGCTGAGCCATCAATGTCCGCTGCAAAGCGTCCTCTGCTTGATCGCTGCCTGAGACTCGAGCCGCTTCACAAGCTAACAGCAGACTCAGGTTCACGTCTGACGAGAGATGGCGTAGCGAACTGGCCGCCAGTTCTCGGGACAAGGCCACGTTGCGCTGATGCCAAGCATACATGGCCAGTGATCCCAAAATGACCAAAATGAAGAGGATCAAGACCAGGCCCTTGACTGCCCGAAGAAAAGCTTTTCGCCAGTCCGTCGGCAAATTCTCCCTGATCCAGCTCCCGTCAAACACTCGCTCATAAATTACGTTGCGCACGCGCAGCTTCCCGTTCTCGCGCCGGACAATACCGGCCAGCTTGAGATGCGATTTAATCAACGATTGTTCTTCATCGACGACCGCGCGGCGGCGGCTGTGAATCTCCTTGTAGGTTTCCAAGAGCTGCCTTTTATCGACTTGACGGGGTATCCGCTTCGTTAGCATGTCGCGCACGAACTCGAGGTTGCTTTCATGCCTGCTTTTCTCTCCGAGAAAAATGCGACTTACTTCCTGGCCGACGTCCTCTGCCGTCCAGCGGTCCACGGCTTGGGCTGCAATGGCGCTGCACAGCCGCTGCGTCAAATACGGATGCCCGCCAGTCCACTCCAGAATCCATCGAAGGATCTTGTGAGCCTGTTCCGGTGGCACGGCAAAGCCTGCTGCAAAGGGCAGTGCCTCCTCGAATGAAAAATCGGTCAACTCAATTCGCTGTCCAATATTGAAAGGCGTTCGATCGGGATCTTGAACGAGGTCCCCTGGAGTTGCCACGCCGCTCAACATGAACGAAAGGCGTCGCAGCTCAGGGATGTGCGCTCGCGCGTTGAATAGATAACGGATTGCCGCGAAGAAGTCGTCCGTAAAATTGAGGCTCAACGTCGTGTCAATCTCGTCCACAAAAACTACCACCCGCTCGGCGATTTCGTTAAGCACGACCTCCCGAAAAAACAAGGTCAGCCGCTGAGTCATGCCGAGGTCCGCGCGGCGCCGCCACCACTCGACCAAGTTCGTCTTCAAGGTGAGTTGCTCCTCGACGGGCTCGAGTAGCCCTAAGTACCACTGTTCGGACGTGACTTGAGTCCCAATTTGAGTCAAATCAACGATCACCGAGCGAACTCCTTGCTTTGCCAATTGCTCAGCCGTGTGAATCATCAAACTCGATTTGCCGCTTTGGCGAGTGTATAGAATGTAAGCGAAAGTGCCGGCGCGGCAGAGTTCCAGTAGTTCCTGATCCGCGCGGCGCGTGATATAAATTCCACCAGCAGCTTGAACGGTACCCCCCGCGGCATAGACGACGGGTCTAATCATGAAGATGCTCTTCAAAGAATCTGGCGTAAAGCTCACAGCGCGGCAGGATTTTGTTGCCTTCTGCGCGCACGAGGCCTGCCCCTTGGAGTCGGAACAGTATCCGCTCGTCGGGGCAGACATTTTTATGAATCGCTTGTCGCAAACCCTGGATAAGAGGTTCTTTGTCGTAGAGCCGGAAGAGGTGGTAACGTAAGTGGTCGCCAAAAGGGCCTCGAAGCGCGTTCGCTGATGCGAACAATTCGGCAACGGAAACGCTTTTGTTGGCGAGCAAGTAGAGCGCCCGGCGCACCAGGTACGGATGCCCGCCCACCAGCGCAGTGAGACGCTTTTCTTCGTCCGGGCTGAGCGGCGAGCCGTGCCGGCGGTTCAAATCGGAAACGTCGGACTCTCGGAAGTCCGCCAGAGAGATCACCTGGCCGACATTGAAAGGCGACTGGTTCAGGTCCTCAATGAGCTCGTACGGCTCAGTCGAGATGATCAGCGCCAGATCAAGACCTTTCCAAACCGGAGTGGCGGGATTCGCCCGGCTGTTATGCCAGGCACGGAGCATCCCAAAGAAGTCGGACCGAAAGTCTGCGTCAAAGAGCCGATCGACTTCATCCATGGCCAGCAAAAGCGGGCCCCCCAACTCTTTCAGGACGTACCGGCTCAAATAGCGGGTGCACCGCTGGCTGTTCCCAAAAGGCAGACTCCAATACTTTTCAGTCTGGTCATCCATCTCCAATTCATCTGTGAGCCATGAACAGAACTGACGGAAAAACAGATTGCGATCCGCCAACACCGATCGATCAATGAGTTGATAGTCGAGGAACACGAAGCGCTTCCCGGCCTTGACCGCCGCCTCAAGGATGCGATTAAGGAGAGAACTCTTGCCGATCTGGCGGGGGCCTTTAATGGTGATTGTAACGCCTTGATCCTTGATAGTCTCCAGAGCAATCGAGTCCGCCTCGCGCTCCACATAGAACGGCGACTGGGTCATCATTGTGCCTTCCGGCCTTTCAAAGGTGATCGGCTGGGCAGACGGCAGCGGGGGCTGGAGGGACAGCGGTCTGCAGGTCTGCACCACGTCTGATTCGGATTGGGCACCGGCTGGCGCCAAGCGGCCGCAACAAACGGCCTGAGTGAGTTCCTGAATCAGTCGAGGCAGTTCCTCTGGCCCCATCAGGAGGGTCCATTGGATGTGACTCAGATACGCGTTGAGCGGATAATCGAATGGTTCGCGGTACGCCAAACGCACCGGAAGAATCCGAGGGCGTCCTGATCGTCCGGGTTCCTTGGAAAGGCGATACGCCTTCTCGACTTCCCCGATGACCATTTCGCTGCGGACGGACTGAGCGGAAAGGAACGTAATCAGATAATCCGCGCGCCGGAGTTCTGCTTCGATGCGTTTTGTCCAGTCTTCTCCCACCAGCATGGTCTGATCGATAAACACTTCATGAAGCTTGTTGAGAGCCTCGCAGACCGCCAAAGCGATCTTTTCATCTGGATCTGTTTCGCGTTTGTAACTGATAAAAACGCGCGCTTTAGGAACAGCGCTTGTGCCTTCACTCGCCGTCTTCGGGATGGATTCATCCTTCTCGCTCACAGCGGATGACGTCTTCTCTAACACAGGGGGGTCAAGGTTGTTCAGCTTGCACATGATCTCGTCCTTTGGGCGAGCGCGCCAGCAGCCCTTCGAATAGCTGTCTCAGCTTTTCCACTGCTTGTTCGGAAAACAATCCGGCCATGCTTGCGAAGGCGGCGAATCCGAATGGGTTCGTATCGCTGACTGTGGCTTCCCCCGCGAGCAATCCTCCGCGTAGAATCAAATAGATCACAAGCCCGAGGATCGCGCCGACCCACGGCAACAGGACGTATTGCGGCACCCAGCTCCACTTGAGGTTGCGGTTGCCGACGTACCAATAAAACGATCGGACCGAATGGAGAAGTCCGCCCAGCGCCCCGGCGATGGCCACCACGAGGAATAGTCTTGATTCTGGCCGGACCTGAACCTGCCGTCTCCAGACTTGAACAACCTCGAATGGCGCGCCGACCGGTTGAACTTGGCCCGGACTTGCCGCCGCCGTTCCGGGCGGCGAGGCGGGCGGCGCGTTGCTCAGAGCCGCACCCGTGGCGATCGAGCTGGTAGGCGCAGAACTACGGCTCGGCGCGGCCGATGGCCAGAACTTGACGAGGCCATAGACCAGAACATAAGCGAGCGCGGCAAGATAAATGCCAATGGCGACAATCCCGGCCAAGTTGACACATGTTCCGCCGGGACATTCACCTTGTGTGGAATCAGATGATTGGGGTTTCACATCCGGAGTTGTGCCGGGATTGGATTGGGTTTCCGCCATCTTTACCTCCGTTGGAGTGATTGCTTAAGGATCTTCCCCGCTTTCAGGTGAGGCGGCTCGGTGTGCGCCCGCTCGCGGTCGGATGGAAGGCACACTTCGCTCACGCTGGTAGGATGCTCGTATCGCGCCTGGAATAGCTTGGTTGAATGCCAAAGCTTCACTCATACCGCAACTTTCAAACCGGGAGCTGTTAAACTTCCAGGACAGAACCCTAGGCGAAACCGTCACAAGAATCAACGCATTTTTCGGGAGCACTTGGGTTTTCGGGAGCCTGAATCCGCCGCGGTGTATCTCCGAATTGTGTGCCGCGGTGGACGTCTCCCCTGCCGTGGAGCTGAGCATCCTGTCCGGCATAGCTTGGGCGCGAAACTGAGGCCACTTTGGTGTTTCGCGTTGTGGTCCGGGCGGCGAGATGCGCGCCCTTCACGGCAGCCAGGATGGCCACCGCTACGGCGGCGCCAACAATTCGAGGATTCACGGTAACGCACGTGGATTCGTAAATCCGTTGATGAACTTTTCATGGCCTGCCTTGCTGGGAACCCCTTCCGAAGAGCCTAGTCAACGGGGTGACGCGCTGAATGCAGAACAGTGCCGTCTGAGTCTGCCAATAAATGCCGTGGCGAAGCCGTCAGAATGAGCTACGCTCTCGACCGTGTATGGTCGATATCGCGCTCCAGACATTTGTTTCTCGGATCGACCGTGAGCTGAGCTTTGCGCAAGTGTTCATTTGCCGGCGCGGAGCCGGTTTTGAGCTCCGGCACGTCCAGGACCGACGGCGCGATGCCGCCGAATTGAAGGACTCCTCGCCCGCCCAACTGCGAACACTCGCTCAATTCACGGCGGCGGGCGCGTTCCGTCCGCTCAAGTCCGCCCCCAATCTGCAAACGGGATGGACAGTTTCGTTACGGAACGACGCGGAGCTGGAGATGGCCTTGAATCACCTCTACCCCGGCGCCATTGCCGATTGGTATGCGGCGCAATCGCCGTCTCCGCCAGTCACGAATTACCGGGAATTCACGGATCGCCAAACCGGCATGTATCGAATCACTCAGAAGCTGCGCGATTCCGAAGCCGCCGAGACGATTCAGGCGTGCTGCAACACCAGCTTGTGCTTGAAGCGGCGGCTTTGGTCGATTGGCGGGCTCGAAACGGACCCGCCTGTTGAAAAGAGCCTGATTCCGTGCCTTGAGCCGTGCGCACTGCTCCTGGAATTCGCTCGCAAAGTCATGCGAATCGAGCAGGAAACAAAGCTGCGACTGGAATTGGCACCGTCCGAAGCTCGGACTTTGGCCGAAGCGCTTCGGGAGCTGTTGGGGCATTCCAACTCAGACGTCCGAGAGGCGGACATGAGCGCTCCGCTGAACCCCCGGCGAATCCGGCGCGTGTTGCAGAAACTGGATTGCCAACTCGGGTCGGGTGCCGTGACCGAGCCGGAAGCGCGTGAATCTGAGGGGTAGAGCGGACGCATGCCCGCTGCTAGGACGTTCATGGAAAGCCCCCACGCCAGTTTTGGCGCGCATTGCGACCATGAACCTGGTAGGGCTGACCTGCAGGTCAGCCCTACCAGGTTCATGGAGAGCCTCCAAGCACTTCATGCGCGCATTGCGACCATGAACCGGCCAGTCGGTGGGGCGAGACTCCCGTCGAGCCCTGACTTTTTTGCCCGAACTAATGCCAGGGCTCGACAGGAGTCTCGCCCTACCTTGAGGTTCATGGAGAGGACTCCCCGAACTCCCTTCCGATTCACCCCCTTACCGGGCCGATTAACCACTAAACAGGGTCGTATCACCCCAAACTGGTTGCGACTCGTTGGACTTGAGGCAAGAGGTTTAGGATTGCTGATCCCTGAAACGGCAAGAGCGCCTATAACTCGCACCGGCCTGACCTCGCTTTACTCATCCGAGAGTATTTGAGCGAGAGTGGGGAGCACACGCGCCACCACGCGTTCCGAAAGGTGCCGGTACGTGTTTGGCGTGAGGTGTCTCGTAGCGCAGACTTGCAGTCTGCTGTATCGCCGACTTGAAGTGGGCAGGGTGTCGAAAGTTTTGGCACGCGCGTTCCGTTCGGCGCCGACGCAGAATCCAATTCTGCGATACGGCAGATTGAAAATCTGCGCTGCGCTAAACAGATGCCGGCACCTCGCCGTTCGGAAGGGGAAGTTTTTTCGGCAGATCAGCGCTCAGTTGGTCGTGCGTGCTTGTGTGGTCGGCGAGGGCGCTGACCACGGCACGCGTGGGCGCGTGCGCTCCCGTTGTGAACCGAAGGGAAGTCGAGCAAGAGTCAGCAATTCTCATTATGACCCGTACGTAGTCCCGGCTTTAGCCGGCCAGCGCGAGAAAACCGGCTAAAGCCGGGACTACAAGCGGGTCGCAGGTCGCGCCTGTCGTCAAAATGAGAATTGCTGAGCAGGAGCGGCTTGCCG
>JACQWK010000612.1 GCA_016209525.1 Verrucomicrobiota bacterium
CCTCCCAGGAGGGGAACCTGCAATCGGCGCACGCAACCTAGCTCCCCTCCTGGGTGGGGAAGGGGTGGGTTCATGGTTCCAATGCGCGCCAAATTTGGCGTGGTGCCTTTCCATGAACCTGGTAGTGCTGACCTGCAGGTCAGCCCTACCAGGTTCATGGAGAGAATGCCTGTGCCTTCGCTAGCTTCGACCCTTGATCAACCGAAAGGATCTGCATGAATCGACGCGACCTGATGAAAACATTCGGCCTTGGCGCCGCTGCCGGCGCCGTGGGGTGTCTCTCGAAAATCCAACCGGCGCTTGCGCAGGACACGGCTCAACTTGCCGAAAATGCCAGCCGCGCCTCCGCGCCGCTCAAAATCACAAAAGTCCGCGCGATCTTAACCGCGCCGCAGAACATCCGGCTCGTGGTGGTGAAAGTGGAGACCAGCGAGCCCGGACTTTACGGACTGGGCTGCGCGACGTATCAGCAACGCTCGCTTCCAGTCAAGACCGCAGTCGATGAATATCTCGATCCATTCTGCCGCGGCAGCGACGCGGACAACATCGAAGACATTTGGCAAACGGCGTACACGAGTTCGTATTGGCGCAATGGCCCCGTGCTTAATAACGCGTTGAGCGGACTGGATCAGGCGCTGTGGGATATCAAAGGTAAACGCGCGGGCATGCCGGTTTATCGGTTGCTCGGCGGAAAATGCCGATTCGCCGTCGATTGTTATGCCCACTCCAGCGGACGCGATCTCAAAGAACTCGAAAATTCCGTCGCGCAAAACAAAGAGCGCGGGTTCCGGCACATTCGCCTCCAGGTCGGCGGTTACGGTTCGCCCCATCTTTCGAGTCAGGCGGACTTCAAAGACGCGGGCTTTGGTTTGCCTTCGGATTCGCACATGGATCCGCGTCCCTACCTCAAAATCACGCCCAAGGCGTTCGAGCATATTCGCAACAAATTCGGCGACGAACTCGAGCTCTTGCACGACATCCATGAGCGGATTGAGCCGATCGACGCGATCAATCTCTGCAAGGAGGTGGAGAAATACCGGCCGTTTTTCATGGAGGATCCGTTTCCTCCGGAGCAGAACGGCTATTTCAAATTGCTCCGGCAGCAGTGCGCCACGCCCATCGCCATGGGCGAATTGTTCAATAGCCCGCACGAATGGGTCGGGCTGATCAGCGAACGGCTCATCGATTTCATCCGCGTGCACATTTCGCAAGTCGGAGGCCTGAGCGTGGCTCGGAAGATCGCGACGCTGGCGGAGTGGTTTGGCGTGCGGAGCGCATGGCATGGTCCGGGCGATGTCTCGCCGGTCGGCCATGCGGCCAACGCCCATCTGGATTTGGCCATTGCGAATTTTGGGATTCAGGAAGCTGTCCGTTTCAATCCTGCCACACAAGAGGTCTTCCCCGGATGTCCGACGGTGAAGAACGGTTACATGTATGTGAACGAGGCCCCCGGCTGGGGCGTGGACCTGAACGAAGATTTGGCCAAAAAATTCCCCTACCCTTCGGACCCCGGCTATTGGCGTCCCGTGCGAAGAAGAGACGGAACGAGTGTAAGGCCGTAGCCTGGACCTCTCACCCACTGTGGCGCCAATTCCGAATCTAGCCGTATCGTTCAGAATTGGCGCTAGTCGCGACGAATTGAAAGCAACATCGAACATCCGACATCCAACGTTGAACATCGAAGTAACGGCAGCTTCGTCCATTCGGCGTTCGATATTGGATGTTGGATGTTCGATGTTTTGGTTCCATCGCTTATGGCATTGCCTCGCCTGATCCTCGCTTCGGCGTCGCCGAGACGCGCCGAACTGATGCGTCAATTGAATCTGGACTTTCAGGTCATTACCAGCGAAGTCCCGGAAGTCGATCACCGCCAGTTAACCGCCGGCGAGATCGCTCAAATTAACGCTTACCGCAAGGCTCGGTCCGTTTCGAAACGGTTCCCTGACTACTTGGTCCTCGGCGCCGACACCGTCGTCAGCTTAGGGGTGAGGTTGTTCGGCAAACCGGCGGATCTCGGCGAAGCTCGGCGAATGTTGGAAACTTTGCAGGGGCAAACGCACCAAGTGGTGACCGGGGTGTGTTTAGTGTCTCTGAGGCATCGGCGCGAACGGCTGTTTGCCGAGATCACCGACGTGAGTTTTCGTCCGCTCACCGCTCAGCAGATCACCGAATATCTCGCGGCGATCAACCCGCTGGACAAGGCCGGCGCCTATGCCATCCAGGAGCGCGGCGATGCGCTCGTGCAAGATATCGACGGTTCGTTCTCGAATGTGGTCGGACTCCCGCTGGAACGATTGCGCGTGGAGCTTGATCGATGGGAAGGCAAAGTTTGACCCTCCCGACGGAGCAACCTATGGTGCGGGCGTGAATGATGTTTCGACGGAGACAGCCGTTTTTGACCGGGAGAACACCGCGCAAATGCGGATGGCTCGCCGGTACTTGAATTGGGTCGGGTGGCGAATTCTCCGGCTGGTGAACACTCTCCACGGGTTGGGGGCGTTCGCGCTGATCACCTTGGGAGTGATCGTGACCAAGCTGCACGCGGCGTCTCACGTCATCCACCCGCTGATCCGCGCTCAAATTCATCGGGCGGGCGTGCGCTTGTTGCCGATCATTTCGTTTTCGGCGCTCGCCTTGGGGCTGGTGATTCTGGGACAAACCGTGGCGTTGCTCAGCCGTGTGGGCGCCACCAATTACGCCGGGACAATCATGGTGACCGTGGTGGTTCGGGAATTGGGCCCGCTGATCACGGCCCTGCTCGTTCTGGCGCGGGTCGGGACCGCGATCGTCATTGAATTGGGCACGGCGCGGGCGCTGGGCGAGGTCGAAGCTTTGGAGGCGATCGGGATCGATCCCATCCATTACCTGGTCATGCCGCGTGTGGCCGGATTGGCGCTCGCGATTTTTGCGCTGACGGTTTATCTGATTTTGGTGACCTTGTTCAGCGGTTACCTCTTCGCCTTTTTGCAGGATGTCCCGCTCCTGCCGGGGGATTATTTCAGCCAACTGGCGGGCGCGCTTCGTTGGGAAGATTTTGTCTTGCTCGCTTTGAAGACGTGCGCTTTCGGGAGCCTGATTGCCGTCGTGACTTGCTACCACGGGCTGGCCCGGCCGTTGCGCGTCGAAGAAGTTGCTCAGGCCACTACGCAAGCGGTTGTGGAAAGCGTCGTGGCCTGCACTCTGTTGGACGCCGCGTTCATCGTCGTTTATTTGGTGATGTGAAACGCCATTGTTTCCAGGAAGAAGCAGTCCCACTCACCCCATTGCAGGGGGAGTATGAGTTTGGTCCTGCCGGCTCGGATCGTCGCGCGAGCTTGCAGTTCATCAGGATCTCCCAGAATCGTCGTGGACAGCGCCGATTATTCGTGGCGGTCTTTTCTTCTTCCTCTCCCCGCGACGCAGGAGTGGGGAGAGGACTGAGGAGAGGGGCAGCCCAGTGTGACGCCACCAACGCACCTCCTCTCCCCGTCCCTCTCCTCCATTGCATGGAGGAGAGGGAGTATTCGTGGCGGCTTGCGCAGTTGACCTCAACCGTGACAATTGACCCGAAGACGCCGCAACTTTGAGTGGATCTAAAACAATGCCGCCCGTGCTTGAACTGCTGAATGTCGCCGTCGCGGCGGCGCACGCGCCCGGAATCGTCGTCCTTGAGAACGTGGATTGGACCGTGGCCGAAGGAGAGTTCTGGGTGGTCGGAGGCTTGCCCAGTTCGGGCAAAAGCGACCTGCTCGCGACGGCCGCCGGATTGTTGCGGCCGGCGCGCGGGGTGCATCGGCTGTTTGGGAGGCAAACCAGCGAATTGGACGAGACCGAACTGACTCGGCAGCGGCTGCGAATCGGAATCGTGTTTGGCGGCGAGGGGCGGCTCTTCCGACACTTGACGGTCGAGGAGAACCTGGCGCTGCCACTGTGTTACCA
>JACQWK010000599.1 GCA_016209525.1 Verrucomicrobiota bacterium
GACTCCAACTGTGCCCAGTCCAATCCGAACGCATTAACCGACATGCCGAGCACCAGCACGCGCGAGTGCTCCAGCCCTTCCTCGATCTTCGCGGGGATGCGGTCGCCGGGCTTGAGCACCCATTCATCAAACCACACCTTCAATCCGTCTGCCCACAACCGCTCCGCCAGCGGGCGCACTACCGCCTTGTCCTTCGCGCTGTGGCTGAGGAACACGTCGCAAGAAGAATCGTTGGGCATGGTCACAGGTCAAAGCGGGTTTTCAGCAATGCGGGCGGCCCACTGCTTCTTGCACAGGCCTCCGTCCAGGGTCGCCAGTTTGAGGCCCTGGCTGTCCGCCAATCGCACCAGATGAGCGTCGGTCACGTCTTGGCCGCTGGATAGCGCAGGCAGCGAATCCGCCGGCACGGCATCGGTCAGGAAACGGTGCGATTTGAGTTGGAGGATGGCGCGGAGAGCGGTCTGGGCGTCGCCAAAGGATGCGCCGTAGGCCACGCTCATGCTCACACGCAGGAAGCCCATTTGCGTGACCGGAGCTGTGGAGAACTCCGTCAACGAGTTCAACCACCGATTGGCGCGGACGTGTTCGGCGTGGCCTGACCACGCACAAGCCAGCAGGAGGTTGACGTCCAGCAGGTGGCTCACGGGAGTTCGTTGAGGATGGCTTTGACCCGATCCGGTGTCATGGGCGGCGCGCCCGGCGGCGCGACCAGAACGGGCCGGCCGAATTTGCCGCGAACAAGCCGGGCGCGTTTGGGTTGCTCACGTTGGAGGACCAACTTCTCGCCCTCCAGCGAGAACGAAACCTTCGCGCCGGCTTCAAGGTGCAGCGCCTTGCGAAAACGCTGAGGTATGACTAACTGGCCTTTGGTCGAAATCGTCGCCGTACTCATGTCTGTAGGCTTACTCGTCTTACCGGTGAGGTCAAGCAATGGATGCAAACGGATTGCGCCAGGGAGCCTTTGATAGGGGCGTCGTCGAGCCGCTCAAATGGTTGAGGGTTGAAAGTTGAGGGTTGAGCGTGGGTCAGCAACTGCGCCCAGTCCAATGTCTATAGCGTTGGCGAGTGCCTAGCCTAGCCTCAGAAGTCCTGATCCCATGCGAGAACTGCCGGTCTTGATGGAGATAGCATGAACCCAAATGGAGTGTTGGAGTAATGGAGTATTGGGATTCTCAACACTCCAGCACTCCGCTACTCCATTACTCCGGTTCAGCCATTTTCCACGGCATCAGGATGTCTGAGCCTCCCCTCCGTTCCCTCCCTTTCCTCCTGTTCAACTCGACTTCCGCTTTCCTGTCTGCTCCGCAATGCCACGAGCGAGTCTCCTGTGCTTAAAACCATGCGAAGGACAACGTCGTGGATGAATGCCAATTCGTTCCTGTCCGAAATCCGGGGTTCAATCCGCGTTGCGGCCGCTTCGTTCCCGCACCTCGGCCAGCCGTAACGATTCCAATTCGCGTTTCAACGGCTCCCAATACGCGCGGTCCTTGTCCTGTTCGGCTCGCATCTCGGCGTCAAGCGCCGGACGCAAGGCCGCGAGGTTGCCGGCAATCGCGAGCGTGAGCAATGGCCGCCGGCTGGCCTGCGCGCGAGCTTCAGCAGAAAAACGGCGGGCAAGTTCGACGAGCCGTTCCGGTCCGCGCGCTTCCACCAGCCAAAAACGGATGCGCCCGGACGTTGGCTCAGTTCCAACAGCATGGTAATGCCCTTCGACGAGCGCCTCGATCATTGGCCAGTCCTTGCTGCGCTGGGTTTTCTTCGCCTGCACGAGATCTTCGACCGCCATAAGTTCGAAGGTGTCGGCACCCTCTTCGGCAATGGTAGTTCTCCGCGCCCAGAGAATGGCGAACTCGGGCAAGTCCCGCAGCCGCGTCATCACGTCCACGCGCAGGCCCGCCGCGCTAGGGTGCCGGCAACGGAAATGAACCGCATGTCCGCGCGCGAGCAGCGCGGGATCGAAGCGCGGGACGGCGATTCGCACCGCCTGCAATTCATCCAGCGCCGCGCGAAGGCGGGTGAAATTCTCCTCCTCGGCGAGCAGCGCCAGGTCCACGTCCTTGCTAAACTGTGCCGCGCCGTAAAACACGCAGGCCTGGCCGCCCATAAGCAGCGCCTGAACTCGATGTTTGCGGATCGTCGAAAGGACTTGTCGGATCGGGGTCGGGATCAAGGCTGCCTCCCATCGCCAGGTATTGCGCGAAGAGTTCCTCGCTGCGCCGGAACCGCTCCAGCGGCGTGAGGTCGAGCCACTCCTTCCATTCGTCGGGCAGTTGCTCGTAGGTCATGCGGCGCACTGTGCCAGAGGCTTCGCCGCCGGAAAAGCCGAAATTCCAGAAAGGAAGAGGTTGCTCAACCATCGATATTCTCACGTCCATCGAAGGCGTGGACTTTTCTTCAGCGTACAGACGACGGAAGATTCTCAATGCGGACGGACTCAAGCTTGCTTTCATAGGCTTGGACGAATTGCTCGCGAACAAGCGAGCGACAGGACGGCTTCATGACCTCGACGATGCCGTGAAACTGGATGCCGTCAGGTCCCGAAAGCAGCAAAAGTCAAAAGCCAAGCCGGTCCGTCGCCCGGAGAACCGTCGCTGAGATGGCGAGGGGCTTTCTCCTTGTCTGAGTGGTCCAGCAAAGTTATCTTCAGTCCAGCTTTCGAAGCGCCAAATGCCAAACGCACAGATGTCTTCTGACCTGACTCGTCGAGCGATTTCGCTGGCCGCTTGGATGCCTGCGCTGCTCATGGCTGGCCATTCCATAGCGGCGCCGCAGCAAGCAGATCCTCCCACCACGCCCGCGGCGACACCCGCGGAGTTCATGGTGACTCAATATTGCGCCGACTGCCACGACCGCGAAATGAAGAAGGGAGGAGTGGACCTCGATAGCATCCGCTCACAACCGGTGACACGGCATCCGGAAATCTGGGAAGAAGTGATCCGAAAACTCCGCACGCGCCAGATGCCTCCCATGGGAAAGCCGCGGCCTGAGGAGAGCGCCTACGAAGCAGTGCTGACCCGGCTGGAAACTGCGCTCGACAGCGCCGCCGCCGAACATCCAAATCCAGGCCGAACCGAGACCATCCGCCGGCTCAATCGCGCCGAATACGAAAACGCCATCCGGGACCTTTTGGCGTTGGAGATCGATGCCGCCGCCTTGCTCCCTCCGGACGAGGCCAGTCACGGCTTCGACAATGTCACGGCCGCTGACCTCTCCCCTACCCTCTTGGACCGCTACATCTCAGCGGCGCAGAAGATCAGCCGGCTGGCCGTCGGGGCTCCCGGGCGGAGACCGGGCGGCGATACTTTCCGGATTCGACCTGACCTGACCCAGGAAGAGCAGGTGGAGGGGCTTCCGGTGGGCACGCGCGGTGGCACGCTGATCCCCTACACATTCCCGCAAGACGGCGAATATGAAATTCAAATCCGCCTGACGCGGGATCGCAACGAGCACGTGGAGGGCATGCGCGAGCCGCACGAACTGGAGGTGTTGCTGGACCGGGAACGCATGAAGCTGTTCACCGTGGCGCCTCCGCGATCAGAGGGGGATCACGCTAAAGTCGATGAGAACCTGAAGACCCGCATTCCTGTGAAAGCCGGCCCGCACCGACTCGGCGTGACGTTTCTCAAGAATCCGTCCTCGCTGCTCGAGACGAAACGCCAGCCGTACATGGCGCGCTTCAACATGCATCGCCATCCACGCACCGGCCCAGCCGTCTTCCAGGTCTCGATCAACGGACCCTTTGAAGCGAGCGGCCCTGGCGACACGCCGAGCCGGCGCCGGATTTTTTCGTGCCGGCCGTCGCATCCGAGTGAAGAAGACAGTTGCGCCGAACGCATCCTGTCCACCCTCATGCGCCGGGCTTACCGGCGGGGCATTTCCAAGGCGGATCTTCAAAAGCCGATGGAGTTCTACCGAACCGCGCGGGCAAAGGAAGGCTTCGAAGCGGGAATCGAGATGGCGCTCAGCGCCATTCTCGTGAGTCCGCAGTTTTTGTTCCGAGTCGAACAACAACCGACCGGCCTCGCCTCGAACACGGTCTATCGCATCAGCGATCTGGATTTGGCATCGCGGCTTTCCTTCTTCCTCTGGAGCAGCATTCCTGACAACGAATTGTTGGAAACAGCCATTCGCGGCGAATTGAGCAAGCCGGAAGTGCTCGATCAACAAGTGCGGCGAATGCTGACGGACCGCCGATCCCAAAGCCTGGTTGCCACTTTCGCCGGGCAATGGCTGCATCTCCGGAACCTGGAATCGGCGACTCCGGACATGCGCCTGTTCCCGGACTTCGACGACAACCTGCGGCAGGCTTTCCGCCGTGAAACGGAACTCTTTGTCGAAAATATTGTGCGCGAGGACGGCAGCGTGCTCGACTTGCTCAAGGCGGATTACACATTTCTGAACGAACGCCTCGCGAAACATTACGGCATTCCGAACGTGTACGGCAGCCGCTTCCGCCGCGTCGCCCTGGACCGGGACAGCGTGCGAGGCGGGTTGCTCCGCCACGGAAGCATTCTCACCGTGACGTCCTATGCGACTCGGACCTCGCCGGTGATTCGCGGCAAGTGGGTCCTGGAGAATATCCTCGGAACACCCCCGCCCCCGCCGCTGCCCGACGTGCCGGCTCTCAGGGACAACACAGTGTCGGCGAACCTCTCCGTGCGCGAACGCTTGGCGGAGCACCGGGCCAACGCCGCTTGCGCGAGCTGTCACAATCTGATGGACCCCGTGGGGTTCGCCCTGGAAAACTTCGATGCCGTGGGCCGCTGGCGAACCGTGGAAGAAGGCAAATCCATCGACAGTTCCGGCGGCCTCCCGGACGGGAGCAAGTTCGAAGGCGTGTCGGGACTGGAGGAAGGTTTGTTGAATCGACCTGAGGTTTTTGTCAGCACTTTGGCGGAAAAACTTCTGACGTTTGCGTTGGGTCGCGGAGTCGAACACCACGATGCTCCGGCCATTCGCAAAATCGTCCGCGAGGCGAAGGCCAAGGAGTTTCGCTTCTCTTCGCTTGTCCTCGGGCTCGTCAAAAGCGTCCCGTTTCAGATGAGGAAATCTTGAATTGACAAGCAAGCGGAAACGTCAGGAGATTATCTCTATGAATGAATCTCCAAGCACTCCAACTTCCCGTCGCGAATTTCTGAAAAACAGCGGCCGTCTGGCCGCAGCCTCCGCTCTCGCAGGCGTGGCCCTTCCTCATGTCCATGCCGCCGAGGACAACACCCTCCAAGTTGCCCTCATCGGCTGCGGCGGCCGCGGGAGCGGCGCCGCCATCGACGCCCTTAATACTTCGAAGCAAGGGCCGATCAAGCTCATCGCGATGGCCGACGTCTTCGATGCCAAGCTCAACGGCAGCTACAACGCAATCAACAAAACGCATTCCAGCCAGGTCGATGTCCCGCCCGACAGAAAATTCATCGGCTTTGACGGCTACCAGAAAGCCATGGACTGCCTGAAACCCGGCGACATTGCGATCTTCACAACGCCGCTCGCATTCCGGTGGGTGCATTTTGCCTATGCGATTCAAAAGAGGTTGAATGTCTTCATGGAAAAGCCGCTGACGGCCGATGGCCCGACTTCCCGCCGGCTGATCAAGCTCGCCGAGGAAGCGTCGGCGAAGAACTTGAAGGCCGGGGTGGGATTGATGTCCCGCCACAGCCGTGCGCTCCAAGAACTGCACCAGCGCATCCAGGACGGCGAGATTGGCGACATCATATTGATGCGCGGGTATCGGATGCACGGACCCGTCGGCTCGGCCTTCTCGACGAAATGGCCCGGCAGTCCAGGCGAGTTGCTCTGGCAAATCCGGAACTTCCACAGCTTCCTCTGGGCCAGCGGCGGGTGCTTCAGCGACTTTTACATCCATATTATCGATCATTTGTGCTGGATGAAGAACGCCTGGCCAGTCAGTGCCCAGGCATTGGGCGGCCGCCACTACAAGACGACCGCCGACGGCAGCCCCTACGTGGATCAGAATTTTGATTCCTATTCTGTGGAATACACCTTCGCCGATGGCAGCAAATTCCTCATGGACGGGCGCTGCAACGTCGGCGCGAAAGCGATGTACTTTAGCCACGTCCAAGGCAGCAAAGGCATGGCCATCGCTTCGAACAACGGCGACTGCGGTCTGCCTTCGAGCACTTACAAAGGCCAGAATCCGGACCGGGCTAACCGGCTCTGGGTCTCTGACGTTCCGGCGGATCAGCGGAATCCGTATCAGAACGAATGGAACTCGCTGGTCGATGCCATCCGACATGACCGGCCCTACAACGAAGTGAAGCGAGGAGTCGAAGCCAGCCTGGTCACCTCGATGGGCCGCAAGGCGGCTCACACCGCCCAGGAAATCACGTTCAAGGAGATGCTCAACTCAGAACACGAATACGCCCCCGGCGCCGACAAACTGACCATGGATTCGCCGGCGTTCTTGAAGGCGGACGCCAACGGCCGATATCCCATCCCCGAACCGGGCCTCAAGAAGAACTCGGAATATTGACTTGTTGCTCCCCTTCTTTCTGCGTTTGGCCACTGGCCTGTTCTGCCTGAGCGGCGCGGTTCAAGCTTTTGCGGCTGATCTTTACCGCGAGCCCTTCCGGCCGCAATTCCATTTCACGCCCGAACGCAACTGGATGAACGACCCGAACGGGATGGTGTACTTCGAAGGCGAGTATCACCTGTTCTACCAATACAATCCCTTCGGAGACAAATGGGGCCACATGAGCTGGGGCCACGCGGTGAGCCGCGACCTCGTGCATTGGCGGCACCTGCCGTTGGCGCTCGCCGAAGAGCACGGCGTGATGATTTTCTCCGGAAGCGCTGTCGTGGATTGGCGCAACACAAGCGGTTTCGGCAAAGACGGCAAGCCGCCTCTGGTCGCCCTCTACACCGGGCATCACACCGCGAAGCCGCTGCAAAACCAGCACATCGCTTACAGCACCGACCGCGGGCGGACCTGGACGAAGTTTCGCGGGAACCCTGTGCTCGACATCGGCGAGAAGGATTTCCGCGATCCGAAAGTATTTTGGCACGAACCGACCCGGCGCTGGATCATGGCGGTGGCGTGGCCGGTCCAGCGCAAGGTGCGGCTCTACAGTTCACCCAATCTGAAGGAATGGTCGCACTTGAGCGACTTTGGTCCAGCGGGTTCGACAAGCGGAATCTGGGAATGCCCAGACCTGTTTCCAGTCCAGCTCGAAGGCAATCGTCGCGAATCGAAATGGGTCCTAATTGTGAACGTCGGTTCAGGCGCGCCGGCGGGTGGTTCAGGCTGCCAATATTTCGTCGGCGAGTTCGACGGCACCCGGTTCACGCCAGAGGTCGCGTCGCCGCCGGCCCGTTGGGCCGACTACAGCCGCGATTTCTACGCCGCCGTTTCTTGGTCGGACATTCCCAAGCGCGACAACCGCCGGCTCTGGATTGGTTGGATGAGCAATTGGGAGTATGCCGGTGCCGTGCCCACATCGCCTTGGCGCAGTGCAATGTCGCTCCCTCGCGAACTTATGTTGCGCCGCTCAGGCCATGAGCATCGCCTGATTCAAATACCGGCGCGCGAACTGCGAAAGCTTCGCGGCCGGCCTTACCATCGAGGCGCCGGGACTGTTGACGAAGCGGCTGACTGGCTTCGACGCAGAGAGGTCAGCGGCGATCAATTGGAAATCGACATTGAATTCGAGTCGGCCGGCTCAGGTAAATTTGGCCTGAAAGTCCGACAAGGCGAAGGCGAAGAGACTGTGATTGGTTGTGAGCCAAGCGGCAACCGCCTCTTCCTTGATCGCACGCGCGCTGGTAAGACGGATTTTCATCCGAAATTCTCCGGCATTCACGAGGCGCCGCTGAGTGCCCGCAATGGCCGGATTCGCCTGCGCGTCTTCCTGGACGCCTCTTCAATCGAAGTCTTCGCCAACGAGGGCGAGGCCACACTCACGGCTCTCGTTCTGCCGGCCTCCGCCAGCCGCGGCCTCGAATTCTGGGCAGAGCCGGATGGCCCGAAGATCAGGCGAGTGGACATCTGGAAACTCCGCTCGATCTGGAACTGATCGCGCGGCGGCTTCGCGCATTCGGCAAAGCTGAGGTGCTTGGGTCTGCTGTTCGCGACGCAAGATTCACAGCACGTGAAAGGTAGGGACGCCGCGCTGCGGCGTCCCCGCGCCGTGCAGGCGCGGAACCCTTCCAGACGGGCGAGATCACTCAATGCACCCGCGGCACATGCTGTTCCGCCGCTGCACGCGGGGGTGACGGCGCGGGCGCGCCGTCCCTACCTTCAAACTGTGTTCTAAGCAACACAAATGCTACGTCTGGCAAGACTGAGGCCTCGATGGGCGCATCTTGACACTGCCACCGAAACTCCAACGGCGTAACTCCCTCTCCTCCACAAAGTGGAGGGCCGGGGACAGGAGGAACGTTCCATCTAAGCACGCCTGGCCACGGTCCCCACACGAGGTTGCCCTCTCCCCGACCCTCCCCCACTCCAACCTCGGGGGAGAGGGAGAAAACAACCGTGGCAGTCTCAAGATGCGCCCGGCCTCGATCAAGGGTTAATTTCCTTGATGCAAACGTCAACAC